>JAGOKF010000035.1 GCA_017994695.1 Myxococcota bacterium | reverse complement strand
CCGTGGCGATCACGCGCTGCACCGTCCGCTGGCCCTCCCGGCGGTTTTCCACGATCTGAAGGTACTGGTGCTTCCCGGACCTCTTGATGCGCGTGAACATCCGCGCCCCCACGAGGGACACCGCAACGTTACACCTACGCCGTTAACATTGCAACTCTCTTAAGTCCTGTCGGCGGTCGTTTATGGCACCGCATTTCGCGGACCGTCCGATGCCAAAACAAGGTGCGATGCGGGGCCGCGGCCCCCGATCCGTCAGAAACTGTAGAAGTTGGGCCCCCGCGTTCCGCGAACCGGGGGCTTGACAGGCCGAAGAATTCGCTTATGCTTGCGACGCTTTTCGGGTCCGGCAGGCGCGTAGCTCAGAGGGAGAGCACTACCTTGACACGGTAGGGGTCGCTGGTTCAATTCCAGTCGCGCCTACTCGCGGGGCATTCGCGAAAGGAGCAGGGCAAGGACGTGGCCGAAGCGGAAGAGAAGGAAGTCCGTATCAACAACCGGATCCGTGCCCGGGAGGTGCGCCTGATCGGCGCCGACGGGCAGCAGATCGGGATCGTCCCCTTCTGGGACGCCCTGCGGATGGCCGAGGAGGCGGGCCTCGACCTCGTCGAGATCAGCCCCATGGCCATGCCTCCGGTCTGCCGGATCATGGATTACGGGAAGTTCAAGTACGAAAAGAACAAGCGGGCCAAGGAGGCCAAGAAGCACCAGTTCGTGGCCCAGTTGAAGGAGGTCAAGATCCGCTACAAGACGGACGAGCACGACCTCCAGACCAAGATCCGCCAGGCCCGCGAGTTCCTGATGGAGGGCCACAAGGTCAAGTTCGTGATGTATTTCCGGGGACGGGAGATCCAGTTCGCCGGATTGGGCCAGCAGACGATGGAGCGCATCGCCGCGGAACTGATGGACGTCGGCGTGCTGGAGCGGCCGCCCCGCATGGAAACGCGGATGCTGGCGATGTACCTGCTGTCGAAGGGCCCGGTGGCCCGGAAGAAACCGGAGGGGGAACATGCCGAAAATGAAGACCAATAGGGCGGCGGCGAAGCGCCTTCGCGCCACCGGCAGCGGAAAGGTCGCCCGCAAGAAGGCCTTTCACAGCCACATCCTGACGAAGAAGGATTCCAAGAGGAAGCGCGGACTGCGGAAGTCCACGCTGGTGTCCGGGGCGGACATGGCGAAGGTGCGGCGCCTGCTGCCCGGCCTGTAATCGGTCGAGGAGGTACGGACCATGGCTCGAGTGAAACGCGGGTTCAAGCGCCGGCGGCGCACCAACAAGATCTTCAAGGCGGCCCAGGGGTTCTGGGGACGCCGAAGGACCACGTGGCGGCGGACGGTCGAAACCGTCCACCGTGCCTGGGCCTTCGCGACGATCCACCGGAAACTGAAGAAGCGCGACTTCCGATCCCTGTGGATCGCCCGGATCAACGCGGCCTGCCGGATGAACGGCACCCGCTACAGCGACTTCATCCACGCCCTGGGGACCCACCAGGTCAACCTGGACCGGAAGGTGCTCGCGGACATCGCGGTGCATGATCCCGAGGGATTCGGCCGGATCGTCCGGTCGGTGACGGCCTGAACTCCAGGAGGAGAGGGATGACGAAGGCGGACATCATCGAGCGCGTCTACGAGAAGATGGGCGGCTTCTCCAAGCAGGAGGCCGCGTGGCTGGTCGAGACGACGCTGGAGATCATCAAGGACGCCCTGGTGGAGGGCCAGCGGGTGAAGATCTCCTCCTTCGGGTCCTTCTCGGTGCGGTCGAAGCGGCCCCGGATGGGGCGGAATCCGAAGACCGGGAGCCCCCTGGAGATCACGGCCCGGAAGGTGTTGACCTTCAAGCCCAGCCAGGTGCTCCGAAGCCTCTTGAACTCCTAGGCATCCATGAAGCCGGGTGGCGGTTCCCAGACGGACATCCTGGACCCCTCCGGCGGTCCCCTCTACCTGAAACTTGGAGAGGTCGCCCGGGCCGTGGGCGTGCCCCCCTCCACCATCCGCCACTGGCAGGAGGTCTTCGAAGGCTTCCTGCACCCGGTCCGGACCGGCAGCGGACGACACGTCTATTCGCGGGAGGACCTGCTGGTCTTCCGGGCGATCCACCACCTGGTCCACCGGGAGGGTCTGGGCAGCCGGGAGGCCCGCCGTCGGCTTCCGGAAATCCTGAAGAATCCCGAAGCGTTCCTCCGTGACCCCCCTCTTCCCGGCGAACCGGACGGGCCCTTCGGAAGCGACGAAACCCGTTCCACGGACCCGGCGCCCTGGCAGGCGACGATCCGGGAACTGGAGGACCTCCTGGACCAGGCCCGCCAGGAGAACCGGCGCCTGCGGGAGGAACTGGACTCGCTGGTGCGACTGGTTTCCGACTGGGCCCGAAGGCTGGAGGAGGAGGCCGCGGACCCGCCGGTCAGCGACCCACCCGGGTGAAGACGTAGTCCTGGCCCGCCACGTCGGCATGACAGAAGTAGCAGCCGTCGGGGTCCACCTTGTCCCGGGGCATCTCCCGGCCCGTGGCCGGATCGAAGGCCTTGAATGCCCATCCCGACGTCTGCCCCTGTCCGACCTTGAACATCACCGAGACCCGGAAGACCTCCCCGGGACGCGCCTGCCCCTGGGCATCCACCACCAGCGTCCGTTCCTCCTTCACCAGGATGGACCCCAGCGGGAAGGGCCCATCGGCCCGTTCCCGGGACAGCGCGGTCGGGTTCGCATAGAGGTTCCGGGCCGTTCGGGCCCCCTCGACCATCAGGGGGGACTGGTTCAGCCGGACCCAGTCGGCGTAGGAGGAAGGGAAGGAGGTGGGACCCTTGTCTGCGGCGGCCTCGGGCTGGACCTGCGGGCCGGAACAACCCGCCACGCCAAGCACCGCCACCATCCCGAGAATGGGGGAGATCCGCATCGCGTCCTCCAGGGGACACCCGCGGGTTCACCGTCCGCCGAAGTACACCTTCTTCCGGCGACGGGCGGCCTCCCGCTGCTTCCGCTTCTTCTGGACGCTGGGCTTTTCGTAGAAGCGGCGCTTCTTGAGCTCCTTGTAGAGCCCCTCGTTCGCCATCTTGCGCTTCAGGGCGGAAAGGGCCCGCCCCAGGTCGCCTTCCATCACGTTGACGTCCAGCGGATGGAACTCCAACTGCTTCGGATTCACGCGGATCACCCCCTTTCCGGTCCGAAGGGCGTCATTTTGTATCCGGTCTGCCCCTGAATGTCAAGTCGTTCCGAGGCCCATCGACGGTGAACCTCCCGGGCGATCCGGACGTCCTCGGCGATCCGATCCCGGAGGGCATCGACCCGGTCGAAACGCTCGATGGACCGGATCCTTGCCAGGAACCGCAGCCGCATCCGCCGGCCCGGAAGGTCCCCGTCGAAGTCCAGCAGGTGGGCCTCCACCACCGGGTCCCGGATGCCGAAGGTCGGCACCGGCCCGACGTGCACCGCGGCCGGCCGACTGCCCAGTCCCTCCGCCTCGCCCTCGGCGGCGTAGATCCCCTCCCCGGGCACCAGGGGCAGGTCGGGCACGAGGTTGGCCGTCGGGAACCCCATTCCCCGTCCCCGGGAGGCCCCCCGGACCACCTCGCCCCGGATCTCGAACGGCCGCCCCAGGTACCGCGCCGCCTCCTCCACCTCCCCCCGGGCCACCAGCCGGCGGATTCCCGACGACGAGATCCGGTGGCCGCCGGAGGCCACGTCATCGGCCACCACCAGCCGGAATCTCCCCTCGGCCTCCCATTGCCGGAGCATCGACAGGTCCCCCTCCCGCCCCCGGCCGAACCGGGCGTCGGACCCGACCCACACCTCCCGGGCGCCCAGCCGAAGAAGGACCATCTCCTCCAGGAACCGGGAGGCCTGGAGGTCCGCGAAGACCCGGTTGAAGGGGACCACCACCACCGCCCGGAGGCCCAGGCGTTCCATCGCCTCGAGCCGGTCCTCCAGGGCCTGGATCAGCAGGGGGGATCTCTCGGGGGCCAGGATCCGCAACGGGTGGGGATGGAAGGTGACCGCCACCGGGAGGATTCCCTGGCCCGATGCGGACCGGACCAGGCCGGACAGGACGGCCCGGTGGCCCAGATGCACCCCGTCGAAGTTTCCGATCGCCACGGCGGAAGGGCCGATCCCTCCGGGCAGGGCGCCGAATCCCCGAAAGACCCGCATGGCCCACACCGCCCCTCAGAGGCTGAACCGCCCACGAATCGCATCCCGGCGCTGCCGGATCGCCTCCGCCAGGGCGGCCGTCCCCTCCCCCGGGGATCTCTCCAGGAATGCCAGCACCCGGTCCAACATCTCGACCTCCTCCAGGGCGTCCCGCCGGCAGGCATCCCGCAGCGCGAACACGTCCTCTTCGAGGAAGCGGAAGTCGTCGCCATGGCGGAACCTCCGCAGGCCCTGGAAATCCCCCTCGGCCATCGACCGGAGCATCCGGGAGACCGCGATCGCCGGTCCCGCCGCCCGGAAGGACAGGCGGATGCCCAGCCAGGCCAGCATTGCGACCAGGATTGCCGCGCCGATGGCCAGTGACGCCACCCTCCGCTGGTCCTCCTCGTCCACCCGGGACGAAAGGTCCTGGTCGAAATCCCGGTCCTCGTCGGTGAGGACCGCCGTCTGCGAGATCGCCGACAGCCCCAGCAGCGCCTTCTGCTCCCGCAGGGCTTCCCGGTACAGCGCACCGAGCAGCACGAAGATGACGAGCACGATGCCGGCCAGGACCACGGAGTAGCGCAACTGGAAGGAGTAGTTCACCAGCACCCGCTTCCGAAGATCCCTGGCCGTCGTCATGATCCGCCCTCCTCCTGTCTCCCGTCCTGAAGGACCTGCCGGAGCCGCCGGCGCAGGTCCTCCGCGACCTTGCGTCCAGCCTCCCCGGCAGCCTGGATCCGCAACTGCGCGGGGGTGACCTCGATGCTGTATTCGTCCCGATCCCTCGGATCCCCCGCCGGAGGAGCGGCCCGTACGTTCGCCCTGCCCTCCAGCACCTCGAACCCGTCTGCCATCACCAGCCGGATCGAGGCCTGGACGACCACCTCCCGGTCGCCCTCCCGCATCTCGACCGTTCCCGAAATCCGGAGGGGACAGGGCCGATCCTCCCGGGCCCGCTTCCCTTCATCCCCGTCCTCCACAGCCGCCATCTCGAACCTCCCGTCCCGCATCCAGCGGTTGACGTCGGCGGTGGAGGGCCCCGGGTCCGGATCCCGGGGGGAGTCCTCGGAGAAATCCAGGGTCGATTCCCTGGGATCCAGTTCGAAGGGCCCCTCGGAGGACAGCAGTCCGCGAAGCAGTTCGCTTTCGAAGGTCCGGCCGACCGTCGAACTCTCCCGGGTCCCCGAGATGCGCAGCACCGTGTCGGTGATCCGCAGGCGGCTCACCGTGGCAATGGTCCGCCGGAGGGCCCAGGAAGCCCACTTCGTCACCATCGGGTCCGGGTCCCGGGCCAGTTCCTCCAGGGCGTCCAGCAGGTCGGGCGAGGGTCTTCGCCCCAGGGCCTTTGCCGCAGCGGCGCGAACGATGGGCGACGGATCGGACAGGCTCTCCCTCAGGGCAGCTCGGATCCGGTCGTCGGGATCCATCGATCCCAGGACCAGCGCGGCCTGGGCCCGCACCTTGGCACTCCGATCCTGGAGGCGCGCCAGGGCATCCTCGACCGACCCGGACGAGGGTTGTGCCCCGGCCAGGGACGCCGCCAGGAACAGGCCTGCCAGCAGGACAAGGACCCGGACCCGCACCCCGCGACCTCCCCCTCGAACCGGCCGGCGCCCATCCTACCATCCTTTGGAAGTCCGGGGGACCCTTTCGACCCGTCCCCGAACGCGGGGTTTCCAAGCCGGGAACATCCCGGAAGCCGGTCCCCGGATCCCTTCGGGGCGAGGTGTCGGATCGGGGTCAGATCTCGGTGTCCACGAAGATGTAGCGGCCTTCCTGGCGGTACAGGTAGCCCACGGGCCTCTTCAGCGTGATCCCGACCACCAGGGTCCCGTCGGGGTCCGCCCCGATGTCGATCCGGTCCACCGCGGTGGGGAAGTCCCGGGTGATCAGGTGCCGCCCATCGTTGGGAGTGGACAGGTCCGTGTTGGGCAGGCGGACCTCGATCCGCTGGGGCTGCGGCCGGGTCACCGAGAAGGAGAAGCGGCCGGACATCTGGATGAAGACCCGGGAATAGGCGGGGAACGGCTGGAACCCGACCCACTCCAGGATGGCCCGGGTGGCGGCGAAGGCTTCGTTCTCGGGCCGTTTCGCCGGCACTTCGGCCTGGTCCCGGATTCCCGGGACCACCCCCTGGTATCCCCGCTGCTTGTAGAGGGTCCCGTCCTCCTCGACCACCGACTGGCCGTCCTCGACGGGGGCCAGCACCACCACGCCCTTCTTGTCCGTGGCCTTCCGGACGGGGTTCGGGGCCTCCTCGGGCCGGGTCTCCGGAATGGGGGTGGCCGGGGCCGTCGGGAACGTCTGGGCCGTCGCCACGGCGGAGACCAGCAGCACCAGCAGCGGGGGAATGGGTCTCATCGGAACCTCGCTTCCGGAATCCACCGGAAAGGATACCCCGCTCCAGGGTCGGAAGCCAAGAGGAGAGGCTGGACCGGGACCTACTGGGCCTGCTCCAGGATCCGGAACTCGACGCGCCGGTTCTTCTGGGCGTCCTCGTCGGTCTTCTCGGGCTTCACCACCGGGCGGGTCATCCCGTAGCCGATGCTGGTGAGACGAGCCCGCTCAATCCCCCGTTCCTCCAGCGCCTTCAGCACCGCGGCGGCCCGCTTCGCCGAAAGCCGCTGGTTGTACGCGGCGCTTCCCTTGAGGTCCGTGTGGGCCTCGATCTGGACCTTCCGAATCTCCGGGTGCTTCTTCAGCACGTCGGCCACCGCGTCCACCACCGGCAGGCTCCGCTGCTGGATCGTGTCCTTGTCGAAGTCGAAGTAGATGACGTCCAGGATCACGATCTGCCGGCCCTCCACCCGGGCCAGTTCATCGGGGCAGCCGTCCTCGTCCTGGTAGCCGTTCTTCGTCTCCGGGTCGTTCGGGCACTGGTCCTTCACGTCCGGGATCCCGTCCTGGTCGTTGTCCGGATCCGGGCAGCCGTCCTCGTCCTGGAAGCCGTCCCGGTCCTCGGGGTCGTTCGGGCAACGGTCCTTCACGTCCGGGATCCCGTCCCGGTCGTTGTCCGGATCCGGGCAGCCGTCCTCGTCCTGGAAGCCGTCCCGGTCCTCGGGGTCGTTCGGGCAACGGTCGTCCATGTCCGGGATCCCGTCCCGGTCGTTGTCCGGGTCCGGGCAGCCGTCCCCGTCCTCGAAGTTGTCCTTGTCCTCGGGGTCGTCCGGGCACCGGTCCAGGGCGTCGGGAATCCCGTCGTGGTCCCGGTCCGTCTCCCGGGGCTTCTCCACCCCGCAACTCCCGATGTTCAGTCCCAGGAAGGCCCGCCAGTCGGGAGACGCGTAGCCCTTCGTGAGCCCGGCCCCGCCGCCGGCGGTCAGGTCCACCATGCAGTGGGGACGGTACCGGAGGGCCCCCAGGGCCTCCACCGGGTGCTGGTTCCGGTCCTTCAGGGACCGCTCGATGCTCACGGCGCCGAAGGCCTCGGCCAGCAGTTCCAGTTTCTTCGGCACCAGTCCCACCCAGGCGCCGCCCTTCCACATCAGCTGGTCGCCGATCTCGAGGTCATAGAGGGTATCGTGCTTCATCGGCCGGTAGCCCACGTTCACCGCAAGTCCGCCCCGGGCCCACTCCAGGCCCGTGGTCAGCCACGGGGTGATCGTGACGGTGGAAGCCCCCATGTAGCGGTCGATCTCCCGGCCCGTGGGGAAGGTCAGCACCGGGGTCAGGGCGATGCTGAAGACCCGGTCCTTCGTCTGGAACATCATGAACCGCAGGTGCAGTCGCAGATCCCCGACGCCGAAGGACTTCGGGGAGGGCTCCCCGGGAAGGCCGGCGCCCCGCTGCCAGGCGACCACGGGCAGCACCAGGCCGACGTCGAGGAAGTCCAGCAGCGCCACGGACCCCAGCACGTGTCCCGAGAGCTGGTCCGACACCACGCGGCGCATCTGCACGCCGCCCAGCGTGCTCCGGAGCACCAGGGGGTCGTTCTGGTAGTCGAGCAGCAGCCCGACGTTCCATTCCCACTGGGGCCGCGCCAGGCCCTTGCCGACCGTCACGAGGTCCTGGCGAAAGGGGGACACCTCCAGGGCCTGGACGTTCACCTCCTGGGCCTGGGAAGGCACGGGCAGCCCCAGGATCAGGACCAGCCCGATCGCCCCGAGGACCCGCCCGAGGTGCCGCCGGAACCAGAGGCCCAGCCCCGCCGCCAGCAGCAGCAGGCCCCCGAGGGGGAAGCGAGCCGGGGATGCGGGGGTGGCCGAACAGGCCCCGCCCGTCAGCGTCAGGTGGTCCGTCTGGCACTCGTCCCCCACCCCGTCCCCGTCGCGGTCCTGCTGATCGGGGTTCGCCAGCACGGGGCAGTTGTCCTGCCAGTTCTTCACGCTGTCGTTGTCCCAGTCCTCGTCACAGACATCCCCGATGCCGTCCCCGTCCCCGTCGGCCTGGTCCGGGTTGTGGACGCCCGGGCAGTTGTCCTGGGCGTTCGGGATGCCGTCCCGGTCCCCGTCGTCCGTCCCAGAATCGCAGGCATCCCCGATGCCGTTCCCGTCGGCGTCCGCCTGTCCCGGATTGGCCACCCGGGGGCAGTTGTCCCGGTCGTTCGGGATGCCGTCCCCGTCGATGTCGGGGTCGCAGGCATCGCCGGTTCCATCCTGGTCCTGGTCCTCCTGGTAGGGGTTCCAGACCAGGGGGCAGTTGTCCTCCTCGTCGGGAATCCCGTCGCCGTCCCGGTCCCCTGCCACCGTGTCGCAGGCATCCCCGATCCCGTCCTGGTCCTCGTCCTCCTGGCCCGGGTTGGGGGTCCTGGGACAGTTGTCTGACCCGTTCGGCACTCCGTCCCCGTCCCAGTCGTCGTCGCAGGCGTCCCCCAGGCCGTCCTGGTCCTGGTCCGCCTGGTCGGGATTCGGGACCAGGGGGCAGTTGTCTTCGGCATCGGGCACCCCGTCTCCGTCCCGATCCTGTTCCACGGTGTCGCAGGCATCCCCGATCCCGTCCTCGTCCTCGTCCTCCTGGTAGGGATTCGGGACCCGGGGACAGTTGTCCTCCCCGTTGTCGATCCCGTCGCCGTCGATGTCCGGGTCGCAGGCGTCCCCGATCCCGTCCTCGTCCAGGTCCGACTGGTCCGGGTTGTTCACATCGGGGCAGTTGTCCAGATCGTCGGAAATGCCATCCGAGTCCCGGTCCCCCTCGCAGGCGTCTCCGATCCCGTCCTCGTTCCGGTCCGCCTGGTCCGGGTTGTACGTCCGCGGGCAGTTGTCCTCGCCGTTGTCGACGTCGTCGCCGTCGATGTCCGGGTCGCAGGCGTCCCCGATCCCGTCGTCGTCGAGGTCGGCCTGGTCCTCGTTGGCCACCTGCGGGCAGTTGTCCTGGCCGTTCGCCACCCCGTCGCCGTCCCAGTCCCCGTCGCAGGCGTCCCCGATCCCGTCGTCGTCGAGGTCGGCCTGGTCCTCGTTGGCCACCCGCGGGCAGTTGTCGTCCAGGTTCGGAAGGCCGTCGCCGTCCACGTCCGGGTCGCAGGCGTCCCCCAGCCCGTCCAGGTCCAGGTCCGCCTGGTCCTCGTTGGCCACCGCGGGGCAGTTGTCCGCCTCGTTCAAGACCCCGTCCCCGTCCAGATCCGGGTCGCAGGCGTCGCCGATGCCGTCCTCGTCCAGGTCCGACTGCTTCGGGTTCGGGATCGTCACGCAGTTGTCCTGGAGGTTGGGAATGCCGTCCCCGTCGATGTCGTCGTCGCAGGCATCCCCCAGGTCGTCCATGTCCAGGTTCGCCTGGTCCGGGTTGAAGACGTCGGGGCAGTTGTCGTCCTCGTTGGGAATGCCGTCGTCGTCGTTGTCCGTCTCGCAGACGTCGCCGATCCCGTCGTCGTCCCCGTCCTCCTGGCCCGGATTGGCCACCCAGGGGCAGTTGTCGTCGTCGTTGTACCAGCCGTCCCCGTCGATGTCGTCGTCGCAGGCGTCCCCGAAGCCGTCCTGGTCCAGGTCCCTCTGGTTCGGATTCCAGTGGCGAGGGCAGTTGTCCTCGGTGTTCGGGATCCCGTCGTTGTCCCAGTCCTCGTCGCAGGCGTCGCCGATCCCGTCCCCGTCCAGGTCTGCCTGGTCCTCGTTCGGCACCGTCGGGCAGTTGTCCTGGTCGTTGTACCAGCCGTCCCCGTCGATGTCCGGGTCGCAGGCATCCCCGAACCCGTCCAGGTCCAGGTCCGCCTGGTCCGGGTTGGCCACCGTCGGGCAGTTGTCCTCCCCGTTCGGCTCCCCGTCCCCGTCCAGGTCCGGGTCGCAGGCGTCCCCCAGCCCGTCCAGGTCCGTGTCCCACTGGTCCTCGTTGGGCACCGTCGGGCAGTTGTCCGCGGTGTTCCGCACGCCGTCCCCGTCGATGTCGTCGTCGCAGGCGTCCCCGAACCCGTCGTCATCCAGGTCCGCCTGGTTCGAGTTCGGGACCAGCGGGCAGTTGTCCAGGTCGTTCGACACGCCGTCCCCGTCGATGTCGTCGTCGCAGGCGTCCCCCAGGCCGTCCAGGTCCAGGTCCGCCTGATCCGCGTTCGGGACCCGCGGGCAGTTGTCCGCGGTGTTCAGCACGCCGTCCCCGTCCACGTCCCCGTCACAGGCATCGCCGATCCCGTCCAGGTCCAGGTCCGCCTGGCCCGGATTCGGCACCAGAGGGCAGTTGTCCTCGGTGTTCGGGATCCCGTCGTTGTCCCAGTCGTCGTCGCAGGCGTTCCCCACGCCGTCGCCGTCGTCATCCCGCTGGTCCGGATTCGGCGTCAGCACGCAGTTGTCCCGGTCGTCGGGGATCCCGTCGCCGTCGCTGTCGGGCATCAGGTCCGTGGGCTGGGCTCCCGTGGTTCCCTCGTCGCCGTCGGACAGCCAGGTGGTCAAGGGCGCGCCGGCCTCGCCCGATGCCACGAGCCAGGCCTGGTTCCGGACAACCCCGGGCACCGTGCCCAGGAACTGCGCCCGGAAGACGACCGCCGTCTCCTGGCCGATCTCCAGGCGTCCCCCCTGCCCCGCATCGGCCCCGGTTCCCAGCCGGAAGGTCAGCAGGCGCGTGATCGGGTCCCAGTCCCCCTGGTCGTCCCCGGCGGCCTCGGTCAGGCTGCCGGCATTGGGACCTGACACGATGGCCATGGACCCTGGAACCAGGTCCAGTCCCAGGGCCAGTGCGTCCTTCAGCACGACGTTCAGCGCCGCATCGTTGCCCAGGTTGCGGGTGCTGATGGAGTATTCCAGCAGGTCCCCGGGCTGCAGCAGGTCCCCGTTCAGGTCCACGACGGTCTTCCGCGTTTCGATGAAGTCCGGCCGGTAGGTGGAGATCGAGGTCACGAAGCCGCCCAGCAGGTACACGTCCTGGGTGCTGGTGGCCCGGATCACCGCGGAGGTGTCCCCGGCGGAGACCAGGGTCTTCACGTCCACCACGTCGAAATCGACCCCCGTCATGCTCCCGAGCCCGCCGGTCATCTGGGGAAGGTCGCCCGGAATCGACACGGGGCTTCCCAGCCAGGTCCGGGTGCTGTTGAAGAAGTCGCTGGTGCCACCCAGCCCGTCGGCCAGGTACGTCCCGTTGAAGGCGAGCCGATCCCCGCTGACCCCGTTGTCGCCCTCGTAGGCCACCACGCCCAGTTTCGCGTCATAGCCGGCGTTGGGCACCAGGAAGCCGGTGAGATTGGCCACGGCGGTCGTGTTCTGGTCCACCAGGTCGAACCCCTCGAAGACCGCCAGATTCCGCAGCGGCTGGGTCGGGTCCCGGAAAACCACCACCATCCACCAGGCGGCGTAGTTGGTCTCCTCGGTGACGTCGGTCACCGGCGCGACCTCGACCCCGCTGACCCGGTAGGCCCCGCTTCCGTGCTGCTGGACGAAGGCCGTGATGTCGGCGGCCGACTGGTAGAAGGTCCGCGTCGAGGAGGGCTGGGTCACGAACCACGACTGGTCCGCGTCCACCGCCATCACCCCCGATGCCGAGGGGAATTCGATGGTCGCCGCGAGGTCCGCGCTGGACCGAAAGGCGCTCCAGTAGAGCCGGGCGAAGACGACCTCCGCCCCGGGAGGGATGGTCAGCACGGCGGTGGACCGGGCCTGGGAGACCGAAACACCCGTGTTGGCGGACGCCTGGCCCGCGGCAGGGCTGTCGGAGCGCCAGAGCACGTCGATGCCCGAGTCGTTGGTATTGTTCCCGCAGGTTCCCACCGTGCCGACCACCGGAACCGGGACGCTGGCCCGGCAGTCGTAGCCCAGGGTGTTCCCGATCAGCAGGAAATCCCCGTTCAGGTCCGCCTGGTACCTCAGCACCGGCGAGGCCTGCCCCGCCGGGATCGTCCATGCCCAGATCGCCAGCCCGATCAACGCCAGTCCGCCCGTCCATCCCTTCATGATTCCCTCCCGGAAACATGCCGTCCAAAACGAGGAATCCTGCAACCAGCAGCACCGAACGACCTTCCCAGGTTCCAGGATTCGCGCTCAGTGTCCCAGAAACTGGATCATCTGTAAACATTTCGTTGGAAATTTCCACGGTGGAGCGATGGATCGTCGGGTTCGGCCTGCCTTGGAGGTCCCGGTTGGGATACCATCCAGGCGCCCTCCGGGAGGACGCACATGATCCGCGTTTCGGGACTTCGCCTGCCGCCGGAGGCGGACCCCGATCAGGTCCGTCGGGAGGCGGGCCGGGTTCTTGGAATCCCGGCCGCCCGCCTGGGGACGTGGCGGCTGGTCCGGCGGTCGGTGGACGCCCGCCGAGGTTCCATCGCGGTGGTCTGGACCGTGGACGTGGAAGTCCCCGACGAGGAGGCGGTTCTCCGGCGACCCCCTCCCGGCGTCGCCCGGACCCCCGAGTCCAAATACCGTCCTCCGGAGCATGGTTCCCAGGGGATGGCCCACCGGCCGGTGATCGTCGGCACGGGCCCGGCGGGCCTCTTCGCAGGCCTGCTGCTGGCCGAGGCGGGGTTCCGCCCGATCCTGCTGGAGCGGGGGGACCGCCTCGAGGATCGGGTCCGGGCCGTGGCCCGATTCTGGGCCTCGGGAGACCTGGACCCCGAGTCCAACGTGCAGTTCGGGGAAGGGGGGGCCGGTACCTTCAGCGACGGGAAACTGACCACGCGCATCCAGGACCCCCGGTGCGCCTTCGTGCTGGACGCCATGATCCGGGCCGGTGCGCCGGAGGAGATCGCCTGGTCCTGGCAACCCCACGTGGGCACCGATCGCCTCCGGGAGGTGGTCCGGAACCTCCGGGAACGGCTGGTGGGCCTGGGGGCCGAGGTCCGCTTCCGCCACCGGGTGACCGACCTCGTGGTGGAAGGGAACCGGGTCCGGGGAGTCGTGGTGAGCGGCGGCGACGCGATTCCCTGCGAGGCCCTGGTGGTGGCCCCGGGCCACAGCGCCCGGGACACCTTCGCGATGCTGGCCGGGAAGGGACTGGACCTGCAGGCCAAGCCCTTCGCCGCGGGGGTGCGCATCGAACACCTCCAGGAGACCATCGATCGGGCCCGCTGGCACGGGCTCGCCGGGCATCCGGCCCTGGGACCCGCATCGTACGCCCTGTCCTGGCAGGCCCCGTCGGGCCGGGGGTGCTACACCTTCTGCATGTGCCCGGGCGGGCAGGTGGTCGCCGCGTGCAGCGAGGCCGGGGGCCTGGTCACCAACGGCATGAGCCTCCATGCCCGGAACGGGCCCAACGGGAACGCCGCGCTGGTGGTGCAGGTCCGCGTGGAGGACTTCGAGGCCCCGACCTGGACGGGCGCCGTGGCCTTCCAGAGGCGCCTGGAACGGGCCGCCCTGGAGGCCGGGGGAGGCGGCCACCGGGCGCCGGCCCAGCGGGTGGGGGACTTCCTGGCCCGAAGACCGTCGTCGGGCTTCGGGAAGGTGCGCCCGACCTTCTCCCGGGGGGTTCAGCCCTCGTCGCTGGACGAGGTGCTGCCCCGGTGGCTTGCGGACCACCTGCGCCAGGCCATTCCGGAAATGGACCGCCGGATGCGGGGCTTCGGGGATCCGGACGCGGTGCTGACGGCCGTGGAAACCCGCACGTCGTCGCCCGTGCGAATCCCCCGGGACGACGACGGGGAGTCCTCCCTCCGGGGCCTGTTTCCCGCCGGGGAGGGAGCCGGCTGGGCCGGAGGCATCGTCTCGGCGGCGGTGGACGGCATCCGGGTCGCCGAGACGATCCTCCGACGTTTCCGGCCGTCCTGACGCTCCCTGCCAGCGGATGGAGTCAGGTCACCGCATCCACGGGACTCCCGGGAAGCGCGGCGGTTCAGAGGTGGCAGAGGATCCCGGCGGCATCCCGGACCCTTGCCAGCGTGGCCTCGGCCACTTCCCAGGCCCGGCGCCCCCCGTCCCGCAGGACGTCTCGGACCCGGTCGGGATGGGCCATCATGTCGTCGTACCGCTGCCGGGCCGGGGCGAAGGTCTCGTTGATCCACTCCCCGAGGCGCTTCTTCGCGTGGCCGTAGCCGTAGCCGCCGCGACGGTAGGCATCGGCGATCTCCGCGATCTCCTCGGGGGGCGCGAAGAGCCTCAGCAGGGCGAACACGTTGCACTTCCCGGGGTCCTTGGGCGCCTCGAGGGGCGTCGAGTCCGTGACGATCTGCATCACCCGGCGGGCGGTCGCCTTCGGGGTCTCGAAGATCTCGATCGTGTTGCCGTAGGACTTGCTCATCTTCTGCCCGTCGATGCCGGGCACCACGGCGACGTTCTCCACGATGTAGGGCTCGGGCGTCACCAGCACCTCGGTCCCCACCGCCTGGTTGAACTTGCCGACGAGGTCCCGGGTGATCTCGATGTGCTGCTTCTGGTCGGCCCCGACGGGCACCAGGTGTGCGTCGTAGGCGGTAATGTCCGCCGCCTGGAGCACCGGGTAGTCGAAAAGGCCGACGTTCGCCCCGATGCCCCGGGCCACCTTGTCCTTGAAGGATGTCGCCCGCTCCAGGAGCCCCATCGGGCAGACGCAGTTCAGGAACCACGCCAGTTCGGTGACCTGGGGAACGTCGCTCTGGACGAACAGGACGCTTCGGGAGGGGTCGATCCCCAGGGCCAGGTAGGCCGCCGCCACGTGCAGGGTGGATTCCGCCAGGCGCTGCCGGTCCATGCCGCTGGTCAGGGCATGGTAGTTGGCCACGAAGTAGAAGCACTGGTGGCCCTCTTCCTGCAGCGCGACGTGCTGCCGGATCGCCCCGAACCAGTTGCCCAGGTGCAGCCGACCGGAGGGCTGGATGCCCGAAAGGATGCGCTTTTTCATGGGGGCGGACTCTAGCGCCTGCCCCTCCGCCGGTCAACCCGCCACCCGTCGCCGGCACCGATCCCGCCGTTGCGCCCGGAAGATTGACCGGGCCGCCTGCCGGGCATACCCTGGCGGCGGCTGCGGCGGGAAGGTTCGATGAACGGGATCGAGGCGATCATCCTGGGACTGGTGGAGGGGTTCACCGAGTTCCTGCCCGTGTCGTCCACGGGCCACCTGGTGCTGGCCCAGAGGGCCATGGGAATGCCCGGAAACGAGGCGAACGACACCTTCGCGGTGATCATCCAGGGGGGGGCGATCCTCGCCGTGCTGGGCCTCTACTGGAACCGGTTCTGGTCGATGGCCCGGGGCGTCGCGGGACGGGACCGGGAGGGACTGGCGGTCTTCCGGAACCTGGTGGTGGCCTTCCTGCCGGCGATCCCCGCGGGCATGATGGCGTCCTTCGTGAAGGAGCACCTGTTCCGCCTGGACGTCGTGGCCGGGGCCTGGGCCGCCGGAGGACTGCTGCTGATCGGGCTGCACCGCAGGCGCAGGGACATCCCCCCGGACCGGGGACGCACGGTCGAGACGCTGTCCTGGCAGGGTGCCCTGCTGATCGGACTGTGCCAGTTGGCCTCGATCTTCTGGCCGGGGATCAGCCGCAGCCTGATGGCGCTGGTGGGGGGCCTCCTGGCCGGCCTGAGCCTGATGGCGGCCGTCGAGTTCAGTTTCCTGCTGGGCTTCGTGACACTGCTGGCGGCCGTGACCTTTTCGGCGATCCAGGTGGGGACGGCGATGGTCCGGGACCTGGGCACGTTCCACGTCTTCCTGGGTTTCCTGGTGGCGGCCCTCTCGGCGGCGGTGTCGGTGCGCTTCCTGGTGGGCACGCTGAGCCGCTACGGCCTGGGACCCTTCGGCTGGTACCGCCTGGCCCTGGCGGCGGTCACCGGCGTGCTGATCTGGAACGGGGCCCTGGCCCCATGACGCCCTGACTCGCGCCATTGCTCAGCGCCGGGCGGGCGCGCCGATCGTCCCGGCATACCGGTGGGCCCAGTAGGCCAGCAGGAAGGGCATGGGGCTCTGGCGTGACCGGGCCGAGGACCCGTCCACCATCCGGTACGGGTTGCTGTTCCACCACATCAGGTGGATCTCGTCGTAGGGGAAGACCCGGTCCCACTGCCGGTCCTCGAACCGGTCCACCACGTCCTCGACGGCGTCCCGCCGGTGCCGATTGTCCACCCGCACGTCCCGGTGGTCCATGGGCATCTCCCGGAGGGTCCGGACCGCCCCGGGAAGGTCCGCGACACCGGCCTCCGCCAGGGCGACGATGGCGGCCCAGAGGGGCTGGCGCTCGGGGCGCTCGTACTCGTAGAGCCCCCGGAGCCCGTCCAGGTACCGCGACCGGCGATCGGGGTCCGGCTCGTACCGGACCAGCGTCGCGTAGGCCAGCATCGCCAGTTCGTGGTCGCTGTGGTTCGCCGTGCGGGGACTGTTCACCGTGATGGCCTTCCGGGACCAGGTCACCACCTCGTCGTAGCGGTGGTCCCGGACCAGCCGGTCGTACGCGTCGTAGAAGTAGCGGTCGCCGGTCATGTGCCAGGTCGCCAGCAGGTGCCCCAGGATCTCGGTGGCATTGAGCCACCCCCCTCCGTACTCGGCCTCCAGGCAGGCCTCCAGGGGGTGATCGAACCCGCAGTTCTCCAGGCCGTCCACGGTGATGGCGACCCGGTCGGGTTCCCAGTGCCCGAAGGTGGTCGGATTCCCGTCCAGGTCCCGGAGGGTGTAGCCCCCCTCGACGATGTACCGGGCCAGCGCGGCGGCATGATCGGCCACCTCCGCCCGCTCCGCCTCGTCCTTCGCGCAGAGATCGTAGTAGAGGGGGAAGCCGAAGAAGTGTCCCGTGGTCTCGTCCGAGGAGGTGTCGTCCTTCCAGTAGTAGCGGCGACCCTGGTACTCCACCAGGTGCCACCGGTCCGGCTGGCTGGCTTTCGACTGGAAGACCTCCCCCTCGTCCTCCCGGACCAGGGACCGGCTGATGAAGCCCCGGGGAAGCCCCGCCGCCTGGAAATCCACCGCCGGAACGTCGATCAGCAGGAACATGGTCTCCATGGCTTTCCGGGCCGCCTGGTAGTAGCGGTCGTCCCCGGTGACCGAGTAGGCCAGGCAGAGAGCCCCGATGCCCATCTGGGTCCACAGGCCGTCATTGTCCGAGTCCCAGAGGCGCCACGTCGTCGGCGTCCGGGGATGATCGGTCCAGGCGTCGGGCGACAGGAACCCGTCCATTCTCCAGAAGCGGTCCATCCATTGCCGGAACAGCACCTCGGCCTTCTCCTCCAGCCGGCCCTGCAGGAACCCGATGCGGGCCAGTCCCCGGGGGGTGCCCACCCAGAGGTCCGTGCCCGCCGCCACCGAGGTGACCTCGTCGGCCGGAAGCCATCGCTCGGACACGTAGTGCTGGATGCCCGACCCCCTTCCCGCGGGCCAGGGCACCGCCGAGGCCCCGATCCCGTGTCCCGTGACCACCCATCCGTCCCCGGCCGCCACGGCGACGAGATCCCCGGCCGGCAGCCCCCCGATGCCGGGCCGCAGGACCACCCGGAGCACCCCGTCCTGCTGCAGGTCCAGCAGGCCCTCGGAGGCGGCGACCCAGACGCGATCCCTCCCGTTCGCGACCCTTCGCGGCGACCCGACGTGGCCGGGAACCTCCAGCGACTCGGTCCCCAGGCGCATCGATCCATCCTCCAGCACCGCCACCACCCGGTCTCCCAGGACCGCCAGGTCCCGGACCTTCCACTCCGACGTGCCCTCCACCGGGCCGAATCCGCCCAGGAGCCCCTCGAAGATCCCGTGGTCCCCCCCCGCCACCAGCATGCCGTCGGGCCGGAAGGCCGCCGAGGTCCAGGAGACCCCCGGCAGGGGCCCCAGGGTGCCCAGGAAGGCCCCTTCCCCGTCCAGCAGCCGGATCCGGTCGGGCAGCACCACCGCCAGCAGGCTCCCGTCGGCGGACCCGGCGAGGTCCACCACGGGCCCCTCGGGGTCCTCCCCCGCCGGATGCGGCTCGAAGGGTCCGTCCCCGCCCTGCCACCGGAACAGGCCCCCGGGCGTCCCGGCCCAGACCTCCGTCCCTGCAACCCACAGGGCGTCCACCCGGAGGCCCTCCAGGCACGGATCCCCGCCGCAATCCAATGCCAGGTCGTAGTCGTACGGATCGTCGGACTGCCGGTCCGCGTGATCCCGGACCGCGTGGAAGAAGGCCGGGTCCGGGTTCCAGGCATCCGGCGGCGGCGCGTCCAGACCGGGATCGGGAGATGGCACGTCGGGACCCGGGACGTCGGTCGTCCCCGGGTCTTCACCCGACCCCACATCCTCCAGGGCCGCCCCCGAGTCCTCCCCGAAGTCGGGGTTCGGTGCGGCGTCCACTTCCCCCTGGATCGCGTCCCGCCACCCGGGATCCTGCGGCGAGGCATCCCGCGGCGCGTCGTACGCTTCCCCGCAGCCCCAGACCGACATGACCCCCCAAAGGACCATCCAGCGGCGATTCATGCTCCCTCCACTCCTGTCCTGAAGGACCGTTCACGTCGCCCCGGCTGCCCGCCCGGGGACCCTCCCTCACCCCCCTTCCGAGCCCTCCCGGTGGCCTTCCCCCGGGGGCAGGCCGTAGCGCAGGATCCGGAGCAGCATCTCGATCGCCGTGTTGTTGAAGTCCCTCCAGGGGAGGATCAGGTCCGCGTGGCGGCGGCTCTTCTCGACGAACTCGTGGTGCATCGGTCGCACCGTCGAAAGGTACTGTTCCACCACGCTGTCCACCGTCCTTCCCCGCTCGTGGATGTCCCTTCGGAGCCGCCGGATGAACCGGAGGTCGTCGTCGGTCTCCACGTAGACCTTCAGGTCCAGTTCCCGGCGGATCTCCTCCAGTTCCAGCACCAGGATGCCCTCGACCAGCAGGATCTCCCGGGGCTCCAGGCGGGTGGACTCGGGCAGGCGGCTGTGGGTCCGGAAGTCGTAGCGGGGGGCCTCCACGGCCCGTCCGGCCTTCAGGTCCCGCACCTGGCTCGCCATCAGCCCGACGTCCACCGCGTCCGGGTGGTCGAAGTTGGTCCGGGCCCGCTGCTCCAGGGGCAGGTGGCCGAGGTCCTTGTAGTAGCGGTCCTGGACGACCATGCAGACCCGGTCCTCTCCCAGGTCCTCGGCCAGCAGGGCCGCCACCGTGGTCTTGCCGGACCCCGTGCCTCCGGCGATGCCGATGGTGATCAAGGGCTTCATGGAATCTCTCCGGGTCCCCGCCGCGATTCTGCACCGCCCCGGCCCCCCGGTAAAGGGGACAGTCACCTTTTTACCCTGCACAACAACCGGTTTTCCCTTGGGATTCGCTGGCAGAAAAGGTGACTGTCCCCTCTCGGCCCGAGGCATTGACGACATGGCATCGCCCCCTTACACTTCGCTTCCCGCCTCGGGCGGGGTGGCTCTCTCCGGACCAGGAACACGGTCGCCAGCATGACCCCACGCACCTCCGGCAATCCCGTCCGCTACCCCCCTCCCCTCCGGGAGGTCTTCGACGCCTTCGCCCGCGACGGGCGGGAGGCCTACCTGATCGGACCCAGGGCCCGGGAACTCGCCTCGGGGATCTCCATCGAGGACGCCACGTCCTTCGACCTCACCGTGGATGCCCCGATGTCCTTCCTCGAGGAGGCCGGACGGCGCCTCTTCGGCGTCCCGCCCCAGGCCCCCAAGGAGGAGCGCTCCCGCCTGTGGACCTTCAAGGTCCCCCGGGGACCCGTGACGTTGACCTTCAACATCGGGCCCTTCCGGAACTACCTCCCGCCCCTGCGGTCCCTCCGGGGTCATCGCCTCTCGGGCATCCTGCTGGACCTCGCCACCCGGGAGGTCACCATCCAGGCCTTCGGCTACGACGCGGCCGGGGACCTCGTGGACCCCTTCGGGGGAACCGCCGACTTCGCGGAAGGTCTCATCCGCCCGGTCTTTCCAGTCGAAACCCTCTTCCGGGAGAGCGCCTCGTGGCTGCTCAAGGTGGCCCGGTACGTGGCCCGGTACGGAATGGACGCCGCCCGGGAGGTCCGGCAGGCCGCCGACCGGGACGCGGCGGGCATCCTCGACGTGCCCCGGGAGATCTGGCGCAAGGAGATGGAGAAGGTCCTCTGTGGCGTCTGGCCGGCCAAGGGACTGCAGTTCCTCCAGGACACCCGCGTGCTGGCCCTGATCCTCCCCGAGGTCAGCGCCCTGACCTGGCTCCGGGAGACCGGAGAGGACCTCCACAAGGACGTCTGGGCCCACACCAAGCAGGTCGTCACCAACGCCGACCCCGTTCCGGTGGTCCGGTGGGCCGCCCTCTGCCATGACATCGGCAAGGTCTGGACCCGCCAGATCAGTGGGTCCAAGGTCCACTTCTTCCGCCACGAGGACATGGGGGCGATGCTCTGGGACGCCGTGGCTGCGCGCTTCGAGTTCCCGCCGGACGACCACCGGCGGATCCGCTACATCATCCAGAACCACAGCCGGGTGAACCTGTACCGGGACGACTGGACCGACAGCGCGGTGCGCCGACTGATCCGCGAGGTCGGGGACTCCCTGGACGACCTGGTGGCCTTCAGCCGGGCGGACCTGACCTCCAAGCGGGCCGAGCGCGTGGAGATGATCCAGGGGCTGCTGGTGGACCTCCAGCGACGCATCCAG
This sequence comes from Myxococcota bacterium, assembly GCA_017994695.1. Lineage (GTDB taxonomy): Bacteria > Myxococcota_A > UBA9042 > DTJE01 > DTJE01 > JAGOKF01. Next base: position 17,820 of record JAGOKF010000035.1, on the reverse strand, counting down.
GACATCCGGGAGCAGGACGCCCGGGAAAGCCCCCTGCCCAAGGGCATCGGCAACCTGATCATGGAGCGCTTCGGGATCCCCGCCGGACCCGAGGTGGGCAGGCTCCGGGACCTCCTGCTGGAGGCCATCGAGAGCGGGCGCCTCGCCACGCCCGTCCAGGCCGAGCAGTGTCTCGATTTCCTGGTTCCCCACCTGGCCGACGGCGAACCCGAGGAGTGAGGACGGGTCCCTGGATCCGAGTGGCCGGTCCGCGGCGGGCACCCCTACCGCCCCAGCAGCAGCACCATCACGTCGTATAGAAAGTGGGTCCAGGCGGCCACCGCGAATCCCCGTCCCAGGAAGATCCCCGACAGCACCACTCCGGCCCCGAACCGGTACCAGAACAGGTAGGGATCGGGAGCCTCCTCGGCGCCGACGTGGTGCATCGCGGAAAAGACCAAGGACGACGCCGCGACGGCCAGCAGGGAGACGACCCCCAGCACCAGCACCCGCCGGACTCCCGACGGAGGAGCCAGGCGCCGGGCGATGGCCAGGGGACCCCCGACGAGGCCCAGCCGGAACACCGCCTCCTCCCACCAGCCGGCCCCCGCCGCGATGATCAGCACCTGGGCCAGCGGCAGACGGGCGGCGTCCCGGGCTACCTTCGCCCCCGTTTCCAGGCCCTCCCGGGCATGGGACAGGACCTGGCCGGCCACCTGTCCCGCGACCTGCCCGGCCCCCTCCCTCAGGTCCATCAGGTGGGCCTTCCCCAGGACGTAGTGGACCGCCAGGGCCATGGCCACCCCGTACAGGGCCCCCTCGATCACCAGCCCCGCCCACCAGCCCCACCGGAGCCCCCCCTTCCGGAAGGCCCAGAACACCATCCCGAGGGCCGCCAGCAGCAGCGCCGCGTCGATGTACCGCAGCGCCGTCCACCCCAATGTCTGGGGCACCAGGCGCGTCAGCAGGTCCACCGCGTTGATGTCCTGGTTGCCCGCCAGCAGGATGCCGACGTTGTGCAGCGCCAGCAGCGGCAGGGTCACGGCGAGGCCCACCAGGGTTGTCCGGGTCCCCGCAAAGTACCCCTTCACTCCCCCGGAAGAGCCTCGAACCGACCGTCTTCCCGGACCTGCCATCGTTCCACCCTCACCTGCCCCCCGGACAGGTCATACAGATGAAACCTCCCCATCCGGCCCCGGCCCGGATCGAACCGGGCCGTCGAACCGCAGCCGATCACCGGCACCGTCCTTCCCCCGGCCCCCGGCAGTCCGAAGGCATGGGGATGATGGTCGTGTCCGTGGATCACCAGCCCCACCTCCGAACGGTGCAGCGTCTCCAGGACGTCCCGGCGATCCCGCAGGAAGCCCGTCACCTCCCGCAAGTTCCAGCGGACGTGCAGGTGGTGGTGCATGGCCAGCACGACGAGACGCCCCGCCACCCTTCCCTCGCGGGCCAGGAACTCGATCTCCCGCAACTGGTCCTTGCCCAGCCACCCGTGGGCCATCAGCGGAAGGGTCCTCGTGGCGCTGCGGGCCAGGATCAGGCGGACCCCGCCGGGGAGATCCGCGAACCTCGGCCATTCCCTGCCCTCCCCCAGGCATCCCTGGAACGTCCCCTCGAACCGGCGCTTCTCGATGGCCTCGGGAGTGTAGAAGTCGTGGTTTCCCGGCACGATGAAGAAGCGGCCGGTCCGGCATAGCGGTTCCAGCACTTCCCGGGCCAGTTGGAACTCCTCGGGAAGCGCGAGGTTCACCACGTCGCCGGTGCAGACGATGGCGTCGGGCTCCCGTTCCAGGATCGCCTGGACGGCGGCCTCGACCACGGTCCGCTGGAGGGTCGCCTTCCGGGTCCACCAGAGGTTCGCGGCACCCGCCAGGCGCCGTCCCTGGAGGGCCTGGACGGGGAAGAAACCGGAGGGCCAGAGATGCAGGTCGCTGAGGTGTGCAAGGCGCATGGTCCCCCCCGGCGGAGGAGGATACCACGCCCTTCCCCGGCCCCGGAAACTCCCGACCGCGACGTCCCGCCCGGACGGGACCGCCGGATCAGTCCTCCCAGTCCAGCAGGCGACGCTGGCCGGACATGGCCTGGATCGCGCCGATGCGCTGGGTGACCTCCAGCACGCCGAGGTATTCCCCCTGCTCGTTGCGCACCGGGAAGTACTGGATCAGGACCTTGTCCCCGGCGAAGTCGATCCAGAACTCGGCCTTCTCCTTCCGGCCCGCCCGGAATGCGTCCACGATGCGGTTCACCACGTCCACGCTCTTTTCCGGGTGGCACTTCTGCACCTTCCGGCCGATCACCGACCGGGTCCGGACGAAGACCTTCTCCCGGTCCAGGCGGTTGAAATAGGCCACCTGGTCGTTCGCGTCCACGAAGGTCACCTCGACGGGCAGCGCCTCCAGGATCCCGTGGATCTGCTCCATCGTGAGGTTCTCGACCAGGCGCTTCCTGGCTCCGCTTCCCGCCTCGATCTCCGACACCATCCGGGCGAACTGCTCCCCGGCCCCCTCGCCGTAGGTCTCCCGGTCGATCCGGTCGAAGGCCGCCAGCAGCTCGCCGTTGTCCGCGGCCGAAAGGACCTGCCGACCCATCGCGTAGAGGACGTCGTTCTCTTTCCAGATGTGCTCGGCCCGCACCTGGAGATACTCCTCCCCGTCCCGGGCGAACTTCCGCCGGGCGTCTGCGGAAAGGGTCGCCAGCCCCGGGAGGGCCCGCTGCATCTCCGCCAGGAGCCCCCGCTCGGCCTCGTGCTCCATCAGCATCACCCCGATGGGGCCCATTCGGGGAATGCCCCGCTGCTCCATCCTCGGGAAGAGGACCTCCTCCTCCTTCCGGTTGTGGATGCGGTCCCCGAACTCCAGCAGGAAATCGACGGCCCGACCCAGGCGGAAGGCGTCGAAGTCCCCCCCGGGCACCTTGGCCAGTTCCCCCCTCAGCACCGCCATCGCCCGCTCGATCCACTCGTGCTCGGCCACTAGTTGCTCGTCCCACCGCTCGAACGCCATGTCATTCCCTCCCAGCAGGTAGTGTTTCCAGGTGTTGCCGCCTGGAGATGAAGGCTACCATAGGTCCCGGCGCGGGGTTTGTCTATAAAGAAGAACCTAAATAGTGTATTTTGCAGGAGGAGGCCGTGAAACGCATCGGGATCCTGACCGCCGGCGGGGATTGCCCGGGGCTGAACGCCGTGATCCGGGTCGTTGGCAAGGCCGCCCACCAGGGCGGACTGGAGGTGGTGGGGGTCGAGGACGGCTATCTGGGGCTCTGCGAGGGGCGCATGCGCCTGCTGACCCCCGAGGACCTGAGCGGCATCCTGACCCGGGGAGGGACGATCCTCGGTTCCAACAACAAGACGGACCCCGCCGCCTGCCGCGTCCGGGAGGGCGACCGGGTCGTCGTGAAGGACCTGCGGGACGACATCGTGGCCCGGTGCCGGGACATGGGCATCGAGGTGATGGTGGTCATCGGCGGGGACGGGACGATGGCCGGGGCCGCCTCTCTGTGCCAGCGGGGCCTTCCCGTCGTGGGGGTCCCCAAGACCATCGACAACGACCTCTGGTCCACCGAGATCACCTTCGGCCACGACACCGCGGTGACCACCGCCGCCGAGGCCCTGGACAAGGTCCACGACACCGCCAGCGCCCACCATCGGATCCTGGTGGTGGAACTGATGGGGCGCCACGCCGGCTGGATCGCCCTGTCGGCCGGGGTGGCCAGCGGTGCCGACGTGATCCTGATCCCGGAAATCCCCTTCCGGATGGAGGCCGTGGCCGAGAAGTGCCTCCAGCGCAGCGCCCACGGCAAGCGGTTCACGGTCATCTCGGTGGGCGAAGGTGCGGTCCCGGTGGGAGGCCACGAGTTCGTGGACCGGGTGGACCCGGACTCCCCGGACCCCATCCGGCTGGGAGGCGTGGGGCGCTTCGTCGCCCAGGAGGTCGAGCATCTGACGGGGCTCGAGGCCCGGAGCATCGTGCTGGGACACGTCCAGCGCGGGGGCACGCCCACGCCCCGGGACCGGATGCTCGCCACGGAGTTCGGCCACCACGCCTTCGAGATCCTCCGGGCCGGCCGCTGGAACCGGCTGGTGGTCCAGCGGGACGGCCGCACCGGTTCCGTGCCCATCGAGGAGGTTGCCGGGAAGGTCCGCACGGTCCCCCTGGACCACCCCCTGATCCGGGCAGCCCGGGGGATCGGAACCTCTTTCGGTGATTGACTTTCCCCGTTCCCTGGAGCACGATTCCGGCCCATGGCGGGCAGCGACCGCGACAACGGGACCCAACTGGACTGGCGCGACGGAAGACCCGCCACGCTGCGTCTTTCCCGGATCAAGCTGGTGATCGAGGACTCCGCGGGAGGACTGCGGGAATACATCTTCGACCAGGACCGGGTGACCTTGGGGTCCGACCCCTCCAACGACGTGGTGATCGACGATCCCCGGGTCAGCCGGGAGCACTGCCGGATCCTCCACGGGCCCTCGGGATACCAGGTGGAGGACCTGGCCAGCACGAACGGCACCTCCGTGAACCGGGTCCGGGTCCGGGAGGCGTGGCTTCGCAGCGGGGCGGTCATCGGCCTGGGCGGCGTCGAGGTGCGCTTCCAGACCTTCGACGAGCGGCTGGAACTGGTCCCGTCCACCCGGGATTCCTTCGGTCCCCTGGTGGGCCGCAGCCGGCGGATGCGGGAGGTGTTCGCGGTCCTGGAGCGGATTTCCAAGACCAATGCCACCGTGGTGCTGGAAGGGGAGACCGGCACCGGCAAGGAGGTGGTGGCCCGGGCCATCCACGGTCGGAGTTCCAGGTCCAGGGAGCCCTTCGTGGTCTTCGACTGCGGGGCCGTCCCCCGGGAGCTCATCGAGAGCGAACTGTTCGGGCACGAGCGCGGGTCCTTCACCGGCGCCGTCCAGACCCGCCAGGGGCTCTTCGAGATGGCCAGCGGGGGCACCCTGTTCCTGGACGAGATCGGGGAGTTGTCGCTGGACCTCCAGCCCAAGCTGCTCCGGGCGCTGGAGCACCGGGAGATCCGGCGGGTGGGAAGCAACCGCCCGATCAAGGTGGACGTCCGGCTGATCGCCGCGACCAACCGGAACCTGGAGGCGGAGGTCCGGAATGGCCGCTTCCGGGAGGATCTCTACTACCGGCTCTCGGTGGTCCGCATCTCGCTGCCGGGGCTGAGGGACCGCCGGGAGGACATCCCGCTGCTGGCCCGCCACTTCCTGCGCCAGGCCCCCTTCAACCGGGGTCCCGACGGGGAGCCCCGGGTGAAGGGGCTGTCGGAAGAGGCGGCGAACATCCTGATGGAGTACCACTGGCCGGGCAACGTCCGGGAACTGCTGAACGTCGTGGAACGGGCCACCTCCTTCGCCGAGGGGGACCTGATCGAGGTGGATGACCTGCCCCCGCACCTGGTGGCGTCCCTGCGACGGGCCTCCCACCGGGGCGGTCAGGACCGGACGGAACCCTCGATCCCCCAGGGATCCCTCTTCCGGTCCTTCCGGGAGGCCAAGGAGGCGGCCCTGGAACGCTTCGAGCGGGAGTACCTGGAGGCCCTGCTGGCGAGGAACAAGGGGAGCCTCTCGGCGGCGGCCCGGGATGCGGACCTGGATCGCAAGCACCTGCGGAAACTGGTCAGGAAGCACGGTCTCGCAGGACGACCCGACGAGCCGGACGAGTGAACCGACCCACCCCTGGAGGAGCGGAGGCATGGCAGCGAAGAAGGCGAACCGGACCGTGAAGACCCAGGCGAGCGCCGGGGCGACCACGACGCGCAAGGGGGTCCTCTGGAAGAAGTTCCTGGACGACTGGGGTCGGCTGGTGCTCCCCCTGGTGGCCCTGGGCGTCCCCCTGGGGCTCCACGGCATCTCCCTGCTGGATTCGCTGGCGACAGGGCTGATCCTGGGACTCGAGTTGCTGCTCGGCCTGGGGATGGCCTTCGGGTTCCTGATGCGGGAGACCGACATCCCGGCCAAGGCACGGCGCCTAGCCATCGCCGCGGGGGTGCTCTACCTGGCCGGCGGGGTGTTCCCCTTCGTGGAGACCATCTATCCCGGGAAGCCGGCAGCGACCACCTTAATCAGCAAGGAGGCCGGGGAGGTGCCCCTTTCCGGGATCTCCGGCACCTGGGCACGGGTGGACGTCTTTGCCGAGACCTTCGCCTCGGCCGAGACCCGCCTGGGCCAGGGCCAGTACAAGCTGGTCCTCGGGGACCGGGAACTGAAGGGGGAATTCAGCGACGCGATGCGATCCGTCCGGGGCCGCCGGGGCCGGACCACCCAGGTGGAGGACCGGCACTACCTGGATTCCTACCTGGTGCGACTGCCGGGAAGCGAGGTCACGCTGAAGGCCGTCCGGATCGACAGCGCCATCGGGCCGGACCTCCGGGTGTCGGTCTATCCCAAGATGGTGCCCCCGTGGATCCTCTACGGCCTGCTCGGGGTCGTGGCCCTCTTCGCGATGGGACTGGACGGGATCTACCAGCAGGCGACCTGGCGGTGGCGGTTCACGCCCTGGATCGGGGCCGCGGCGGCATTCCTCCTGGTCTTCAACTCCTCCTACGAGCCGGCGAAGATGCCTGGAGCCGCCATCTGGTCGGGGATCTTCGGAGGGCTCGGGGGCTTCCTGGTCGGCTGGCTGCTGTCGCTGCTGGCCCGCAAGGTCCTGGGACGGCTGCGCACCCGCGTCTAGGACCTTTCGGAACCGCTCGCCGGATTCCCCGACCCCTCAGACCTGGAAGGTGCGGCCCAGCTGGAGTTCCTTGGTGCCGTGGACCAGCAGCGTGCCGGCCAGCCGGGAGAAGGGATCCCGGGACGACAGGATCCGGTCCAGGCGGTCCAGCAGGGGCACCGCCTTCCGGGCCAGCGACGCCACCGGTTCCGGGCCCGTCACGGCCAGCGATCCTGCCAGGGGGGCCAGCAGGTGCATCGGGATCGCCCGCTCCACCCGGAAGACCTCCCCGACCTGTTCCAGGAACCCGCGCCGGTCGGGAATCTCCAGCAAGGCTCGCAATGCGGGGATCTTCTGCGCCCCCTGGCCGGCCCGGGAGGCCCAGCGATCGAGGGTCTTCCATCGCGTGGCGACCTGCCGCAGGGACATCCCCGAGGGCCGGACCGGCATGCGGAAGGCGACGCGTCCCCCGACCCTCAGTTCCCGGGCCGCCTTGCGCAGCACCACCAGGGGCTCGTTGTAGCGGCAGAGCATCGCCGGGAAGAAGGCCGCGTCGAATCCCCCGGCCGCAAACTCCCGCTTCATGTAGTCGCAGGCGATGGCATGGAGACGGAGATCGCAGCGGGCCTCCTGGGCCTGGCGCTGGAGGCGGGCCACGGCCTCCTCGTCCGGGTCCACCACGGTGACGAACTTCCCGTTCCGGAGCAGTTCCAGGGCCGCCTGGCCTCCGTCCTCCAGGCCTCCCGCCAGCACGCGGCGCGTCCCGTCCTGGAGGAAGGTCATGGTCTGATCCCAGGCCTCCCCTTCCAGCAGCCGGCGCAGCGCGTCGTCCTGGAACCAGCGATCGAGCCCGGGCCCCCGGACCCGGTGGACCCGTGCCTCCTCCTCGATGGATCGCAGCGTCCGAACCATCTGCCGCCTCCTGGTGCCGTCCTTCGGATCGGCCGCGACACGGCCCCTAGACCCGGCGCTTCCACTCGTCCCGCAGCCGTCCGACGAAATCCGGGACCGCCACCGCTCCCAGGTCCTCCCCGGACCGGGTGCGCACGGACACCGATCCCGTCTCGGCCTCCCGGCCTCCGCAGATCGCCTGGTAGTTCACGCGGGCCAGCTGGGCATCCCGGACCTTCCGGCCCAGCTTCTCGGGACGCAGGTCGATTTCCGACCGCAGACCCGCGTCCAGCAGCGCCCGGTGGACGGTCCGGGCGTACTCCGCGAACTTCTCGCTGACCGGCAGCACCTTCACCTGGGTCGGATTGAGCCACAGGGGGAACTTCCCGGCGTGGTGCTCGATCAGGATGCCGATGAACCGCTCCAGACTGCCGAGGATCGCCCGGTGGATCATCACCGGGACCTTCCGGGTCCCGTCCTCGGCCTCGTAGGTCGCGTGGAAGCGTTCGGGCATGCTGAAGTCCACCTGGATCGTGCCGCACTGCCAGGACCGGTTCATGCAGTCCCGGATGTGGAAGTCGATCTTCGGCCCGTAGAAGGCCCCGTCGCCCGGGTTCAGCTGGTAGTCGATCCCCCGGGCCTTCAGGGCCTGGTGCAGCCCCGACTCGGCCTTCTCCCAGACCTCGTCGGACCCGATGCTTCCCGACAGGGGCCGGGTGGACAGTTCCACGTGGACCTCCTGGAACCCGAAGGTCCGGTAGATCTCGAAGACCATGCCGATGGTCTCCTCGACCGCCTGGGCCACCTGGTCCGGCGTGCAGAAGATGTGGGCGTCGTCCTGGGTGAAGGCCCGGACCCGGAACAGCCCGTGCAGCACGCCCGACAGCTCATGGCGGTGCACCAGGCCGAGTTCCGCCACCCGGAGGGGGAACTCCCGGTAGGAGTGCAGCCGGGACTTGTACACCAGCAGGCCCCCGGGGCAGTTCATCGGCTTGATGGCATGGGGCACGTCGTCGATCTGGGTCACGTACATGTTCTTGCGGTAGTGGTCGTAGTGCCCCGAGGTCCGCCAGAGGGACATGTTCAGGATGGCCGGGGTCTGGATCTCGTGGTAGCCGTAGGCCCGGTGGACCTCCCGCCAGTAGTCCACCACGGCGTTGCGGAGCACCATGCCCCGGGAATGCCAGAAGGGGAAGCCCGTGCCCTCGTCATGGAAACTGAAGAGGTCCATCTCCTGGCCGATACGGCGGTGATCCCGCTCCCGGGCCTCCTCCAGGGCCTTCAGGTGGGCCTCCAGCCTCTGGGCGTCCGGGAAGGAAATGCCGTAGATCCGCTGCAGTTGCACGTTGTTCTGGTCCCCGCGCCAGTAGGCGCCGGCCACCTTGGTCAGCGAGAAGGCCCGGATCAGGCCCGTCCGGGGAACGTGGGGCCCCCGGCAGAGGTCCAGGAAGTCCCCCTGGCGGTATGCGGTGATGACCGCCTCCTCCGGCATCTCCCGGATCAGTTCGATCTTGAAGGGGTTGTCCCGGAAGGCCTGGAGGGCCTCCTCCCGGGAGAGTTCCAGCCGCTCCACCGGCAGGTCCTCGGCGACGATCCGCTGCATCTCCTCCTGGATCCGGGCCAGGTCCTCGGGGGTGAAGGGATCGGCCGCGAAGTCGTAGTAGAAGCCTTCTTCGACGACGGGCCCGATGGTCGGCTTCGCCCCGGGAAACAGTCGCGTGACCGCCTGGGCCAGCAGGTGCGCCGAGGAGTGCCGGAAGACCTCGACTCCGGCCTCGTGGTCAAAGGTCAGGAACGTCACCCGGGCCGGACCGGTCACCTTCCGGCCCAGGTCCACCGGGACCCCGTCCACCAGGACCGCCAGCACGGAGTCCTGGTCGGCCTTCCCCGAAAGTTCCAGCACGGTCCTCCAGTCGGCCCCCGGGGACACCTCGACGGCCCCCAGTCCCTCCACGTCCACCACCCAGGTCTCGTTCATCGCAACCGCCTCATTCCGTCAAGGGAATGGCCTTCCGGAAGGCCGGGCGCATTGTAAGCCTCCCGGGCGCTCCCGGCAAGGGCCGCCCGGTCCCCGACGATTTCCGGAGCGGTTCGGGTTCAGGTTCCGGGGCGGTGGGTCCCCCGGGCGACGAAGTCCGACAGGACCTGGAACAGCCGGTCCTGGACCTCCGGTTCCTCCAGCGGGCGATGCTCCCCGGGATCCGCCACCACGTCGTAGAGCAGCATCTCGTCCGAGGACATGTCCCACATCAGCTTGTACCGTCCCTGGTAGATCGCCTTCCGGTAGCGCAGCGTGCCCTCGTTGTTCACCATCAGTTCCGCGAAGATCGGCCGATCCGGGAAAGGGTCGGCCCGGTCCAGGTAGTGGTACAGGCTGAATCCCTGGGGCTTCGGCTCCTCGGGGCGCAGTCCCAGGGCGTCCATCAGCGTCGGGAAGACATCGACCAGCGACACGCGCGTCTTCACCCGCCGGGGGGCCTGGCCCGGGATCCGGACCACCAGGGGGACCCGCACGCTCTCGCCGTGGAGCGTCCGGCTGTGCTGGCTGCCCCCGTGCTCCTGGAACTCCTCCCCGTGGTCCCCGAAGATCACCACGACGGTGTCATTCATCAGCCCCTCGGTCTCCAGGAACTCCAGCAGGAGCCCCACGTAGCGGTCGGCATAGGCCAGTTCCTGGTCGTAGAGGTCCGAGGGACGGTTGCCGAAGGACTGGAAGCCCTCGTGGGGGACGTAGGGATGGTGGGCCGCCTCGAAATGGGCGTACAGCAGGAACGGGCGTTTCGCGTCCCGCTGCAGCAGTTTCTGCACGGCGTCGAAGAGGGTGAAGGGCCCGGCCTTCTGGCCGTACTCCCGCCAGTGGCCCAGGCCGTAGGCCACGTCCATCTTCTGGAACCCGCGCATCACGGTCGGCAGGAACTTCAGCAGCCACTCGTCGGCCACCGCCAGGGTCTGCCAGCCGGCGTTCAGCAGCACCTCGGCCAGGAGGCCCTGGGACGGCGCCACCTGGCGGATCCGGGACTCCCCCTCCCATGCAATCCCCGAGGCGTAGCGGCCCGTGAAGAGCGGAGGGATCGACTCCCGGGTGGTCGAGGAGGGCGCGATGGCGTTTTCGAAGACCCAGGAGGTCCGGGCCAGGGCCTCGATGTGCGGCGTCGTCTTCCGGGCATACCCCAGGAAGGACGCCCGGTCCGCCCGGAAGGCATCGACGCAGATCAGGACGACGTTCAGGCGCCGGCCCTCCTCGGGGGCCAGGGCGTAGGGGGAGGCCGTCTCGGCCTCGGTCATCCCCGCATCCTGCCCGTCGCAGTTCTGGTCCACCCCGTCCCCGGGCTCGTCCACCGCGCCGGGATACCGCAGGAAGTCCAGGTCGTCGCAATCCCCGCCGCCCAGGATCGGGCTCGCCCGGTCCCCGTCCAGGTCCACGACGTCCCGAATGGCGATCAGCACCTGGACCGAGAAGGAGGACCGGCCGGCGGCCCACCGCACCCCGTCCGGATCCAGGCGGGCGGTTCCCTCGGCGAGGATCAGGGAGACCAGGGGAATCCCGGCCCCGAGAACCAGCCACCGGGTCCACCACCGCAGGTCCCCGGGATGCAGTCGGGACGGCCAGAGAGGCCAGGCGAGCCCCAGGGCAGGAATGGCCAGCAGCAGCGTCCCGGCAGCGGGAAGGAACAAAAGCCCCTGGAGCCCCCCGGCGCGGAACCTCCCCGAGAGGAAGGTCCACCAGGCGGTCAGCCCCAGGGCGACCAGGATTCCCAGCAGGCGGAAGGCCGTCGGGGAGGACGACAGCCCCAGGCGGGCGGCGATCCGGACCAGCAGCGCGCCGACCAGGCCGCCGCCGGCCAGCAGCCCCATCGCTCCGGTGGCCAGCAGGAGCCCCCGGAGAGCCGGGTCCGTCACCCGCTCCAACGCCGGTCCCCCCAGGGCGATCCCCAGCACCAGCACAGGAAGCGCCGCCAGCAGCCACAGCAGCGGACCGTTCAGTCTTTCCGGGCCGATCCGGCTCCGGAGCCTGGCCGCCCGGGCGACCCCCAGCGCGATCAGCATCCCCGACGGGAATCCCCAGAAGAGATGGAGCAGCAGGCTGATCAGGATCCCCGACCCGGCCCCCGGAATGGCATCCCCGGGGAATCCCGGTTCGGCGAAAAGGTCCAGCAGCCCCGTGGCCAGGCTTCCTGCCAGCACCCAGGCGAGGGGCCCCAGGATCCCCGCACGGCCGTCGTCGATGCCCTGTGGTCGCGAATCCGTCACCCCGCCTCCACGGGACGGAAGCATAGGACACCGGTCCGCCATCTTCAAGTTAGGATCGCCGGGCCTTCCCCCGGAGGATCCCGATGGATCTGAATCTCTACCGGCGATGGTTCGCCTTGCCTCCCCGGCGGGTCTCGGGGCCCGAGCCGGAACTCCCGGCACCCCCGGCTCCCCGGGAGCCCGACCGATGGGCTCCTGCGAGGATCCGGGTCTTTTCCTACGATTCGGAATCGCTGGAGGAAGCGGAGGTCTTGCTTCCGGAGGACCTGGCCCGGTGGAAAGGGCGCCGGGCCATCACCTGGGTGGACGTGGACGGACTGGCCGACCCCGACCGGATCGGGGAGGTGGCCCGGGTGTTCGGCCTGCACGGCCTCGCGGTCCAGGACGTCCTGAACCCCATCCAGCGCCCCAAGGCCGAACGCTATGGGGACTGTCTCTTCGTGGTCTCCCGGATGCTCCTGCCCCTGGACCGGGGAATCGCGTCGGAACAGTTGTCCCTGTTCCTGGGGCCGGACTTCGTGCTGACCTTCCAGCAGCGGCAGCCCGGGGACTGCCTGGAGCCGGTCCGGGCGCGGCTCCGCAGCGGCGAGGGCCGCCTGCGGCGGATGGGGCCGGACTTCCTGGCCTGGGCCCTTCTCGACGCGGTCGTGGACGGGTATTTCCCGCTGCTGGAGGCCTTCGGGGAACGGCTGGACGACCTGGAGGACACGATCATCGACCGTCCTTCCAGCGACTGCATCCAGGCCATCCACCAGGTCAAGCGGGACCTTCTGTCCCTGCGGAGGGCCGCCTTCCCCCTCCGGGACGCCCTGGCCTCCCTGCTCCGGGAGGACTCCCCCCGGATCACCGCGGACACGCGAATGTACCTCCGGGACTGCCTGGATCACAGTTTCCAGGTGCTGGACATGATCGAGACCTACCGGGAGATCGTCGCCGGACTGATGGAGGCCTACCAGTCGTCGGTGGGAAACCGGCTCAACGCCGTGATGAAGGTCCTGACCATCATCGCGACCGTGTTCATGCCCCTCTCGTTCCTGGCCGGCGTGTACGGGATGAACTTCGACACCGCGGCCTCTCCGTTCAACATGCCGGAACTCTCCTGGCGGTTCGGGTACCCGTTCTTCTGGGGCGTCGCCCTGGCGGTGGGAGGGGCGATGATCTGGTGGTTCCGTCGCCAGGGCTGGCTGGGAGGCCACGGCCGCTGGGACTAGGTTCCGCCCGGACACGGTCCGCGTCCCGCCCGGGGCGCGGCATCCCGGCCCTCCGCTTGTGCCTCGTCGTGCATGGGAACTACACTTCGACAGCACCTCCGGAGGGGATTCCCCGATGCCCATCGCTGCAAGGCCTCCCGGAACCGGAACCAGGCCCCCCTGGTGGCCCCTGGCGACCGCCCTGATCCTCGGGACCGTCGCGGCACTGGGATGCGAACCCCGGGACTCCGGGACGGACCCGGGGGATGGGGATGGGCGACTCGAGGCCTGCGATCCGGCCCCGGCGGCCTGCGACGGCAACCAGATCGTGGCCTGCACGGACGGGTCGATCCGGCGGACGGACTGCGGCCCGGACGCCTACTGCAACGGGGGCCGGTGCGAACCCACCTCCATCGTGTTTCCCCGGGACGCAGGGATCCACGGCGAGCGCACCGAGTGGTGGTACTACACCGGGCACCTGCGGGACGGGGACCGCGAGTGGGGCTTCCAGGTCACCATCTTCCAGTACGACTTCACCGAGATGTTCGGGACGCCGGGACTCGGTTGGATGTGCCACGTGGGGATCGTGGACCTCGATGCCGGGGATCATTTCCACGCGGACACGATCTCCCTCGCGCCCCGGACCTGGAGCCGGGATCCCATCGACCTGGAGGTCGATTTCTGCCACCTGGAACTGGGAGGGGATGGCCGCGACCGCATCCGGGGCGAGATCCCCACGGGAAAGGAGAAGGACGGCAAGGCGACGCCCTGGGCCTTCGACCTCGCCCTGGAACCGCGGAAGCGCCCCGCCCGTCACGGCACGGACGGGATCATCCCGATGGCCGACACCGGCGGGACCAGCTGGTACTACTCGTTCACGCGGATGGAGGCCCGGGGCACCCTGTCCACGCCCGGGGGCGACCACGCGGTGACCGGCCAGGCCTGGATGGACCACCAGTGGGGCGACTTCGACATGCAGGACTTCCGGGGCTGGGACTGGTGGAGCATGCAGTTCGAAGACGGATGGGAGGTGATGCTCTTCCAGTTCACGGACTGGGACGGGGTGCTGTCCCTGAAGGCCGGCACCCTGGTGGCCCCCGACGGCACCCTGACCCCGCTGGAAGGCATGGACGCCTTCACCATCACGCCCAGGCGGACCTGGACCAGCCCCCACTCCGGCGGCACCTACCCCCTGGACTGGGACATCCGGATCCCCCAGGGGGACTGGCGCATCGCCGTGGTCACCTCCGTGGACGACCAGGAGATGCACAACCTGGCCCAGAACTATTGGGAGGGACAGACCCGGCTGTCCGGCACCGCCGGAGAACGGGTGCTGGCCGGGGAGGGATACACCGAGTTGACGGGCTACGCCGTGGACGCCCTGGACCCACCCAGGTGACGACCCGAGGGCCGGGCCGCCGCTTCCGACGGCCATTCCAGGCATGGCAGGGCCCCGTTGAAGCCCCGGCCGGCAGGCTCCCAGAAGGTCCTGCAGGGATCCGGGGCGGCTGGGATCTTGGGACCGGAAGACCCATCACGGGGCCCTGGATTCCCCGGGAGCGGACCGCTACCATGTTCTGTCTCCCGCCGAGGTGACCCATGCCCCTTCCCCGCAATCCGCCGGGCTGTCCCGGCCCGGAAGTCCTGCCGCGGGACTGGCGCCCCCGGAACACCGTCTGGGAGATCACCCTCGCGTGCAACCTGTCCTGCCGGCACTGCGGTTCCCGGGCGGGACGGGCTCGGGAAGACGAGTTGTCCACCGCCGAGTGCCTGGAGGTGGTGGGCCAACTGGCGGACCTGGGGGGCGAACTGCTGACCCTTTCGGGCGGAGAACCCCTGATCCGGGACGACTGGGAAGCGATCGCCCGGGAGGGAGTCCGCCGGGGGCTCGCGGTGAACCTGGTTTCCAACGGCACGCTGGTGGACGACCGGGTCGCCGGGCGACTGGCGGACGCCGGCCTGGCCAACGTCGGGGTCAGCCTCGATGGTCCCGAGGCGATACACGACGCCATCCGGGGCCCCGGATCCTTCCGGGCCGCCGTCCGGGGCATCGGGCAACTCCGGGCCGCGGGGATGCCCGTGGCGGTCCTGGCCACGGTGCATCGGCTGAACCTGGCCTGGCTGGAATCCCTCCGCCGGCTGGCCATCGACCTGGGCGCCTCCCAGATCCGCTTCCAGCTGGGGAAACCCATGGGAGCCCTGAAGGACCGGGAGGACTGGGTGATCTCGCCGCGCCAGGTGCCCGGACTGGTGGACCTCCTGGTGCGGATGAAGGCGGCGGGCGGCATCCACGTCGCCGTCGGCGACTCCATCGGCTATTGCACCGACGCGGACCGCTCCCTCCGGGGATGGGGCTGGCGCGGCCGCCCCGAGGCCTGGCACGGCTGCCAGGCGGGTATCCGGGCCCTGGGCATCGAGTCCGACGGCGGGATCAAGGGATGCCTGTCCCTGCAGGCCCGGACGGGTCCCGAGGACCCGTTTCGGGAGGGGAGTCTCCGGGAGGCCCCGCTGTCCCACTGGTGGTTCCGTCCGGGCGCCTTCGCCTTCAACCGGGACCAGGGGATCCGGGACCTCACCGGAGCCTGCCGGACCTGTCGCCATGGGGCCCGCTGCCGGGGCGGGGCGAAGTGCGTGGCCGTGGCGTTCACCGGAGCGGTCACGGAGGACCCCTACTGCGACTGGCGCATCCGTTCCCTGGACGCCCGGCCGGGATTCCGGGAGGCGGTGATCCGGGGCGCCAGGGCCGCCGTGGCCGCGGTGATGGTCGCCGCGATCCCCGGTTGCGAACCCTCGGCGGGAAGCGACGCCGGCAGGGACATCCCCGTCGAGGCCGCGCCCCCGGACTCCGGGCCGGCCGACGCCTCGGACCCGGGGACCCCCGGGGAGGTCTTCGACCCCGGTTCCCCGGACCTCGTGCCCGCCGATCCGGGATTGCCGGAGGTCCCGGCGACCGACGAAGGCCGGGAGACCATCGACTGCTCCTCCGTCTGCTGCGCGTGCGACTACGGCGTGATCCCCGACGAGGTCTGGAAGGCCTGCTGCGAGGGCCCGGCCGACACGGTTCAGCCCGAGGAGGGTCCCGCGGACGTGCCCTCCACGGCCGATCCCGGGGCCTCCGACCCGGCTTCCGGAGAGGCCGGACCGGACGCGATCGACTGCTCCGCGGTCTGCTGCGCCTGCGAGTACGGGGTCATCCCCGACGAGGTCTGGAAGGCCTGCTGCGAGGGCCCGGCAGACGTTCCGCCGACGGACCCCGGGCCGGCGGACTCCGCAGCACCCGACTGCAGCGGACTGCCGTGCCGGAGCGCCCCCGGGTCCATCCCCCCGGACCTCCGGGCCGAGTGCTGCGACAAGCCCTGCACGCCGCCCCCCTGCTGCGAGTGCGACTACGGGCTGCCCCCTCCGCCCCAGTGCTGCCGGTAGGTGGCTGCGCGTCCGAGACTTCCCGGGGAATCGGACCGGATGGAAGCCGGCTCTGGCCCATGGGAAATCCCCGGCGGATTCCCTTGGAACGGGCGATCAGAAGGACCAGGAGGTGCGCAGGACCGCCCGGACGTTCGCGTTGGTGGCCGCCGTGTCCAGGTACGCCGTCCGGGTGTACGACACCTCGGCCCCCACCCGCCAGGCCCCCCCGATGGCGTAGTGGGCCGCCCCGTACACCTGGAGGTTCCAGGCCCGGGGCGGCGCCTTGGGATTCGGGATCAGGTCGCCGGATTCGGGATGGTCGATCCCCGCACCCGCGTAAATCCGCAGGTCCTTCAGGGGCTTGCCGGTCACCTGGCCCCACCCTCCCATCGTGCGGATGGACCGGACGTGGAAGTCCACCGGGGCCGTGTCGGTCCGCGGCGTGGCCGTGATCGACACCCCCTGGAGCACCCCGGCGAAGAAGGTGTTCAGGTTGGCACCGGCGAAGAACTCCCCCATCACGTCCAGGTAGGGCGATGTCAGTTTCAGGTCCAGGTTCGCCATCCAGACCGGCACCAGCCGGGAGTGCCACTCCCCGGCGTCGGTCCGGGCCAGCACCTTGCCCGTGTCGGGATCGACGACCCGGCGCACCTTCTCCCGGCCGTAGACCCCCGAGGCTCCCCAGGCCAGGGAGACCCCGCGTCCCAGGTCGTGCGCCCCCCCGATCCGCCCCATCAGGAACGGCATGTTGCTCCATTCCCCGTCGCTGACGTGATCGTTCACCGTGTCCGTCAGCACCTCGTTGCTTCCCATCGGGCGGTTGGCCGACAGGTCCAGTTGCAGCCCCGCGGCCCGGAGCGTCAGGCGGACCTGGGGCAGCCGGATCCAGGGATTCCCCGAGGTGCCGAGGGCGATCCAGTTGGCCGTGTCGGGAAAGAGAGGCCCGAAGATCCCGAAGTGCTGCCCGGCGAGGATGGTCACGTGTGGGCTGTCCAGGCTGACCCAGGCCTGCTTCAGACGCATCAGCGGGGAATAGGCGCTGCTGCCCCCGGTGACGAATCCCCCGACGAAGTCCGCCTCGACCCGGGCGTTCAGGGCCATGGCGCCCACCGCCCGGGGCACGGTGAAGTGCATCCCGACGGGCGACGCCCGGACCGACATGCTGAAGGAGTCCTCGTCGCCGTTGTAGGTTCCCTTCGGCTCCACCCAGGCCAGCCAGTCGCTGATGGCCGGCGTCGTGGTGTCGTAGTAGCCCACCAGTTCCAGTTTCCCGAAGAGTCGCAGGGTCGCCCCGTTCCGGAACGCGAAGGTGAAGGGGTCCTGGAGCCTCGCCCACTGCTCGGCCCGGAGTTCCTCCACGGCCCGGAGGGCCGCCTCGCCGGCCTCGCAGCCGATCCCGGGCCCTGCCGGGACGGCTCCACGGCACTCCTGGGGACCCGAGGGGATTC
>JAGOKF010000034.1 GCA_017994695.1 Myxococcota bacterium | reverse complement strand
CGGAGCCCAGCTCAGGCCCGCAGGGACTGCCCCCAGGAGGCCGCATGAACGTCGGCGTCGACTCCCCCCTTGACCGGCGGGCGTCGTCAGGTACAAACTTGTGTCCAGGGAACCGGGTGCGGTACATTTCTTCCAGGAAGGAGGCCGGGATGAGTCGCGTCGGATGGTCCCTTGCGTGCGGCATGGTTCTGCTGGGATGCCAGGGTGCCCCCGGATTCGAAACCACCGGGGATCGGCCAGAGACCCCGGTCGTCCACGGCCAGGTCGCCCGACCCCGTGCCCCCTTCAGTCGCCAGGACCTCCAGCGGGCACCGATCGGGATCCGGGCGGCCCGGGAGTCCACCCCCTGGGCCCGCCTGGCCGACGGGATCGGGGACCTCCTGTCCCAGGACGGACTGCCCTTGGATCCGGCGAAGGTCCGCCAGGCGGCCGGCTTCCGGGGCCTCCGGGTGGCCGACGACCGGGTGCAGGTGGTGATTCACCTGGATCGCCCGGCCGACGCCTTCCGGGGGGAACGCCTGGATCTCGAGGGCGTGGACGTGCTGGTGGACGCGGCCTCAGATCGACAGGTCCAGGGCTGGGTCCGCCTGGAGGACCTGGCCCGGCTGGCGGCAGCCCCCGGCGTCCGGGCCGTCACCGCGCCCAGGTTGCCCGAACGGACCGTGATGTCCGAGGGTGCGGCCCACGTGAAGGCGACGACGCTCCACGCCCTGGACATCCGCGGGCAGGGACGGAAGGTGGGCATCGTGGACGTGGGCTTCTCCGGCTACCAGTCCCTGCTGGGAAGCGAACTGCCCGCCTCGGTGACCACCCGGTCCTTCTACGGCGCGGCCCCCGGGGACATCACGGGAGGCGGGGAGGTCCACGGGGTCGCGGTGGCCGAGGTGGTCCACGACCTGGTCCCCGACGCCCAGTTGTACCTGGTGAACTTCGACTCGGAGGTCACCTTCCGGAGCGCCGTGGACTGGCTGATCTCCCAGGGCGTCCACGTGATCACCACCTCCACCGGGACCTACCAGTGGGAGGGGGTGGACGGCCGGGGACCGGCGGCCCGGAAGGCCTCCTCGGCCCGGGACGCGGGGATCCTGTTCACCGCGGCGGCGGGCAATGACGGAAATGCCCATTACCGGGCCACCTTCACCCCCTCCTCGGTCCCGGAGTACCACCAGTTCTATTCACAGGGAGGCAACATCCTGATCCTGGCCGACGACGGGACCGACATCTACTACATCCCCCAGGACGCCCCCATCGTGGTGGGACTGGTCTGGGACGACTGGGGCCAGAACGACGGGACGCCGAACTCCACGGTGGACTACGACCTCTACCTGGTCTATTTCGACGAGGCGAATTCCACCTGGGCCCTGGTGACCTCCTCGACGACCACCCAGAACGGGGCGGCCTTCCCCCGGGAGTGGATCGGCGTCTATGCTCCCCTGCAGGCGGTGTACGGCGTCGTGGTGGCGAAGAAGAGCACCGCCGCGCCGAACCGCCCCTTCGACCTCCACGTGGTGAACCTCTTCGGGGACGAACTGCCTCTGATCGAGCCCGCGCTCCGGACCCCGGCCCAGAGCGTCGTCAGCCCCTGCGTTGGGGAGCGGGTGATCTGCATCGGAGCGACCTACCTGTCGGACGCACTGGCCGACTACAGCAGCCAGGGTCCCAGCCATCCCCGCCCCGACGGGACGACCCTCCCCAAGCCGGAGTTCACGGCCCCGACCAGCGTCTCGACGGTCACCTACCCGAAGAACAGCACGACCCCCGACGGCTTCGGGGGAACCTCGGCCGCCACTCCCCACGCGGCCGGGGTGGCCGCCCTGTTCCTGCAACTGGCCGGCGGGAACCCCGACGTGGCCGAGACGCAGATGCGGCTGGCGGCCGTGGACCTGGGCCCCGCCGGACGGGACAACGCCCATGGATGGGGCCGGGTGCGCGCGGTTCCCTGCTGGACCGAACTCTGCGACGACGGCCTGTTCTGCACCGCGGACCAGTGCGACGAGGTCCGGGGATGCCTCCACGCCCCGGGACCGGCGGGCTGCCTGATCGGCGGGACCTGCTACTCCCCCGGCCAGCCGAACCCGGCCAACCCCTGCCAGGCATGCAACCCGGCGAACCCCACCGCCTGGAGCCCCGTCGACGACGGGACGCCCTGCGAGGATGACGGACTCCCGTGCACCTCGGACGTCTGCTCGGTCGGGGCCTGCACCCATTTCGTCTCCACCGGCTGCCTGATCGACGGGACCTGCCGGACCTCGGGGCAGGACAACCCCCAGAACCCCTGCCAGTGGTGCGCCCCGGCGAACCGGACCCGCTGGACCGACAAGCCCCCGGGCAGCCCCTGCGAGGACGGCCTCTTCTGCACGACCGGGGACACCTGCGCCGCAAACGCCGTCTGCCAGGGCGGGTCCTTCCGGGACTGCTCGGCGGTCGCCGACGCGTGCAACGGCGCGACCTGCGACGAGGGGCTGCGGGCCTGCGTGAAGGTCCCCCGGGAGGACCGGACGCCCTGCCCCGATGACGGCGACCGCTGCACCGAGGACTGGTGCCTGGCCGGGACCTGCACCCACCCGGGCGTCCCGAACACCTGCGGCACCCGGGTCTGCGGGACCTCCCCGGACGGCTGCACCCTCTGCGGGACCTGTCCCGAGGGCTTCGGCTGCACCGCCGACGGGCAGTGCTCGGATCTGTGCGCCAACGTCCAGTGCCCCGAGTGCCAGGCCTGCGCCGGAGGAACCTGCGTCGCCGCCGACGACGGAAATGCCTGCACCTCGGACGGAAATCCGTGCACGCTGGACGTCTGCGGGAGCGGGACCTGCCGCCACGACCCGGTACCGGGGGACCCGCCCTGCGACGACGGGAACCTCTGCACGCGCCAGGATCGGTGCCGCGCCGGGGCCTGCGTCGGCGAGGACCCGGTGACCTGCGTCGCCCAGGACGCCTGCCACCAGGCCGGGTCCTGCGACCCCGCGACCGGCCAGTGCAGCCAGCCCCCGGTGGAGGACGGCACCCCCTGCCTGTCGGACCAGAACGAGTGCACGCTGGACCAGTGCCGCGGCGGGGTCTGCGAGCACGTCCCGGTGGAGGACCAGACGGCCTGTGCCAGCGACGGCCTCTCGTGCACCTCCGACCGGTGCTTCCAGGGGGCCTGTGTCCACCCCGTGACGTCGGGATGCCTGATCGAGGGGACCTGTCACCCCGCCGATGCCCAGAATCCAGGCAATCCCTGCCAGATCTGCCAGCCCGGGAAGACGGCGGTCGCCTGGACCAGCAAGGAGGATGGCACCCGCTGCGAAGACGGCCTCTATTGCACCGTGTCCGACCAGTGCCTCGCGGGGGTCTGCACGGCGGGCGACCCCAGGGACTGCTCGGGTCTCACCGAGGAATGCCGGATCGGCGTCTGTTCCGAAACGACCCGATCCTGCATCGCCGAGAATCGTCTCGACGGGACCGCCTGCGGCGACGGCTACTCATGCAGGGACGGGCTGCTGGTCAGGCCGGATTCCTGCATCGACGGGACCTGCCGCGACGGGGGCACCGTGGACTGCAGTCCCTATGCGGGATGCACCGAGGAAAAGACCTGCCGGAGCACCTGCGACGACGGCCGGGACTGCATCCCGGGCTACCGGTGCGTCGGGGCGGCCTGCATCGCCAACCGGGCCCCCGTGGCCGACGCCGGGGCCGACCAGGAGGTCGCCGAGGGGACCGCGGTGCGGCTCGATGGCAGCGCCTCCAGCGACCCCGACGGGGATTCCCTCACCTTTGCCTGGGTCCAGGTCGCCGGCCCCGAGGTCTCCCTGGACGACTCCCGGGTCCCGGGCCCCTCCTTCACGGGGCCGTCGGTGGAGGCGGACACCGTGCTGGTCTTCCAGCTCGTTGTGTTCGACGGGATCGCGACCAGCGCGCCCGACCAGGTCTCCATCGTGGTCCGGGACGTCCCGGTTCCCCCCGATGCCGGGGAGGACACCGGGATGCCCGAGGGCGAGGACACGGGAGCCGGGGATGCGGCCCCCGGGGATCTGCCCGGCAGCGACACGGCGCCGCCGGAGGCCCTGGCCGAGGATCTCCCGGGAACCGACGCGACCCCGGGCCAGGATCTACCGGGAGGCGATGCCGTGCCGCCCGATCCGGGAACCGACGGACGGGAGCCGGGGGCGGACGCGGGAACGGACCGGGGGACCATTCCCCTGGACCTGGTGACCGTGGATGCCGGGGAGGACGCCGGGTCCCAGGGCAAGGGGGGAGGGTGCTCCTCCCGGGCGCCCCGGACCGCACTCCCGGTCTGGCTGCTGCCGCTGGTCCTGTGGGGATTCCGCCGGAACCGCGCGACCCGGAACACCTGATTGTTCACCCCGCTTCCCGCGCCCTTCCATCGACCGGTCTTTCGTCTTGACGACCGGACCCGCCTCCCGTAGAAAGCGGTTCGTCCGTGCCGGGTCGGCCGGGCGGACCACTCCGGACAGGGAGGATCTTGATGAACCGCATCTCCGGCAACGCCGTCGTCGGCCAGTCCGGCGGACCGACCGCCGTGATCAACCAGAGCCTGGTGGGGGTGATCGAGGCCGCCCGGGCCAGCGGGGCCATTCCCAGGCTGCTGGGAGCCCGTCATGCCATCCGGGGCATCCTGGCCAACGATTTCGTGGACCTCTTCGCGGAGCCCGGGGACGTGCTGGAGGACGTGGCCCGGACCCCCTCGTCGGCGCTCGGCAGCGTGCGCCACAAGCCCTCCCACGAGGAGTGCCACCAGGTCTTCGAGGTGCTCCGGCGCCAGGACGTCCGGTTCTTCTTCTACATCGGGGGAAACGATTCGGCCGAGACCGTCCACATCGTCCACGAGGCGGCCCTGTCGGCGGGCTACGACCTGCACTGCTTCCACATCCCGAAGACCGTGGACAACGACCTGCGGGTGACGGACCACTGCCCCGGGTACGGCAGCGCCGCCCGATTCGTGGCCTCGGCCTTCCTGGGCGATGACCTCGACAACCGGTCGCTTCCTGGGATCAAGATCGACGTCGTGATGGGACGCCATGCCGGCTTCCTGACCGCCGCCTCGGCGCTGTTCCGCCGGGACCCCGACGACGGCCCCCACCTCGTCTATCCCCCGGAACGCCCCTTCTTCCTGGACCGGTTCCTGGCGGACGTCGAGGACGTCTACCGGCGACTGGGCCGCTGCGTCGTGGCCGTTTCCGAGGGAATCGTGGACGGGACCGACCCCCGGGGCCGCACCGTCGCCGAGACGCTGGCCGAGAAGGCCGCGAAGCAGGTCGAGCGGGACACCCACGCGAACGTCCAGTTGTCGGGCAGCGGGATGCTCGGGGACTGGCTGGCGGACCAGGTCCGCCAGGGACTCGGCGTGGAGGGTCGCCTGGGCCGGAAACTGCGGATCCGCGCCGACACCTTCGGCTATCTCCAGCGGTCCTTCCCGGGCGTGGTGTCCGAGGTGGATGCCATCGAGGCCCGGGAGTGCGGTCGCCAGGCGGTCCGTTTCGCCCTCTCGGGGCAGTGGGCCGACGGGTCGGTGGTGATGATCCGGGACGGGGGACCGGCCTATCGGGTCTCTTACGACCGGACCGAACTGCGGAACGTCTCCCGGGAGACCCGGGCGCTTCCGCCGGAGTACCTGGATCCCGGCCGACCGGACGTCACCCAGGCATTCCTGGACTACGCCCGCCCCCTGGCCGGTCCCTCCCCGGTGCGCGGGCGTCTCCGGGGCATGTCCTGACCGCCTTCGATCCCCGCGAATCCAGGCGGGAAGCCAGGTTTCCGGCCCCCGAGTCCGCGATTTCCGGCCTGAAAAGAGAATCTTGCTCCCCGTTCCCGATGATGCTAGTTATTGCGCCAGGGCGGACCGGACCGGGATGCTGATTGTGCGAAGGGCGACGGCCCGCCAGGTCTTTCCTTCCAGAAGGGGGTGTCGATGGCTCTGGCGTCCTACCCGTCGTTCTTCGCGGACTGCGTCCTGTCCAACGAGGAGGCCCTTCGGCGGAGCGTGCGTTCCGGGATGACCGTGGCCTCGGGCTTCGCCACTTCGGAGCCGACCACCTTCTACGAGAGCCTGTGGGCCCACATCCTCCGGGAGGACCTCCACGACCTGGACATCCGACAGGCCCTGTTCATGGCGCCCTACCAGGTCTGCCTGGGGGATGCCCTCCAGGCGAAGGGCTGGATGGAGGGACTGGCGACCTCCTCGGCGGCCGACTCGCTGGTGGGAAGACTGGCCCGGAAGTTCCACCTGACCACGAAGAAACTGGACGGCCTCCGGCGCCTGATCGCCCACTACGAGGAACTCCAGCGCCGCCGGATCACCTTCACGTCCCCCTTCATCGGGCCGGCCACCAACGCGGTGATCCCGGACAACCTGATCACCCGCCTGCTCTACAGCGAATATGTCGGGCGCAACACCACCCGGATGGGCATCACGAGAATGCAGTCCATCCACTTCCCCGACGCCGTGGACAGCATGGGGTTCGACCCGGACAACAATCCCCAGGTGGACACCTTCGTGCTGGTGATGACCCCTCCCAACGAGGAGGGCCTCCTGTCCCACGGACTCGCCAACGGGGCCAACGGGGAGATCCTGGACAAGGCGCTGGAATTCCGGACCATCAACATCCTGCTCTACCTGAACCCCCAGTACCCCTTCACCCGCGGGTACGGGGACGACGCCCCGAACACCGTCCACATCCAGAAGTTCGAGGGACTGGCCCGGGCGGGGAAACTGTTCGTGGTGGAGGACCAGGGACGCCTCCCGGCCCTCCCGGCCAACTCCTTCGACAACCCGGCGCCGGCCGAGGTGACCATCGCGGAGAACGCGGCGAACCACATCGAAACGAACCTCCGCTTCACGGCCGGCCGGGCCATCCAGGTGGGATTCGGGGGGACGGGCGTGCTGGTGATCAAGCACCTGCGTGGATCCTCGTGGACGGGGCGCTGCTACACCGAGATGCTGGAGCCCTTCACCTGGGACCTCTTCGAGGCGGGGAAGATCGCCGGAACCCACTTCATCGAGCGGGACGGACGGCGCACGATGCTGGACGGCAAGATGGTGGCGACCTTCACCATCTGCACCGAGGGCAGCGACTTCTACCGGAAGCTGCACAACAACCCGGCCGCCATCGTGGCCCCGGCCTCCCGGGTCGTGATCCCCGAGGGTTTCCACTATGGCATGGGCATCAACAACTGCCTCTCCATCGACTTCCAGGGGCACATCAACGCCGGCGGCCGGGACCGGAACCACTTCTCGGGCGTCGGGGGCGGTGCGACGATCAACCGGGGGCTCTCGAAGGGCGGCGTCTCCTACTTCTGCATGAAGTCCACCCACACGACCCCCGAGGGCAAGTTGCGGTCGTCCATCTTCCCGTTCCTCCCCGAGGGGACCCCGATTTCCTACATCGGCCCAGACCTGATGGGAGGCCGGGACGGCGCCCGCTTCTTCCTGGTGACCGAGCACGGAGTCGCCCAGTTGTCCGGCCAGGACCAGCACCGGTTCGTCCGGAACCTGATCAGCGTCGCGGACCCCCGCTTCCGGGACGAACTGAAACACGCCGCCTGGAAGGAGTTCCGCATCCGAGTCTGATTCCCCCCTCGTTGCCGGACTCCCCTTTCGCTAGAATGCCCCGTCGGGAGGTGGTCCCATGAATCGCCTGGTGCCGTTGCCGTGGATGCTGGCCGTGCTTGCCTGCGGGGGTTCCTCGACTCCTGCGAACGAGGACGTGCCCCGGCCCGATCCGGGGTTGCTGCTGGACATCTGCTACTCCGAGTCCTGCGGGCAGGACCGGGACGACGGACCCGGGGACCGGGGGGGCGGGGACGGCTGGCTGCCCCCGACGGATCCCGGCGGAAGCGACCTGCCGGGCACCGATCCGGGGCGGGACCCCGGCGCCACGCAGGATCCGGGCGCCCCTCCCGTCGACCCCGGCGTCGTCGATACCTGGGTCGATCCGGGGCCGCCCTGCGAGTACCCGGTCAGCCCCTGGGGGATGCGGGACAACTGCGACGGCACCCTGACGGACACCCGCACGGGGCTCACCTGGCAGAAGGGCTACACCTCGAACTCCGACCTCTCGACCGCCCGGGAGACCTGCAACCTCCTGAACCAGGAGCAGTTCGCCGGCCGCAGCGACTGGCGGCTGCCGACGATCGACGAGCTTCGCACGCTGATCGTCGGATGCGATGCCAACACCGGTCCCAACGGGGCGTGCCCGGTGCATGCCACCACGATCGACCCACCGGACCCCATCCCCGATTCCTGCACCAAGGGGTGCGGCCTCAACCAGGGCCCGGTGCCGAAACCCGGAGATCCCGACAGGAAGTGCTACCTGGACAGTTCCTTCGACTGGCTGTGCAACCTGTTCTGGTCCAACACCCAGGTCCGGAAGACCTCCGCCTCGGACCTCCGTTCCTGGTACGTGACCTTCTACGACGCGGCGGTCAACGTCCCGCCCCCCGGCCAGGCGATGGGGAGCGCCGCGACCCGGTGCGTCCGGGGGCCGTAGGAACGGGGGGATCCCGGAACCGTCACGGCCGATCCCAGGTCACCTCCAGCAGGGGGCGATCCTCCTCGGGCCGCCCGTCCTCGACGCCGACGATATGCCGGGCTCCGGTGTCCCGATCCCGGTACTCCTGGGGCACGTTGGGCTGAAGGATCAGGGTCAGGGCATTGCCGGACTGCCACCCGGGCAGATCGACCACCTCCTGCACCAGGGCCTTCAGGTCCTTGGGGCACTGGAAGCGGACGGTCCGGTCCCAGCAGTCGCGCTTCCGCTGGGGGCAGTCATACTCGGTCACCTCGGTGCAGGAGGCGTTGCACCGGATCACCCACTGGTCGATCGCCGCGACGGTCCGAAGGCGCTGGTCGGGCCGTCCCTGCTCGTAGTCCGACAGGGACAGGGGCCTGCTGTCGGCCGACTGCTCGGCATGGATGGCCAGCCAGAGGATGTTCGAGGAATCGACCTCGTTGGTGGGAAGGAAAGACAGCGTGGCGGACAGGATCCGGGCCCCCCTTGGAATCGCCAGCCCAGGGAACCGGATGGCCGAGTGGTAGCCCACGTGCCCCATCTCCCCGTCGAAGTGCCGCCCCAGGGGCAGGGAATCCCCCCCGAACAGGTTCCAGGCCGACGGGTTCACGGACATCAGGTACGAGGCCACGACGTCCTCCCGTACGGCCGGCCGGACCCGGACCGTGAAGGGACCCGAACCCGGTTCCTCTCCTCCCGGGTCCCCAACGCCGCCGTCCCCGGGGGGGCCGCCTCCGTCTCCCAACTCCCCGTCCCCACCCGGGTCCGGTCCCGGATCTCCCGCCTCCCCCGGATCCCCGGACGGTTCCTCCCCGGCGGACGGGTCTCCGGCTCCCGGGTCCTCCGCCGACCCGGGATCGTCGTCGGTCCCCCCCGCCCCCGGATCCCGTCCGCCGCCGGACTCCCCGTCCCGGGAACCCACATCCTCCCATCCCGGATCGCCGGTCCCCGGGTCCCTCGCGACGACCTCTCCGGAAACATCCGGCCCCGGACTTCCCGCCGTCCCCGAACATCCCAGCACCAGCGACGCCCACAAGGCCGCCTGAATCCGCACCATCTCCCGCCGCATGGATCCTCCTCGAACGGTACCCTGATGACGATAGATCAGGCGTCCCGGGAACCCGAAGAGGAAAAATGCAGGGACGGGGATTGACAAACGCCCGTCCCGGCCCCTTTCTTGGCAGGCCATGAGCGCGACGGACTACTACCAGGTCCTCGGTGTCTCCCGCGACGCGGACCGGGAGGAGATCAAGAAGGCCTTCCGACGCCTGGCGCTCCAGTACCACCCGGACCGGAACCCGGACGATCCCTCGGCGGCCGAGAAGATGAAGGCCATCGCCGAGGCCTGGGACGTCCTGTCGGACCCGGAAAAGCGGGCCATCTACGACCGGTACGGAGAGGCGGGCCTGAAGGGCCGCGGCTACAACCCATCCCCCGAGGACTTCTTCAGCATCTTCGACCAGTTCTTCCAGGGCGAGGGCGGGCTGGAGGACCTCCTGGGAAGCCTCTTCGGGCGATCCTCCTCCCGGCGTTCCGGCCATCGGGGCCGGGACCAGCAGGTCCAGGTGTCGATCTCCCTGAAGGAAGCCGCCACGGGGGTCGAGAAGGAAATCCGGGTCTCCCGGGAGGTGGTCTGCGAATCCTGCAAGGGAAGCGGCGCGGCCCCGGGCAGTGCCCCGGAGGTTTGCCCCACCTGCCGGGGCCACGGTCGGGTGGCCCACAGCCAGGGCCTCTTCACGATCACCACCACCTGTCCCCACTGCCGGGGCGCCGGGCGCATTCTGCGAAACGCCTGCCCCGAGTGCCGGGGGACCGGCCGGGGACGCCAGGAGGATCGGGTCACGGTGCGCATCCCCCCGGGAGTGGACAGCGGCAACACGCTGCGGGTGCCCCGGGCCGGCGGCGCCGGGTCCGGCCAGGCGGGGGACCTCTATGTGATCTGCCAGGTCCAGGACGACCCGCGCTTCAAGCGGGAAGGGGACGACCTGCTGATGGAACTGAGCATCCCGGTCCACGACGCCGTGCTGGGGCGGAAACGGACGCTGGAAGGCATCCTGGGCCCCGTGACCGTGACGATCCCCAAGGGGAGCCAGCCGGGCGACGACATCCGGATCGTCGGCGAGGGGATGCCCCGCCTGGGTGGCGGCGGGCGGGGAGACCTCTGGGTCCGCCTGAATGTCGTGGTGCCCCGGGACCCCTCCCGAGCCGTCCGGAAACTCTACGAACAGATCCGGGACCTGGAAGAGTCCCACTGAACGGGCGTTCGGAATGCCGTCGCGAGCCCGCCGGGCGTCCCGGCGGGAAGGCGCCGCGACCGGGGAGCGGAATGGACCACTCGGGAACCCTGGATCCGACCCTCCTGCGGCTGTGCCACCCGCTCTCCCTGCGCCCCCGTTGCGAAACCTGGACGTGCACCCTCCGGGGACGGGTCCTGGTGGTCCGGCGACACGCACCCCGGCGCCCAGGAGACCCGTGGCCGCCCCCTCCCGAGGTGGAAGGCATCGCCCCCCCCCATCCCCGGGTGGAGCGGCTGGTGGCCTGGGGAATCGACTCCGAGGGGGCGACCTGGCACCTGTTCCGGCAGGTTCCGGGGCGGTCCCTCCGGGATGCCCTGTCGGAGGGCCCCTTCCTCCCCTCCCGGTGGATCCCGGTCCTCGCGGACCTGGCCGAGGGACTGGCGTGGATCCACGAGGACAGTCCTGCGGCCCCGAGGCTGCACGGAGACGTCTCGCCCGGAAACCTGATCCTGACACCCCGGGGGCGGGCAGTGCTGGTGGACCTCCGGGGCGACAGACCGGGGGTCGCGACTCCAGAGGATGGAATCCGGGTGGGAACGCTCCCCTACCTGGCGGCGGAGGTGCTGGAGGGAGATGCCCCCACCCCCGCCGCGGAGGTCGCCTCGATGGGGTGGATCACTTGCCGGGCCCTGGGAGCGCTGGAACTCCCCTCCGGAGCCGCTCCTCCCAGGGAAGTGGCCCGGACCCGGCGACCGGACCTGGGCGCGATCCGGTCCCTCGACCCGGACCTCGCGCCCCTGGTGGAGGCGATGCTGGCCCCCCATCCCGAAGCCCGGCCCTCCGCCCGGGAGGTCCGCCGGCAGGTCCGGAGGATGCTGCGGAACCGGGTCCCGGGAGGGGTCTAGGATCCGCCGCCCATCTCCCCCTCCCGCTCCAGGCGGCGGATCACCTCCCAGCGCTGCCGGTCCTTGTATCGGGGGTGGCTGCCCTCCCCCTCCTCGTTCCAGGCCCAGGTCTGGCGGTCGAAGACCTGGAACTCCACCGGCTGCATGACCAGGAATCCCAGCCGGTCTCCCAGGGAATGAGTCCGGGTCAGGTCCGTCACCGCGATGGGCATGTCCACCACGAAATTCACCATGCGGAAACCCGCCGCCGAGAACCGGTTCCAGTCCTGCCGGTCGGCCGCATCCTCGACCGCCAGGCGGATCCACAGGCGGCGCCGGGCGTCGGGGTCCGCCCGCAGGGCCTCCACCAGGGCCTCGTTCCGGACGATCTCGTTCCGGGACTGTCCCGGCACCACGTAGTTCCAGGCCAGCAGGCGGTCCTTCAGGCCCGAAAGCAGGGGGACGATGTCCCGGGCGTTCTCGCACACCAGGCGGCAGCGGACCCGGTCGTAGATCTGGGCCGCCACGGTGCTCTTGCGGCCGAGAATCTTGGTGAAGAGGCTGTGGGAGGACTTCCGGCTCGACCGGTAGGAGACCAGGGAGATCCCCTCGGCCTGCAGTTCCGCCACGGCCCGGTCCAGGGCCTCCGAAGCCCGGCGGAACAGCACCTCCTCGTCCAGGGGCAGGCGGGACCGGAGTTCGGCCGCCTCGACGTGGTTGATGATGTGCATCGTCTTCAGCAGCACGCAGGCCAAGCGCTGCCAGGGATTCCGGATGTCCGAGGCGACCATCAGCAGTTCCGGGATCGAGTCCGATCGGGTCAGTTCCCCGGGGAACCGGTAGTCGAAGGTCTTTTCGAGGTATTCCACGGATCTCCAGAGCAGGTCCCGGAGGCGCTGCTGGGCAATCGCCTCCTCCAGGTCGTAGCCGTTGACCCGCAGGAAGGAGGCGGCCTCGGCGAACGTGCTGAGGTGGAGCCGGGGCCAGTCCACCACCGACCCGCCCCGGAGCAGCAGGCGCACCGCGTCCACGTCCGCGAGACTGAGCCCCGCCTCCCACCTCGGCCGACCGATCGAGTCGATGTCCCTCTCCTGCCCCTTCGATGCCCCGAGTCTATCCCTCCCGGGAGGGAAGTCCAGGGGCGGCCGCCTTTACAAGGGCTGGACCCGGCTTCATAATGGACCTGTCCGGGCCAAAGGAAGGGCCGGCGCGACTGAAAGAACTGGTGGCGATGGAAATCCGGCAGGAGCAGTCCCTCAAACTCCTTCAGAAACTGGTGCTGACCCCCCAGTTGCAGATGGCCATCCGCCTGCTGCAGCTGTCCCGGATGGAACTGGTCGAGGAGGTCCGGCAGCAACTGGAGTCGAATCCGGTCCTCGAGGAGGACGGGATCGACGAGCAGACCCTTTCCTACGACGATCCGACCCGGGAGGTCTCCGAGGGGGAGCCGTCGGTGGCACCGCCCCGGTCGGAACCGGAGGAGGCGGTCGGCGAGGAGGCGGACCGGCGACAGTCCTCCCAGGACCAGGAGGTCCAGTGGGAGCAGTTCGTCGAGGACTACGGACGTTTCAGCAGCGGACCCCAGGTCCGGGTCTCCAACGAGGAGTATCCCTCGGTCGAGGCCACCGTCAGCCGCAAGGGCAACCTGACGGACCACCTGCTGTGGCAGCTGCAGCTCTCGGACCTCCGGGAGGCCGACCGGGAGATCGGGGCCTTCCTGGTCGGGAACCTGAACGAGGACGGCTTCCTGAAGGACCTGACGGTGGAGGAGGCGGCGGCCCGGCTGGGCGTGCCCGAGGAACGGGTCCGGGGCGTGTTGCGGCGGATCCAGACCTTCGATCCCGTGGGCGTCGGCGCCCGGGACCTCCAGGAGTGCCTGCTGATCCAGGCCCGCACCCACCACCCGGGCAACGAGCGGCTCCAACTGCTGCTGGAACGCTTCCTGCCGGACCTGGAACGGCGGAACTTCAGCGCCATCGCCCGGGGACTCCGGTGCTCGCTGGACGAGGTGAAGGCCCTGGTGGAGACGGTGTGCCGGATGGACCCCCGACCGGGCCGGGCCTTCAACCAGGACGACATCGTCTACGTGCAGCCCGACGTGTACGTGTTCCGGGTCGGGGACGAGTACGTGACGGTGCTGAACGAGGACGGGCTGCCGCGGCTCCGGATCAGCGCCTACTACGAAAGCGTGCTGTCGGGGCAGTCCCACGGGGAGGCCCGGGACTTCGTCCAGGACAAGCTGCGGTCCGCGATGTGGCTCATCCGGAGCATCCAGCAGCGCCAGAGCACGATCCGGAAGGTCACCGAGAGCATCATGCGCTTCCAGAGGGACTTCCTGGACCACGGCGTCACCCACCTCCGGCCCTTGGTGCTCCGGGACGTCGCCGAGGACGTGGGCATGCACGAGTCCACGATCAGCCGGGTGACCTCGAACAAGTACGTCCACACCCCCCGGGGAATCTTCGAGCTGAAGTACTTCTTCAACAGCCGGATCGGCAGCGTCCAGGGGGAGGACCAGGCCAGCGAGGCCGTGAAGGCCCAGATCAAGGCCATCGTGGAGGCGGAGGACCCCCGGTCCCCCCTCTCGGACCAGGACATCGTGGAGCGTCTGCGGGCGGTCAACGTGGTGATCGCTCGGAGGACGGTGGCGAAATACCGGGAGGCACTGGGGATCCTCCCCTCCTCCCGGAGGCGCGCCCTGGTGTAGCCCCGGAAGGGGGCTCCGGGGCCTGGCGGACTTTGGCAAGGAGGATCGCCGGTTCGGCAAGCCGGCTCCGGGAAAGACGTTCCGGGGATGGCCCCCGGGGCGACCTGCGGGAGCGGGGCGGCAAGGCCGCTCCGCGGAAGGGAGAAAGCCATGGAAATGACGTTCGTCCTTCGGCAGTTCGAGGCCAGCGAGGAATTGAAGTCGTTCATCGAGCAGAAGGTCCGGAAGCGCCTGGAGGGGTTGCTGAACGGGAGCAGCGAGGTGCGGGTGATCCTGGCCACGGAGAAGGCGTGGACCACGGTGGAGGTCGTGGTCACCCATCGAGGCGAGGTGTTCAAGGCCTCCGAGAAGACCACCGACGACATCGAGCCCGCGGTGGACGGCGCCCTGGACAAGGTGGAACGGCAGGTGCATCGCCACAAGGACCTGCTGCAGGAGCGGCGGAAGGCCCGGAACTGAAGAACGGGCCGATCTCCTTCCTCCGGGAGCCATCCCGATGAACCTGTCGCACCTGGTGATCGTCACGGGCCTGTCGGGATCCGGCCGGACCACGGCGATTCGCGCCCTGGAGGACGCGGGCTTCTTCTGCATCGACAACCTGCCGCTGCCGCTGCTGGACACCTTCCTGTTCCTGGCGAAGGACCATGACCAGGTGCGCCGGGTCGCCCTGGGAGTGGACGTCCGCGAGAAGTCCTTCCTGGCCCATTTCTCCGAGGTCCTGGCACGGGTCCGGTCCCTGGGCCAGTCCGTGGACGTGCTGTTCCTGGATACCCAGGACGAGGAACTGCTACGGCGCTTCTCGGCGACCCGCCGGCGGCACCCCCTGGAGGCCGAGGCCGGGTCCCTGACCGAGGCGATCCTGCAGGAACGGCGCCTGCTGGATCCGATCCGGGACCAGGCGACCTGGGTCATCGACACCACCGACCTGAACGTCCACCGCCTGAAATCCCTGATCCAGGGAGCCTGGGGCGGTCCCCGGAGGGAGATGGGGATCCTGCTGACCTCGTTCTCCTACCGCACCGGGGTGCCCCGGGAGGCCGACTACGTCTTCGACTGCCGGGGCCTCCCGAACCCCTTCTTCGAGGAGACCCTGAGGCCGCTCACCGGAAGGGATGCCCCGGTGCGGGAATGGCTCCGGGCCCGTCCCGAATGGTCCGCCACCCGGGAGCGGATCCGGGAACTGCTGGACACCGTGCTCCCCCTGCACGAGGCCGAAGGGCGGCCCGTGCTGACGGTGGCCTTCGGTTGCACCGGGGGACAGCACCGTTCGGTGGCGATGGCCGAGGAGGTGGCCGAGGACCTGGGCCGGTCCGGCAGGACCGTCACCCTGAACCACCGGGAACTGGCCTGACCTCCGCCCGGAACATTGTCGTTTCCTTCCGGTCCCGGATGCATCGCCGATAGAATCCCCCAGGGATGCTGCCCTTTGCGAGGACGCCA
The DNA here is from genome assembly GCA_017994695.1 of Myxococcota bacterium. Lineage (GTDB taxonomy): Bacteria > Myxococcota_A > UBA9042 > DTJE01 > DTJE01 > JAGOKF01. Next base: position 23,626 of record JAGOKF010000034.1, on the reverse strand, counting down.
TGACCGAGGACCCCGTCGTGAACGAACTGCTGGAGGAGGCCGAGGACGACCTCCGGGACGCCGAGGACCTGGGACGCAGGCCCGGAAGTCTCTCGATGGCCCTCTACCAGGCCTCCCAGAGCGCCGAGAAGTTCCTCCGTGCCCTGGCCCAGGCCCGGGGCCGCCCGGCGCCGCTGCACTGGGATCTTGGAAGAGTCTTCGATGCCTGCGGGGACCTGCCGGACCTGGCGCCCCTGGCCGAGGCCGTCGGGAGGCTCGCGGGACATGCGACCCCCGGCAAGGCCGGAGTGGCGGGAGGGATGGTGGCCGAGGGGATCCGGACCGCCCGCCTGGTCCGCTACCATGTCCGGACGGCCATGGGGGAGGACCTGCCGCCGCCCGAGGCGGCCCCGGTGCTGGAGGAGGCGCGTTCCCCGGATCCGGCCCAGGCCCCCGCCGAGCACGATGGACCGGCCGCGGAGACCCCGGAGGAGGGACGCCGGAGGGGACCCCCGGGACCGGGCCCCTACGTCCGGCAGGTCTGGCTGTGCGAGCGGTGCGGGGTCCGGCTGCCCCGGACCCGCCAGACCGGGCGCGGAGCCCCCTGTCCTCATTGCAACCGGCCGATGCGACTCGTTTCCGGGAACTGAGGGAGGGCGCCATGAGCATCTCCGAACGGCTGCTGCGCTGGACGAGCCGACTGACCGAGGACACGTCGGGTGCCACCGTGCTGGCGGTCGCGGCCCAGAAGGGAGGCGTCGGCAAGACGACCACGGCCGTGAACCTGGCCGTCGCAATGGCCCGGTTCGCCCATCGCAGAACCCTGCTGATCGACCTCGACGGACAGGGCCACGTCGAGCGGTCCCTCCGGGGCCTGCTGAAGACCGGCGGAGAAGGATGGGGATTGACCGAGGTGCTGCTGGGAAGCAACCGGGCCCTCCGGCCCCTGGTCCGGGCGACGTCCGAGGAACGGCTCTACGTCACCCCCTCGGACCGGAACCTGGCATCGGCCGAAGGGGTGCTGGCGGGGCGCATCGGCAAGGAATTCCTGCTGCGCCAGGCCCTGCGCCCGGTGCGGCCGGACTTCGACCTGATCGTCCTCGACTGCCCTCCCAACCTGGGCAACCTGACCCTGAACGCCCTGATGGCCGCGGACGGCCTGCTGATCCCCTGCGAGATGAGCGTCCTGGCCCTCGCGGGCGTGTCCGACCTGATGGAGGTGGTGGAGACGCTCCGGGACCGCCTGGACCACGAGGTGCGCCCCCTGGGCATCCTTCCGACCCGGGTCGACCGGAGGAACTCCCGGGTGACCGGGGCGGTGCTCCAGGAACTGGAAAGCCGGTTCGCCGGCCTGGTGACCCGCACCCGCATCCCCGTCAGCACGGCCCTGGCCCAGGCCCAGATGGCCGGCCTGCCCGTCTTCGACTTCGCCGCCGATTCCCCCGGGGCCGGGGCCTACCGGATGCTCGCCGGGGAGTTGTCGGCCCGCATCGAGGAGATGTCCCGGGCGGCCTAGGGGCCGACGTTCCCGCGAAGCCGCAGGCGGCCTCGAGGGTTTCAGAAGTCTTCCAGCCGGTAGATCACGCTCGGATTCGAGTCCCCCCGGACCTTCAGGCGGGCCACCTCGGGAAAGGCCGGAACCGGGGGCAGGCGCCGGCGGGAGACCTCGTCCAGGAGCGCCTGGCCCGGGAGCGCCATCCGGCACAGCCGCACGGCCACGTCCAGGCGGGATCCGCGGACGCCCAGGTCGGGCGCCGTCACGTGCACCAGGTGTCTTGCCAGGGGACCCGATGCCACCCCGATGCGGAGGTTCACCGGGAAGCCCGTGTCCCTCCGGAAACGGGCGACCCGACGCCCCAGGTCCCGGGCCGCCCGGATCCCCCGCTCCACGGGGTTGTCGGTCGAGTCGTAGAGCCCGTGCACGAGGCGCAGTTCCCTGCCGTCGTCGAAACAGAGGCAGGCCCCGCCAGCCATCGCGGCTGTCTCGAAGGCCTCGATCTCGGGACGGAAGATGTCCCGGGCCTCCCGGTCCGCCTCCCCCCAGTCGAACTCCGCGTGGACCAGGGTGGCGAAGACCTCCCCGGTCCTCGGGTCCTGCTCGGGTTCCGGGGCCGGGAGGCAGCAGAAGGAAGGCGTCTCCCACTCGGCCACGGATCCCAGGGAGACCAGGCGCACCCGGGGCCCGGGAGCCGGAAACGGCATCGGCCCCGGGACCTCGGACACCGCGACCATCCCGATCCCGTGCCCCCCGGCCCCGGGGGACCATCCCGTGGCGGGGACCGCCGCCAGGTCCAGCGTCGGTCGCTCGTGGAACGGGATCAGGGAGCGGAGGGGAGCCAGGGCGTCGGCCAGGATCCGCCCCTCGGAGGCATCGACCTCCTGGAGCGTCAGGGCATCCAGGATCCTCCGGATCCGATCCCGGACCGCGACCGCGTCCCCAGGCCGGAGGACCGGGTCCTTCCGGGTCAGGTCCTCGACCAGCCCCTGGAGGTCCTTCCGGATGGCGTAGTCGAGGGTCAGGGCCGGCAGCGGCGGGATGGGGTCGTGCAACTGGCGGCGCATCACCTCCACGGGGGTGGCGCCCTCGAACGGAGGCCGCCCCGCGACCATCTCGAAGATCAGCAGGCCCAGCGAATAGAGGTCGCTCCGGGGGTCCACCACGTCTCCCCGGACCTGTTCCGGGCTCATGTAGGCCGGGGTTCCCAGCACCTCGCCCCGCTCCAGGGCCCCCCGGACCGGGACGTCGGCGATGGCCGCGATGCCGAAGTCCAGCACCTTCACGTTGCCGCCGTCGGGATCCTGGCAACCGATCACGATGTTTTCGGGTTTCAGGTCCCGGTGGACGACCCCGTGGGCATGGGCATGCACCAGGGCCTCGGCGATCCCGTGAGCCGCCAGCAGGGCCTCCGGCACCGGCAGGCGGCCGCGCCGGGCCAGCCGGACGGCCAGCGTCTCCCCCTCGACCCGTTCCATGGCCAGGAACAGCCACCCTTCCAGGGATACGCCGAAATCGAACAGGGCCACGACGTTGGGATGGGACAGCCGTCCCGCGGCCCGGGCCTCCCGGAAGAAGCGCTGGGCGGCGGTTTCCTGGAGCGCCAGCGTCGGGCGGAGCACCTTGAGGGCCACGGGGTACCGGCGGTGACTGTCGTGGGCCAGGAAGACGACCCCCATGCCCCCGTCGGCGATCCGGTCCTGGACCAGGTACCGCCGGTTCACCCACTGGCCGATCCGGGGGAGTTCCCCCGGAAGGGGTTCCAGGGACCGGAGGTCCAGGGGACAGGTCTCGACCCCCCCCCGGTAGGTTCGCCGGCAGGTCCTGCAATACCGCGCCGCTTCCAACGATCCCCCCCGAGACCCCGGGACCATTCTAGGGGGACGCCGGGTCCAGGGACAAAGAAACGTCCGGGGATCAGCGGGTACCGACCAGGCGACGGGCGAGGGGACGGACGATCCGGTTCCCGACGAAGGCCCGGGGGCCGGGAGACCGGGCGAGCCACCGGGCCAGGGGCGGCGAGCACCGGTAGTAGAGGCGGACCAGGGTCCGGCCCCACCAGCGGGGCAGCAGGCGTTCATCCCGGAAGGCCCGGAGCACTTCCAGTTCCGGGGCATCCTCGGACAAGGCGGCCGTGGCGATGAAGCACCGCCGGTCCTTCGCCAGCGGAGAGGCCTCCTCGATGGCCTGTTCCAACGCCTCGACCCGGGCCCCGAGGTCCTCGCCCAAACCCGCCTCTCGGACGTGGCGCACCAGGGCCCTGGCCTCCCCCGTGTCCCCCTTCGCCAGGCGCAGGTCCGCCAGGTCGAGCATCGTGGCCGGATCCGCCTCGATGGTCAGCGCCTCCTGAATCGCCACGATGGCATCCAGCAGGGCGCTCTGCTGCTCCGGGGTCCCGACCCCCTGGCCCCGGACCGGCGGTCCCAGGCGATCGGCCACCGACCGGTGGATCGCCGCTTCCAGCAGCCAGGCCTCCCGGCGGCGCGTGCGGGCCGGTTTGCCCGAGACCGGCGTCCCGAGGATGGCCTCGTCCATCTCGGCTTCCTGCAGGACCGATCGGGCCTCCTCCAGGGACTCCACCACCGGGTCCACCAGCCGGTGGAGGTCCTCCTCGTTGCCGGGACCCCCGGGATCCTCGAGGCGGGACAGCAGGGTCCGGGCCTGTTCCAGCACCGCGTCGGTGCCCCGGACCCGATCCTCCAGGTCCGCCGCCGGGGCCTCGCCCCGCTCGGCCATTGCCCCGATCACCTCCTGCCGGTGCCGGCTGACGAATTCCCCGATGCACAGGGCCAGGGCCTCGATGGTCGCCCGAGAGGCCTCCGGCTGTTCCTCGACGACCCACTCCCAGAGGGGACCCGGATCCTCCCGTTCCGGATCCGGCGCCTCGGGAACCTCCACTCCGGCAGCGGCCAGCCGTTCCCGCATCCGCGGGGCCAGGGCCTGCCCAAGGAATTCCTCCAGTTGCGGCCGGAGGGGGCCTCCAATCGCCGAGGCGACCCGCGAGTCCTGCATCCCCTCCAGCAGCGAATCCAGCGTCTTGTCCCAGGGCGACCCCATCGAAGACTCCTTCCCATCCGGGCGTGGCATTCTACCCCACCGGACCCCAGGAGGCAGTCCTCCAGGGATGAATCAAACGTTTGTTTGACACGGTCCGGCCCTGCCGATACCATCCAGCCATGAGCGATCGGCCCGACGACGCCTCGTCCGTCCCCCAACCGGACACCCGAGAACGGCTGCTGAAGGCGGCGGAGCACCTCTTCGCCACCCGGGGCTACCGGGGTGCCTCGGTCCGGGAGATCGCCCGGTCGGCCCGCTGCAACGTGTCCCTGGTGGGCTACTACTTCGGGTCCAAGGAAGGCCTGCTCCGGGAGGTGATGAGGCCCCGGATCCGGCGCCTCCGGGAGGTCATCGAGGAACTGGGCCACACCCCGACGCTGACGGAGGCGCACCTCCGGGCCTTCCTGGAATCGCTGGTGGCCCAGGTGGAGGAGCAGCGCCCCTTCTTCCGGCTGATGTTTTCGGAACTGCTGCGGGAGGACAGCCCCCTCGGCGAGGAGGCGATGGAACCCGTCTGGGACAACCAGCGGGCCGCGATGAAGGTTCTCCGGAGGGCGGCCCGGGAGGGCCTGGTGCGCAGGGAGCTGGACCTCCGGTTCGTGCTGACGACCCTCTTCGGCGCCATCGCGCTGCCGATGCTGGTGCCGCAACTGGCCCGGGGGGTCCTGGGAGACCGGACGCCGGAGGCGATGGCCGGGTCGGGAGTCGGGGAGGTGGCCGAGATCCTGTTCCGGGGAATCCTGGAACGGGACCGACAGGAGGAGGCATGAGGCGCTTCGTGGGGGTGCTGGGGGTGCTCGCGTTGCTGCTGTCGTCGCTCCTCGCCTGGCACATCCACCGCCAGCGATCGGCCGACCGGGCCCCGCCGGGATCCTCCGGGGTGCTGGAAGGGACCCGGGTGGCCGTGACCGCCCGGATCGGCGCCCGGATCGAGGCCATCCGGGTCCGGGAGGGAGACCGGGTCCGGGAGGGGGACGTGCTGGTCGAACTGGACTGCCAGGAACCCCTGGCGGCGGTGCGGGAGGCGGAGGCCCGCCTGGAGGCGGCCCGGGCCCAGGTCCTCGCGGCGGAGGCCCAGGCGGAGGCGGTAGCGGCGAGCACCCGGGCGGTGCTGGGCCAGGCCCGGGTCCAGGAAGCCCAGGCGGGGTCGATCTCGGCCCAGGCCCGAAATGCCCGGCGCCAGTCCGATCGGGCGGTCCGACTGGACGGGGCGGGGGCCCTCCCGGCGGCCCAGCGGGAGACCCTGGAAACGACCGCCGAGGACCTGTCCCTCCGGCACCGGGCCGCCCTCCAGGGACTGGACGCCGCCCGCCAGCAGGCCCGGGCCGCCGAGGCCCAGGCCCGGGCGGCCGAGCGGCAGGCCGAGGCGGCACGGCAGCAGGTGGTCGCGGGAGAGGCCGCCCTGGACCGCCTCCGGGTCGCCGCAGGGGAATGCCGCCTGAAGGCCCCCAGATCCGGGTTCGTCACCCTCCGGGCCCGGGAGCCAGGGGAACTGGCCCTGCCCGGAACCCTGATCCTGGAGATCACCGACGACGAGGAACTGACGGTGACCTTCTACGTGCCGAACCGGGACCTGGGCCGGGTGGACGTCGGGATCCCCGTGGAGGTCCAGGCGGATCCCTGGCCGGGGGAACGGTTCCAGGGAACGGTCCGGCGGGTGTCCCGGGAGGCCGAGTTCACCCCCAGGACGGTCCAGACCCGGGAGGACCGGGACCGGCTGGTCTATGCCGTCGAGGCGGTGATCCGGGATCCGTCCCGGAGGCTGCGCCCGGGAATGCCCGTCGAGGTCCGGCTGGCCGGGCCGTCGGAGCCGGCAGGAGGCGGGTCTTGAACGAACCTGTGCTGGAGGTCCGGGATCTCCGCCACCGCTTCGGCGCGGCGGAGGTGCTGCGGGGCCTGTCCTTCGAGGCCGGCCGCGGGGAGGTCATCGGCCTGGTGGGTCCAGACGCCGCGGGGAAGACCACCACGCTCCGTTGCCTCGCCGGACTCATCCGGCCCTCGGAAGGCAGGGTCCGCATCCTGGGCCGGGACCCCCAGGACCGGTCCTCGGGGGTCCAGGAGCACTTCGGCTACATGCCCGAGCGGTACAGTCTTTACGGCGACCTGACCGTGGACGAGAACCTGCGGTTCTTCGGGGACCTCTTCTGCCTGGATCGGACCACCTGGCGACGGCGGCGGGATCGTCTGATGGAAATCATGAACCTGGGGGCCTTTCTGGACCGCCGGGCCGACGCGCTCTCGGGAGGCATGTACAAGAAGCTGGCCCTGGCCTGCGCGCTGCTCCACGAGCCGGCCCTGCTGATCCTCGACGAGCCGACCAACGGCGTGGACCCCGACAGCCGGGCCGACATCTGGGAACGGATCGGGGAACTCTCGGGACAGGGGATGACCCTGGTGGTGGCCACCTCCTACCTCGGCGAGGCCACCCGGTGCTCCCGGGCCGGGATCCTGTCCCGGGGACGGATGGTCGCCTTCGGACCTCCCCTGGACCTGGTGGCGGGGTTCGACCGGATGGTCCTGCGAGCCGATCCGTTCGAGGGGACCGTCGAGCACCTCTGGGACCGCCTGGGGCCCGACCGGGCGGATCTGGGCCTCATCCACCCCCAGGGAGGGCACCTCCGGCTGGTGGTCCATCCCAACCGGGCCGACTGGGCCCTCGAGGCGCTGGAACGAGCGGGGGCGAGGGCGAAGCCCGTGGCGCCCACCTTCGAGGACCTCTTCCTGGTCCGGGCGACGGAGGAGGAGCCATGATCCCCTCCCCCGTCCAATGCCGGGACCTGGGACGTCGTTTCGGGGATTTCGAGGCGGTCCGGCACCTCTCGCTGGACCTGTTCCCCGGGGAGATCTTCGGCTTCCTGGGATCCAACGGGGCCGGAAAATCCACAACCATTCGGATGCTCTGCGGACTGCTGGCCCCGACGTCGGGGGAGGCCACCGTGGCAGGCCACGACCTCCGCCGGAACCCCGAGAAGGTCAAAGAGCGCATCGGCTACATGTCCCAGCGGTTCAGCCTCTACCAGGACCTGACGGTGGAGGAGAACCTCGCCTTCTTCGGCGGGGCCTACGGGCTCTGGGGGAAGGCCCTCCGCCGACGCGTCGACGAGACGATCGGGGAGGCAGGACTGGAGGAGAACCGCAGGTCCCGGGTCGCAATGCTGCCCGCCGGAAGGCGCCAGCGGGTTGCCCTGGCCAACGCCCTGCTCCACGACCCGGCGGTGCTGTTCCTGGACGAACCGACCGCCGGCGTGGACCCCGCTTCCCGCCAGCAGTTCCTGGCCATCGTCCGGGAACGGGCCCGCCGGGGCGCGACCATCTTCCTGACGACCCACTACCTGGACGAGGCGGAGTACTGCCACCGGGTCGGCCTGATGGTCCGCGGATCCCTGGTGGCCCTGGACACTCCCGACGCGTTGAAGGCGCGTCATGCCCCGGGGCGCTGGTGCCTGCTGAAGGGACCCCAGGAGGCCCTGTGGGAGGTCCTGGCCCATAGCCCCGCGGTCCGCAGCCGCCAGCGGGTCGGCGGGGGAGTCCGGGCCTGCTGGAATGCCGGGGACGAGGACCGGGTGATCGCGTCGATCCGCCGGGCCGTCCCGGGAACCGAGGTCGAGGACTCGGAGCCGACGCTGGAGGACGTCTTCCTGGCGGTCCATCGACGGGAGGACCCATGACGCCCTCCGGGACGATGAGCCCCTTCAGGAGAAGGATCCACCGGATCCGGGCACTGGCCCGGAAGGAGGTCGCCCACCTGCTCCGGGACCCCGTCACGTTCTTCCTGGCCCTGGGACTGCCCCTGGTGCTGCTCGTGATCTTCGGCTACGGGGTCTCCTTCGACCTCGACCGGTCCCCCCTGGCCGTCGTGGACCAGGACCGGAGCCCCCTGTCCCGTCGGATCGTGCAGGCCCTGACGGCCACGGAAGAACTGGTCGTGACCCGGCTGGAGGACGACCCGGAGGCGATCGAGTCCCTCTTCCGGCGCAACGAGGCCGCCTCGGCGCTGGTGATCCCCCCGGGAACGGCGGCGGACCTGGCCGGGGGCCGCCGGACCGAACTGCAGTGGATCTTGGACGGCAGCGACAACACCCGGGCCATGGGGATCCTGGCCACCGGCCTGCCGATGCTGCAGCAGCAGATCCGCCGGGAGTCGGCCGGGAACGCGCCTCCCCCGGTGGAGGCCCGGGTGCAACTGCTCTACAACCCGGGGCTCCGGTCCTCGCTCTTCTTCATCCCCGGCCTGACGGCATACATCCTGGCCGTGGCCGGGGTGCTGCTGACCGCCCTGACCGTCGCCCGGGAATCGGAGAGAGGCAACCTGGAACAGCTCTTCGCCACGCCGGTCGGTCCATTCGAGATCATCGTGGGCAAGTTGCTTCCCTACCTGGCGTTGGGACTGGTCCAGGCCCTCCTGGTGCTGGCCGCCGGTGGCGTCCTCTTCGACGTGCCCTTCGCCGGATCCCTTCCGCTGCTGGCCCTCGCGACGGTGCTGTTCCTCGGCGCCGCCCTGGCCCAGGGACTGCTGATATCCGTGGTCGCGAAGAGCCAGCAGGTCGCCACCCAGGTCGGGGCCCTGATCTCCCTGCTCCCCGCGGTGCTGCTCTCGGGCTTCCTGTTCCCGGTGACCCGGATGCCCTGGCCTCTCCAGGCCCTCGCATCGATCTTCCCCGCCCGCTACTACGTGTCGATCCTGCGTGGCGTGCTGTTGAAGGGCGCCGGTCTGGAGGCGCTCTGGCCCCATCTGGTGGCCCTGGGGGTCTTCGTCGTCGTCGTGCTCTCGCTGGCGGTGCGGCGGTTTCCCAGGAGGATCGCATGAGACCAGGCCTGCTGGCAGTGCTCCGGAAGGAAATCCTCCAGGTGACCCGGGACCGCCGCATGATGCCACTGCTGGTGGTCGCCCCGGTGCTGCAGTTGATCGTCTTCGGATACGCGGTGGACTTCGACGTGGACCACCTGAAGACCCTGGTCTGCGACGCGGACCACCGGGCCCGGTCCCGGGACTGGACCGGGCGCCTGGTGGCCGACGGTTCCTTCCGCGACACCGGGGAGGACGATCGGTGCCGGGCCCCGGAGGATGCCATCCGGAGCGGACAGGCGGACGTCGCCCTGCTGTTCCCGCCGGGTCTCTCCCGGGAAGTGGCCCGGGACCGTCCGGTGTCGTTCCAGGTCCTGGCTGACGGCACCAACCCCCTGGACGGGAGATTCGCCCGGCAGGTGGCCCTGGGGGCTGCAGAGGCCCTCGGGGCCGACGGCCGGATGGCCCGCCTGGAGGCCATGAGGGCCGCGACGGGAACCGACCCGACTCCCCCGCGTATCGACCTGTCCCTCCGGGTCCTGTACAACCCCGCCCTGAAGAGCCGGATCTTCATGGTGCCCGGCGTGGCGGCGATGATCCTGCTGGTGGTCACGACGGTCGTGATGTCGATGAACCTGGCCCGGGAGCGGGAACTGGGCACGCTGGAACAGGTGCTGGTGACGCCCCTCCGACGCTGGGAACTGCTGCTGGGGAAGGTGCTCCCGTTCATCGCCCTGGGGGCCCTGGACGTGCTGCTCATCCTGACGGTGGGCGGCCTGATCTTCGGGGTCCCGGTGCGGGGCAGCCTGGCCCTGCTGGTGGCCGGGACGTTCCTCTACATCCTGTCCACGGTGGGGCTCGGCATCTTCCTGTCGGTGCTCGCCCGGAGCCAGCAGCAGGCCTTCCTGATGGCCTTCGGAGTGATCATGCCGGGCATCCTGCTGTCCGGCGTGATGACCCCCATCGAGAGCATGCCCGCCTGGCTGCGCCCCCTCACGGCCCTGAATCCCATCCGGTACTACGTCACGATGCTCCGGGCCGTGCTGTTGAAAGGGGCGCAACCGGCCGACGTCTGGCCCGAACTGGCCGCGATGGGCCTCTTCGGGGCGGCCATCCTGTCGGCCGCGATGATCCGGTTCCGCAAGCGCCTCTTCTGACCCCGTCGGGGACGACGGACCCGACGAAATGCGGGATGACGGGTCCGCGGGAACTCGCTACACTACTTCCGGCGGTCGGTCCCAAAGACGACCCCTCCCGGCGCCCTGGTCAAGAGGTGACGACATGTCTGGACGCGTTTCCCTGACGGGCTTCCTGGTTCTGCTGGCCGCCTGCACCGGCGGAGGAGTCGCTCCCCACCTCCCCGGCGACCCGGGATCCCAGGACGTCCGGGACGTTCCGGACCCGGGGACCGAGGTGGCGTCGGATCTGCCGGCCGACCTTCCCGACGAGGGCGGCGGCCGGGACCTGGCCTTCCTGGACCAGGGGGGCGATTCGGCGGACCTCGGGGAGGACATTCCCCCGGATCCGGCCGACGCGGCTCAAGACAGCGAGGTCCCCGAGGATGCCCCGAAGGACCTCCCCCAGGATGGCGAGACGGATCCCGCGGGCGACCCGGGCCGCGACGTGCCGCCCAGGGATTCCGACGAGGACCAGGCCCCGGCGGATGTCCCGGACGACGCCGGGATTCCCTGCGTGCGGGACGAGGATTGCGAGGAGGCCCTGTCCCCGGACCCCTGTCAGCGGGCCCGGTGCGTGAACCGATCCTGCCGGCTCGATGCCCTGGCCGAGCAGGACCCCTGCGATGACCAGGACCTCTGCACCCGGGACGACCGCTGCATCGAGGGGGTCTGCACCGGGACGCCCATCCAGTGCGTCGACAACGACCCCTGCACCGTCGATTCGTGCGTTGCCGGTTCGGGTTGCGTCTTCGTGCCCTTCGAGGGTTCCTGCGACGACCAGGACCTCTGCACCCGCGACGACCGGTGCATCGAGGGAGTCTGCCGGGGAGACCCGGTGACCTGCGACGACGGCGACCCCTGCACCTCGAACTCCTGCGAGCGGCTGGTGGGATGCGTCTTCGCGCCCCTGACCGGGACCCCCTGCGACGACCAAGACCCCTGCTCCGCCGACGACCGCTGCCAGGACGGGATCTGCATCGGGGTGGGCGGGTGCAACGACGGGAATCCGTGCACCCGGGACCTCTGCGACGAAGGTCTTTCCTGCCGCCACGATCCCCTGACCGGGACCCCCTGCGACGACGGCGATCCCTGCTCCGGGGACGACCACTGCCTGGAGGGGACCTGCGTGGGCACCCATTCCTGCGACGATGACAACCCCTGCACCGACGACGAGTGCACGGCCACGGGATGCGTGCACCGGAACCACACCCGCCCGTGCGATGACGGGGACCCCTGCACGGCGATGGACACCTGCGGGGACGGGCGGTGTGCCGGCATCCCATACGCCTGCACACCGTCGGAGTGCGAGGCCTCCGTGGTCTGCGACGGACAGGGAGGCTGCGTGGCGACCCCGAAGGACGACGACACGCCCTGCACGCCCGACGACTCGGAGTGCACGTTCGACGTCTGCCGGGAGGGGCGCTGCGTCCATCCCCCGAAGGAAACCGGGACCCCTTGCAACGACGGCGACCGGTGCACCCGGACCGACCGGTGCGAGGACGGGGTCTGCGTCGGGTCCGACCTGGTGGTCTGCCCCGAGCCCGATCCCTGCAAGTCCGGTTCCTGCGACCCCCGGACCGGGACCTGCACGGCCCAGGCGAAACTGGACGGGGAGCCCTGCAACGATTACAACCGCTGCACCCAGAGCGACGTCTGCCGCATGGGGGTGTGCCGCGGCGAGAACCCCGTGGCGTGTCGGGCGCTGGACCAGTGCCACTCCGTCGGCGTCTGCATCCCCTCCACCGGTCTCTGCACCCAGCCCATCAAGCCCAACGGGTCTCCCTGCCACGACGGGAACCTCTGCACCCGTTCCGATACGTGCCAGGACGGGGTCTGCGTCGGGTCGGACCCGGTCGTCTGCGAACCGGGGGACCAGTGCCACGAGGACGGCGTCTGCGACCCGAGCACCGGGTCCTGCCGTCGGGCCAACCGGCTCAACGGAACGCCCTGCCAGGATGGGAACCTCTGCACCCGGGCCGACCAGTGCATCAACGGCACTTGCAGGGGCACCGCCTACTCGTGCAGCGACGGGATCTTCTGCACGCAGGATTTCTGCGACGGGAACGGCGGATGCTCCTACGTGGTGCAGTCGGGATACTGCCTGATCAACGGTACCTGCCGCACCGGGACCTGGGTGGACCCAACGAATCCCTGCCGGCGCTGCGATCCCGAACAGAACCCCCAGGGATTCAGCCCCCGGGAGGGCCCCTGCGACGACGGCGACCTCTGCACCACCGACGACACCTGCCAGGGACTCCTGTGCGCGGGCACCCCTTATTCCTGCGACGACGGCCTGGCCTGCACCAACGACCTCTGCAACGGGATCGGGGGATGCACCCACTCCCTGGCGACGGGCTGGTGCCTGATCGACGGGACATGCCAGCGCCAGGGCGCCACCAACCCCGCCAACGCCTGCGAGCGGTGCTGGCCGGCCACGAGTCCGGGCCAGTGGTCGCCGAAACCCGAGAACGCCGACTGCGACGACGGGGACCTCTGCACCACGGGGGACGTCTGCCAACAGGGCATCTGCCAGGGCACCCCCTACTCCTGTGACGATGGGCTGCCCTGCTCCGAAGGGCTGTGCAACGGGACCGGCGGGTGCAATTTCATTCCCCGGGAGGGCTGGTGCCGGATCGACGGAGCATGCCACCTGTCCGGAGACCTGAATCCCCAAAATGACTGCGAGGCGTGCGACCCGGTGCTGTCCCCCGTCGAGTGGTCCCCGGCCCGGGAGGGACTCGCCTGCGACGACGGCGATTCCTGCACGCTGGAGGACCGGTGCGCCTCGGGTCTCTGCCAGCCAGGTCCCTCGGCCTGCAGCGACGGTCTGGCCTGCACAGCGGACGTCTGCCTTCCGGGCGGCGGCTGCGACCACCTGCTGATGGAGGGCTGGTGCCTGATCGACGGAACGTGCCACCAGTCCGGGTCCCGAGCGCCCGGCGAGCCCTGCAGCAAGTGCGACCCATCGGTGGCCACGGACGCCTGGACCTCGGCCGAGGGCGAGGCCTGCACGGACGGCGACTCCTGCACCCTGGACGACGTCTGCATCGACAGCGTCTGCGTCGGGGTTCCCCTGACCTGCGATGACGGCATCCCCTGCACCGACGACCGGTGCGAGAATGCCACCTGCATCCACGAGGTCCGGGAAGGCTGGTGCAACATCTACGGCACCGGCTGCGTCCCCGCCGGCACGCCGAATCCCGACAATCCCTGCGAACGGTGCGACCCGGTCCAGTCCTTTGGCGTCTGGCAGCCGGTCACCGACGGGACGGTCTGCGACGACGACAATCCGTGCACCCTGTCGAGTTCCTGTTCGGCGGGGTCCTGCACGGGACCTGCCTATTCCTGCGACGACGGACTGCTCTGCACCACCGAACGCTGCGACGGGCAGGGGGGCTGCATCCGGGAGGTGATCCCCGGCTGGTGCGCGATCGGGGGGGTGCAGTGCGCCGAGGCGGGACAGTTGAGTTTGGACAACCCCTGCCTGGGCTGCGACCCGCTGCAGGATCCGTGGAACTGGACGGACCGGGACGGGGCGATCTGCGACGACGGCGAGTCCTGCACCCGGAACGACGCGTGCCTGATGGGGTCCTGCCAGGGGATTTCCTACGCCTGCGACGACGGCCTGGATTGCACCACGGACCTCTGCAACGGGGACGGCACCTGCACCGCCCGGATGGTCGGGAACTCCTGCCTGATCGACGGTCTCTGCTGGAGCGACCTGGCCCCCAATCCCGCCAACCCCTGCCTGGGCTGCGTGCCCTCCATCGATCCCTGGCGGTGGTCGCCCCGGGACGGGCAGGCCTGCGACGACGGGAACGCCTGCACCATCCTGGACCTCTGCGGCGACGGGAGGTGCTCCGGGGCGCCCTATTCCTGCGACGATCGCCAGGAGTGCACCCGGGACCTCTGCGACGGCCAGGGCGGCTGCCAGCACCCCCTCGAACCGGGCTGGTGCCAGATCCAGGGGGTCTGCTACGGCGACGGCCAGGTGGACCCCGTGAGCCCCTGCCGGGTCTGCGACGCCTCCCAGAACCCGATCGACTGGTCGGCCCGGAACGGGATTGCCTGCAACGACGGGAACTCCTGCACGATCGACGACACGTGCAGCAACCGCCGGTGCGTGGGAACCCCCTACTCGTGCAGCGACAACGACCCGTGCACCTACGATCTCTGCGACGGGTCCGGGGGATGCGCGAACCCCCTCCGGGAGGACGTCTGCGTCATCGGAGGGCAGTGCATCTCCGCCGGATATCCCAACCCCGACCGTCCCTGCGAGGCCTGTTCCCCCGCGGTGAACCAGTTCGGATGGTCCGTGCTGGACCCGGGCGCCCAGGAAATCTGCAACGCGGGCGTGGACGACAACTGCGACGGCATCACCGATCCCGAGGGGGCCCCGGGATGCACCATCTACTACCTGGACAACGACGGGGACGGATACGGCATCGCGTCGGAAAACCGGTGCCTCTGCAGTCCCGACGCCCCCTGGAGCGCGGCCCGGGCGGGTGACTGCGACGACGACGACCTGACGATCCGTCCCGGGACCCCCGAGGTCTGCAACGGCCGGGACGACGACTGCGACGGATTCACGGACCCGGAGAATTCCCCGGGATGCATCTTCTACTACCGGGATGCCGACGGGGACGGGTACGGGGTCATCAACGACGGCCAGTGCCTGTGCGCGGCGACGGGCGTGTATCGCGCGTTGCAACAGGGCGACTGCGACGAGGGAGACCCGGCCGTCCACTACGGGGCGGGAGAAATCTGCGACGGCAAGGACAACGACTGCAACGGCGTCACGGATCCCCCGGGGTCCTCCGGCTGCCGGGACTACTACGCCGACCGGGACGGCGACGGGTACGGGGACTCCAGCACCACCCAGTGCCTGTGCGGGCCGAAGGCTCCCTACGTGGTGACCCGGGGCGGCGACTGCAACGACGGCGCGGCCACGGTGAACCCGGGACGGACCGAAGTCTGCAACCAGGTGGACGACGACTGCTCGGGGACCCCCGACGACGCCCCGTTGAGCGTCCTGTGTCCCACCGACCCCGTAGACCTTCACGGAATGTTGGAATGCACGACGACCTGCGTGGTGGTCTGCGACAGCCCTTCGAACGGCTCGGCCGGCTGGCACGACCTGGACCGGAACCACCGCAACGGCTGCGAGTGCCAGGGGGATGTCTGGGAGGTTCACGGCGGACAAGACTGCGACCATGCCGTGGATCTGGGAAACCTGCCCGACGACGGGTCCTCCCGGGTCATCACCGGCAACCTGTCGGAACCCGGGGCCTCGGACTGGTTCGTGGTCAACGCCCAGGACGCCACCTGGAACGCCGAGACGGACTCCTGCGACCTCTTCAACCTCCGGGTCGCCTTCCTGACGAACCCCAACGGGGCCTTCGCGGTCACGGTCCGGCGGGGATCCTGCCAGCTGAGCGCTGAATTGTGCGACCCGAGCAGCCTCTTCGAGTGGTCCACCCGGTTCTACACGGAAGACGCCGGCGAGTGCCCCTGCAGTCCGGCCATCATCCCGTCCTGCGACCCGCCGACACCCAGTTACGCGGCGTGCATGGCGAAGGAGAAGAACGTCTTCAAGTGCGGCACCTGCCCGGGTTACGGGGCCCAGGAGGCCAACCTCTGCGAGGACAGCACCTCCACCTTCTTCATCCAGGTCCGGAGGCTGCCGAACGAGCCCGTCACTTGCGACAGTTACCGCATCGAGATCTCCAACGGGAAGTATCTCTTCTCAGGAGGTTGACGCGGGCACGCACAGGAAGAATGCCCAGAAAGGACCATCTCCATGACCATCCGTCGATTCGTCCCTGCGTTTCCCGTGGCGATCCTGGCGGGGTTCCTGGCGGCCTGCCAGGGTCGAGCCGCGGGATCGGAGTACCGCATCGAGACCGCCTCCGAACCCCTGGCGGCCGGGGCCGAAGGCCGGGTGAGCCTGCGCTTCGTTCCCCGGGAAGGCTACCACTGGAACGAGGAGTTCCCGGCACGCCTGAGGATCCAGGAGGCCCAGGGCGTGAAGCCGCTGCGGGAGACCTTCTCGGGGGCCGACCAGGATTTCCATTCCCGGGACGGCGTGGGGGTCCTGGAAGTGCCGGTCCTGTCGTCCGAGGCGGGGGACGGGCGGGTGAAGGCCCTGGCGGACTTCAGCATCTGCAATGCCCAGGAGTGCCGGGTCTTCAAGCAGGTCCCCGTGGAGGTCCCGGTCCAGGTCCGTTGACGGACGATTCCCGGAACCGGACTCCCCGGGCTTGAGGATTCGCCGCGACAGGGCCGGAGTCATCCGGGCGGCTCTAGTCCTTCGTCTCCGGGGAAGCCTTCTCTTCCCGGGGACGGTGGTCCCGAGGGTCCACTCCCAGGGCCCGGATGCGGCGATAGAAGGTCTTGGAGGGCACCCTCGCCTCCTTCAGCGCCGCCGTGACGTTGCCCTTCTGGCGGTCCAGGAGATCCTTCCAGTAGCGACGCTCGGCCTCGACCAGGAACTCCCTCAGAGGCGTGCCGGGAGACACGGGACATTCCGGCCCCCGGACGTCTCGGGCCGCGCGTCTCTCCCGGGGAAGGTCCACGCGCTCGATCACCGGGGTCTGGTTCAGCAGCACCGCCCGTTCCACGACATGGCGCAGTTCCCGGACATTTCCCGGCCAGGAGTAGGCGAGCATCTGGTCCAGGGCCTCCCGGCTGAAGGCATCGACCGACCGGCCGAACTGGCGCCGGAACTCCGCCAGGAAATGCAGCGCCAGCAGGGGGATGTCCTCGACCCGTTCCCGCAGGGGAGGGACCTCCAG
Organism: Myxococcota bacterium; assembly: GCA_017994695.1. Classification (GTDB taxonomy): domain Bacteria; phylum Myxococcota_A; class UBA9042; order DTJE01; family DTJE01; genus JAGOKF01. The sequence continues at coordinate 6,337 of JAGOKF010000034.1, read as the reverse complement.
GGGCACCACGTGGAGCCGGTAGTAGAGGTCCTCGCGGAAGGATCCCGCGGCCATCAGGGGCCGGAGGTCCCGGTTCGTCGCCGCGATCACCCGGACGCTGGCCCGGAGGGTCTCGGTCCCCCCCACCCGCTCGTAGGTCCCCTCCTGCAAGAACCGCAGCAGGCGGATCTGCATCGCTGGGGACATCTCGGAGACCTCGTCCAGGAACAGGGTTCCCCGCTGCGCCAGGTCGATCCGTCCCTCCCGGCGCTTGATGGCCCCGGTGAAGGCCCCCTTCTCGTGCCCGAACAGCTCGCTCTCGAGCAGCCCTTCGGCCAGGGCTCCGCAGTTGACGGCCACGAACGGACCGTCCTTGCGCAGGCTGTGGACGTGGATGGACCGGGCCACCAGTTCCTTTCCCACGCCGGTCTCCCCGATGATCAGCACGGTGGAATCGGTCTCCGCCACCGATCGGATCACCTCGAAGACCCGCAGCATCCCGGGGCTGCGGCCGAGGATCTGGTCGAAGGAATAGCGCCGGGAGACCTCGCTCCGGAGCCTCAGAACCTCCCGCTGCAGTTCCTGGCGCTCCAGCACCCGGGCCAGGACCAGCCGCACCTGCTCGATGCCGAAGGGCTTCGTCAGATAGTCCGACGCTCCCTGGGTCATCGCCGCCACCGCGTTCTCGATGGTCGCGAAGGCGGTCATGATCACCACCGGGGTCTCGGGGTGGTACCGGCGAACCCATGCCAGCAGCCCCATCCCGTCCATGCCCGGGAGCTTCCAGTCGCAGAGCACGCAGGAGAATTCCTCCTCGGCGAGACCGCGAAGGGCCTCCTCGGCGGTCGGGACGGCCCGGACCCGGTATCCCTCCTCCTGCAGGATCAGGCGGAGGTGGTTGCGGCTGATGGCCTCATCCTCGACGATCAGGACGGATCGCTCCATGCCTCCTCCCTGGTTCCCCGCCCCCCGGCGGGTAGGGTGACCCGGAACGTCGTGCCTTCGCCGGGGGCCGTCCGGACATCCACCCGGCCCCCGTGGGCCGTCACGATGCGCTGGACCACCGCCAGTCCGAGCCCCGACCCGTGGGTCTTCGTGGTGAAGAAGGGGTCGAAGATGCGATCCCGGACCTCCACGGACATGCCCGGACCGTCATCCTGCACCTCGAGGAAGACCGACTCGCCCTCTCTGCCCAGGACCGGTCCGCCCCGGATCGCCACCCGGCTCCCCTTCCCGCTGTCCTCGATGGCCTCCCGGGCGTTCTGCACCAGGTTCCACAGAACCTGTCGGATCTTCTCGACGTCGGCCTCCAGGTCCGGAAGTCGTTGGCCTGTCTCGACGGTCACCCGAGGCCCTTCCTGGCCCTGGAACCGCCGCTCCACGTCCTGCAGCAGCGCCCCGAGGTCCACCCGGGACCTTTCCAGTCTCATCGGGCGCGAGAAATCCAGCAGTTCCTGGACGATGGCGTTCAGCGTCCGCATCCCGGTGCGGAGGTCCTCTACCAGGGCCTTCCCCTCCTCGTCCTGCACCCGGCGGCCCAGCAGTTCCAGGCCCGTGCCCATGTACTGGAGCGGATTCTTCACCTCGTGGGCCACCCGGGCCACCATCTGCCCGACCGTGGCCATGTGGCGGGTCGCCTCCAGCTCGTTCCGCAGGCGATCCTGCTCCTCGACCAGGCGGAGGACCCGCTCCTGCTCGGCGAGCCGGGACTGGAGGCCCAGCCGCTCGATCTGCTGCCGGCGCACGATCAGGCCCAGTCCCAGCAGCAGGACCAGCAGCAGCAGCGTGAAGACCAGCAGCGAGATCTGCTGCTGGCTCAAGGGCCGCAGGAGGTCCCGGGTGGGCGTGCTGGCCCACAGCGTCCACCGGGCGGTTCCCAGGTCCACCGGCACCTGGACCACCAGCCGCTCGGTACCGGCGACGGGGTATCGGAGCCGCGAGCGGCCCTCCGCGCCTCCGGGCCTGGGCACGGGTTCATGGCATCGCCGGCAGTCCGCCAGGCGATCCATCCCCCCGGGCATCCCGGCGCCGCTGTGCAGCAGCAGGTCCCCGTCGTCGCTCATCAGCGTGAAGGACACGTCCACGTCCTGGGCCTCGATCCCGATCAGGCGCCCGAAGACCCCCGAGAGGTCCGCGACCAGGCAGATCGTGGCGGGGCCTGCCTCCCCGGGTCCCGCCACCCCCAGGCCCAGCACCCAGAGCAGTGGATCCCCTGCCAGCAGCCGACCTCCCGGAACCCCCGGACCGTTCCTCAGCCCTTCCAGGAAGTCCCGGGTCCGATCGTTCCAGCGGACCGGGATGTCTCCCAGGGCGACGATCGCCTGCCCCACCGCGTCCTGAACCACCAGGGCACGCACCGCGTGGAGAGGGTGAAGGGCCTCCCAGGCCGCCTGGACCCGGAGAGACGTCACCATCGAGGAAGCCCCCTCCCGGGATACGATGTCCTCCAGGGCCTCCAGGGAACCCAGCAGGTGCACGTTCTCCTCCTGGAGCCACCCTGCCACCCGCCTCCCGAGGAACTGGTGGCGATCGACCTCCCGCTGGAGCAGCATTTCCGACGTGAACCGATGGCTGGCGCTGGGGATCCAGGCGATGCCGACCAGCAGCGCGGCGAAGGCGACCCACGGCCCCCACCCCCGTCGGATCCGGTTCCCGGGACCGGACTTCGGCCGCATGGTCTCCGTGCCCCCCGGTTCCAGCGAGGACTATCGGTGGCACCCCCGACAGGCCGGGCCGTCCTTCGAAACGGCCGGGTTCCAGCCCCTGGGATGGGGACTGCGCCCGGCCTGACCGCCCACCTTGTGGCAGGTCACGCAGTTGGACGACGCCCCCCGGTCGTGGCACGTTGCGCAGGCGGCGATGTCCCGGGACGCGGCCTTTCCGTGAAAATCCGGCGAGGACCGGTTCATCGCGAAGCCCGGGGGATGGGGAGAAGCCCGGTCCCATCCCCGCTCGCTCTGTCCGATGCCGCTGGACTGGTGGCAGGACACGCACTGGCTGTCCACATGGCAGGACCGGCAGGACGAGGGGTCGGCTCGGGCCTCGATGGGATGCCGGGTCAGGTAGTCGGCCCGGTGGACCAGGGACCTGCCGATCTGCTCGGAGAACCGTTCGGCCGGGGTCAGGGGGTCCATGCGCTGGTGGCAGTCCGTGCAGTCCGAGGGACGGTGGCAGTGCTCGCAGACGCGGGAGTCGCCCCGGGCCAGGGTCCCGTGGCGCTTCAGGAAGTCCCCCTCGTGGGAGTAGAGGCCCAGAGGAGCAGCCTCCGAGTCCACCAGATTCCCGTGGCACCGCCGGCAGTCGATCTTCCGGAAATCCTGGCGGTGGCAGGACATGCAGTCGTCGTGGGTGACGTCATAGCGGGCCGGGGGGGCGGTCCGGGTCTCGACGCCCTTGTGGCAGGTCGCGCAGTCCCCCTTCGAGGGTTCCTGGTGCGCCTTGTGGCTGAACTGCAGGCCCGGTTCCCGGTCGATGCCCCAGGACCTGGGACGGGCCGGATCCAGGTGGCAGAACCCGCAGTTGTCATCCTTCTTCTCGTGGCACTCCAGGCAGGACGCCTCCCGGGGAAGCCCCGGAAGCCGATCCGACTGCATCACCTCCTGGTGGCAGTCCTTGCACTCGATGCCCTGTTCCTCCACATGGAACTTGTGGGAGAACCGGATGCGATCCTCCCGCTGGACCAGCGTCCCGCAGGCGTGGACCGCCGCCAGGCCCGCCCCCAGTGCCATGCTCCATCGCAACCAACGACGTCCTTCCGCCATGGCCCACCTCACTTCACGCGCCGGTCGAAGGCGTAGCAGAACTTCAGGAGACCCGACCACTGCTGGAGGAAGTCGGGGGTCACCGCCACGCCCGCCTCGGCCAGCAGGGAGGCTCCCTGGAACAGGTCCACCCCCACCTTCAAACTGGTCACGTGACTGGTCCGAGTCCCGCCCTCCCCGGTGTACAGGTAGGGGGTGGTTCCCCGGGGGTCGGCCCGCCGCCAGGACTCCCAGCCCCTGAGGGCGCGGTCGTACACGTAGAGGTCGTAGTCCAGTGCAACCTCCAGCCTGGGAATCGGCCGCATCGACCCGAACACCCGGGTCTCGAAATAGCCGTTGTCCGGCCCCTTCAGGTAGACCAGTTCCAGCCCCGTCAGGCCCCGGACTCCACCCCGTTCGCCGAAGCGGAGCACCGGCTTCCAGCCCACCTCGAAGCCGTGATCCTGGAAGCCGTAGGCGAAGTACCGTCCCCGGACGTGGGACGACAGGGCTCCCCGGGAGGAAAAGTCCACCTCGGCACCCGCCGAGAGGTTCCTGCGGTTCGTGAAGACCCGGAAGATCGAGGTGAGGGGCAGCCGGGCGACGGGGTCGTAGTAGTTCACGTCGAAGGCCAGGCGCCACTGGCCATCGATGCGCCACGCCAGGGTGTTCCGGGTCTCCTGGAAGGCCCGGGTCTGGAGATCCACCGCCAGGAACCCGCCGAACTCCACGTTCCGGATCGCCCGGACTCCGTAGTCGATCCCGATGGCCGACCGGGAGAGGATGCCCTGGTCGTGCTCCCCGGACCAGGACAGTCCCAGGCGTCCCCAGTCCCAGGGCTCCCAGGCGACCCGGGCCCCGAAGGCCGCCCGGTCCAGGGCATGATCGAACCGGGCATCGGGCACCCAGCCTCCGTAGGCCTCCAGGGTGAGGTCCACGCCGGGCCGCACCCGGACGAAGGCCCCGTCCAGCAGCAGCAGGTTCCCCGCTCCGGTCGTCCGCAACTGCCGTCCCAGGGTCGCCTGGACCCGGCCCCGGGGGTCCCGGTAGGAGAGGGTCCCGACCAGCAGGTCGCCGTCGAAGACCCGGTCATCGGCCCGGTTCAGCGGGTGGACCCGGCCGAATCCCCGGACCTGGAGGGAGAGCCCCGGAACTCCCATGTCGTCGGCGCCCACCGTCAGGTACTCGTAGATGGGCAACTGGAACAGGCGGGAGGTCGGATCCGCCGGGTCCAGGACCTGGCGCGTCATCAAGAAGGTTTCGGTGCTTCCGTAGACCCGGGCCTCGACCTCCTTGCCCCCGGCGACCGCCGGTAGCATCGATCCCAGGACCAGCAGGGCCGGTACGGCCCACCCGAGCCCCGGTTGTCGCGTCCCTCTCATCCCTCCCTCCCCGCCGGCCCCCCGGGCCGGTCGTCTCCCACAGGGTGATGATTCGAGGCCTGCCGGCCTACCTCCACGTCTCGGCTCCATGACAGGCCGGGTCGCAGGTCCGGGTCCCCGGGACCCAGGAGCCCCCCAGTTTCAGTTGCACCCGGACCGTCCCGTCGATGTGCAGCGCCGGGGCCACGATGGCGGTGCCCGCCGCGTTGGCCACGCCGTTGTGGCACTGGTTGCAGTCGGTGATCGACGCGTGCTTCTGGAAGACGCCGGGGTGGCGTCCCGTCGGCGGCGACATCCCGTGGCACGAGGTGCAGGCATCCTGGGACCCGTCCACCCGGGTCCAGAGGGGCGCCGTGGCGGTGCCGCCGGCGTTCAGCGTGGCGCCGTGGCAGTAGGTGCCCGAACAGGTCCCTGAGGCCCGGTTCCACTGGGGATTGGCCCCGTCCGTCCGGGCAAGAGATCCGAACGCGACCTCGGCAGGCCGGAGGGTGTCGATGTGCCCCACCGCCTCCAGCGTCGCCGGAACCTGATGACAGTCCCCGCAGGCCAGGGCATTCGCGATGGCCGACGGGGCCCCCAGGTGGGCCTGGTGGGCCCCCACCGTCACCCGGGTGGTCTGGTCGCCCCCGTCGAGGTCCCGGGGCGGAGCCGGGTTGTCCACGCTGCCGTGGCAGGCATTGCACGCGTAGTCGGACCGGACGTCCAGGTTCCCGTCGATGTGCCGGGAGGCGTCCGCGATGCCGCCCTGGAGCGTGGCGTCCTGGTGGCACGTCCCACAGACCGGGGACGCGGGATGGGGCGATGGCGGCGGCGCCCCGTGGCACGTCCCGCACGCCTTCTGGCTCCCGTCCACCACCGTCCACTTCGGCGCCGACAGGCTCCCCCCGTCCAGCGTCGCCCCGTGGCAGTACGAACCCCCGCACGTCGCCGTCCCCCGGTCCCAGGCGGGCGTCGCCCCGTCCGTCACCGACAGCCCCCCGAACACCACCTCCGCCTCTGGCGTCCCGTCCAGGTGTCCCGCCGCGTCCACCGTCCCCGGCACCACGTGGCACGCCTCGCACGCCACCGCCTTCCCCAGCGTCGCCCGCAGGTGCGACTGGTGCGCCCCAACCGTCACCTCCCCCGTCCCGCTCCGCCCCGCCGTGTCCACCGGCGGCGCCGCGTTCGTCCCGCTCCCGTGGCACGAGTTGCACGCACCCCCGACCACCTGCACCTGACCGTCGATGTGCGTCGCCG
>JAGOKF010000123.1 GCA_017994695.1 Myxococcota bacterium | reverse complement strand
GCCGACGTCGTGGGCCCGCATCTCCCGGGCCGCCGCGTCCAGGTAGTGGCGCTGGAGGTAGGCGAAGGCCCGCTGGACCAGGTCCCGGGGGACCTCGACGCCGAACTCGACGGCCCGGGAGAGGCCGTGGACGATGTAGAGGGTCAGGTAGGGAGAAGGCGGTCCCCCGGGGAACCAGGGGAAGCCGCCCGAGGCGGTCTGGATCTTCCGGAGGCGCGCCAGGGAGGCCTCCCGCTGGGCCCGGGACACCTCCGGGTCCAGCACCGGGATCAGGTCGTCGGGGTCCTCTTCCCCTCCCCGGGACTCCCGGACCCAGGGGGTCTCCTCCAGGGCCATGACCCGGTTGGGATCCGTCGCGTCGAAGGCCTCGAGGCGCGTCTTCCGGGCGGCGAGGCCCGCGGCCACCCGGGCCACCTCGGGGTAGCGATCGAACAGGGAGGCGAGGATCCCGGTGGAGACGAAGCGGTTGAGGGTCTGCTCGCTGCACTCGTAGGGATAGCGGACCAGGTAGGGCAGCGCCGAGATCACCGAGTAGAACAGCTGGGCATCGCCGGTCACCACCACCTGCTCCGTGGTCCGGGTGGGGTCGTCGTCCCGCAGGAGGTCCTCGAAGGTCATGGTCCGGGACGAGGCGTCCCTCAGCGTGACGAAGCGGGACTGGGCCAGGTGGAGGCGCCCCGGCAGCACCGGGAGGGATCGGATCTCGCCGTCGGAGAGGTCCCCGGCCGAGGCGGTCACCCGGACCGCGACCTCCCCGGGGCGGCGGGGCACCCGCACCGGGAACGAGAGGTCCGTGCCTTTCCCCGGCGCCACTTCGAAGGACCGCCGGGCCTGTCCCGGGGCCAGGCCGAACTCCGAGGCCCGGGAGGCCCCGGTGTCCGGGTCCAGGATCTCGAGGTCCAGGGAGCCGGTCAGAGGGCGATCCGAGGCGTTGTTCACCAGCACCTTCAGCACGGCCTGGTCCCCCTCCCGGAAGAAGCGGGGCAGGTAGGGGCGGACCATCAGGTCCTTCACGGACCGGGTCTCTGCCGAGGTCGAACCGGCCTTCAGGTCCCGGGTCAGGGCATGGACGAAGACCTTCCAGGAGGTCACCGAGTCGGGGACCTGGAAGGTCAGCGACACGGTCCCGTCCCCGCCGGTCCGCAGGTGGGGCTGGAAGAAGGCCGTCTCCCGGAAGTCGCTCCGGACGGAGGAGGGTTCGGACCGGGGGGATTCGGCGGTCACGGCCGCCCGTTCCGGCGCCTCGGCCATGGAGTCCTCCTCGTCGCGCATGGAGGCGGTCTCCGCGACGCGCTTCGCCCCGGGGGCCGGCGGAGCCATCATCATCACCATGCCCCGGCCGCCCCCCATGCCCCGGTGCCGGCGGACTCCTGGTCCGCCGATGCCCCAGTCGTCCAGGAATCGCAGCCGGTCCTCCTGGAATCCCACCAGCCCGATTTCTTCCCGGGCCGGATTCCAAGGGAGCCCGATGGCCGGGGCCTCCCGGAGGAACCAGAAGACCGCCGGGACCCCCGTCCGGCGGGGATAGAGGGCCAGGGGGTCCGGCGGGGCGTGGGGGGCGAAGAGGTCCAGGCTCCGGTCGTACATGTAGGCCAGCACCTCGGCGGCGGCCACCGCCGCGTCCCCCTGGGCCGTCGAGACCCGGACCGTGAAGGTTTCGAGGCTCCCGGGGCGCAGCCGGTCCCGGAAGGTGGCCAGGCGCACCTGGAGCCTCCGGTCCTCCCAGGGCACGAAGACGTCCCGGGTGATCTCGATGCGCTGGTGGTCCCGGACCATCGTCAGCGTGACCGAGAAGCCGCCCCGGTCCTCTTTCCGGACGGGGATCTCCACGATCCGGGGGGAGGGGCCCGCGGTCCATTCCAGCCGGTCCACCCGCCGCCCGGCACGCCATCGCTCCATCACCAGGCGCTGGCCGGGAAAGCCGCTGTGAACCAGCAGCCGGGCATTCCGCCCCGGGAGGATGGACGGGGACTCGGCCACCAGCGTGGCGGCCACCGGGAGTGGCGAGACCTCCGTTCCGGCGACGACCAGGTCGGCGAAGGTCTCCACGGGGGTGCCCTGGGGGTCGTGCGTCCGGTAGAACAGGCGCCAGGCGCCGCCCTCGAGGGGAGGCAGCGTCGTCCGGGCCTGCCCACGGAGGTCGTGCCGGACCGTTCCCCGGGCCACCTCCTCCCCGGGTTCCCACCGGGCGATCACCTGGGCGGGGTCGTAGGCGGTTTCCCACCGGGGGCGGGTCCGGTCCCCGTCCGTGACCACGGCCGACGGCTGGTCCGGGAGATCCCGGGGCAGGTCGGCGGGCAGCAGCGGCCGGTCCGGGGGCCGGAGCCGGACCAGGCGCCAGGTCCCCTCTCCCGGCGCCGGGGCCCCGTCCAGGTCCTGGCGGAAGACCTGGACCTCCGTGGCCGTCCGGGCCTCCAGGAACCCCGAGGGCACCTCGATCCGGGCCTCCACCGAGCAGAATCCCAGGCGGAAGTCCCGGCTCGCGGACCGGGTCTCCCCACCGTCGTCGGTGACGTCCACCGTCAGGCGGTACCGCCAGGTCGGCGCCCCGGGCCCCTTCCCCAGGCGCTCGTCCGCAGCCGGGGTGAAGGCCACCCGGAAGGACCCCTCGTCATCGAGGGGGGCGGTCCCTGCGGCGATGGTCTGGGGCCGGTCCGGGCCCGCCGGGCGCCACCACCACCAGCCCCAGGAGGGCCATTGGGGCTCCCGGGTCACCCGCCAGGCGACCCGGCCGCTGGTGACCGGGAGGCCGAAGTAGTAGCGGACATCCCCCCGGATCTCGGCGGGACGGTTCAGCCGGAGGGGGGAGTCGGGGTCCCGGACCTGGACCTCGAAGGTCGGGCGCTTGTATTCCTCGACCTGGATCCGGGCCTGGCCTCCCAGGTCGGTTTCCAGCGACCAGGAGCCCAGCATGCGTCCCGGAGGGAGGCGGATCCGGCCCGATGCGCTCCCGTGGCGGTTGGTCTTCAGGGCCAGCGTCTCCACGACCTGCCGGTTGGCGTCCCGCAGGCGCACCGAGAGGGACCGGTCGGGAAGGGTGCGGAAGGTCCCGTCGCGCCCGTGCCAGGCGACCACCTGGAAGAGGACCTCCTGTCCGGGGCGGTAGGCGCTCCGGTCGGTGTAGATCAGCGCCGAGGTCCTGGCCGGTTCCTCCTCCCGGCGGGGGAACCATCCCTGCATGGGCCCCAGGGTCCGGTCCTCTCCCTTGCGGACCATCACCAGCCGGTACCGGTCGGCCGGGGAGGCCACCGGGAAGGCGGCGACGCCGTCGGCCCCGGTGATGCCCGTCTGTTCCAGCCGGGGCGGAGACCGCCAGTCCATCCGGTAGAGTCGCACCTCCGCCCCGGCCACGGCCGTTCCGTCGGTGCCCGCCAGGACCTCGACCTCCAGGGCCCCGGCCACGGGCCGGTACCGGACCACCAGGTTGCTGACCGTGAAGACCAGCGCCGCCCGGAGGTTCGAGGGACCGAAGGACGGGTCCGAGGAGGCGACCACCAGCCAGGTTCCCGGGCGGTCCATCGGGGGAATCACGTCCGTCCCGTGTTCCCGGAGGTCGGGGGTCGGGGGCAGGTCCACGGTCCACTGGTGGCTCGGAGGCCTGGAGGCGATCCAGGTTTCGACCTCCCGGGAATCCGGGATCCAGGAGAAATCGTCCATCGACTGGAAGGCCTGGTCGATGTCCAGGGGCCAGGCCCGGAAGTGGACCCGGGACAGGTTGCGGTGGGTGACCTTCAGGGACCGGCGCCCCGGGCCATCCACCGCCATGCCGGCCAGGGACAGGGAGGGCTGCTCCAGGTGCCCCACCCACCAGGCGCACCGCTGTCCCCCGGGGGTGTCGGGCCACCGGGCGGCGCAGGCACGGGCCAGGTCCCGGGCCTGAGCGAGGGCCATGGGGTCCTCCTGGCGCCACTCCACCTGGAGGGCCAGGGCGCTGGCCTGCCACGGGAGGCCCTCGGCGGTCCGGAGGCGCCGATCCAGGGCCCCGTCGATCCGCGCCCGGTCCTCGGCCTGGTCGAAGTGCGCCCGGAGGGTTCGCAGCCGTTCCAGGGCCGCCTCCAGGGCCGCCTGGGGACGGCCTTCCCGGAGGTGCCAGGACTCCAGGTCCGCCAGCACCGACGCCATCCGGGCCAGGGGATGGGCGTCCTCCCGGGGGACGGGTACCTTCGCGGCGTCCCCGGACAGGGCGTCCAGGTCCAGCAGGAAGACCTCGTTGGACTGCCTCGGGGTCCACGACGAGGAGTCGGCCAGGGCCGACGCGAACAGGTAGGACACCGCATCCCGCAGAGTCGGACGGATGTCCGCCGGGTAGGTGTTGACCTCCAGGAACTCCGACCAGGTCCGGGTCGGCAGCCGTCCGAGGGTGGCCCGCTGCTGCCAGGCCTCCCCGTACCCTTCCATCATCGCCTGGTGGACCCGGTCGATGGACCAGGCCTTCAGTTCCAGGGGATCCGGGGACTCCACCCGCTCCCGCTGGCGGATCTCCCACCCGTAGGCGTCGACCCAGCGGCCCAGGACCCAGGCCTTGTAGAGACCCAGCACCGCCCGGCCGACGGGATCCTCGGGCCAGGGGCTCTCGAGCAGGAACCGGACGGCGGTCTCGAACTCGTGCAGCGCCACCCGGACCGCCGTGGCCCGGACCAGGGCCCGGGTCCACTCGGGGACCTTCCCCGCCTTCCGGGCATCGGCCAGGATCGCGTCGGCCACCTCCCGGGCCTCCTGGAACTTCTGGTCCTGGATCCGGTCCTCGTAGTCCTTCCAGCGGGGATCCTTCGGTTCCGTCCACATCCTGGCCATCTCGGTCCCTCCGGGCGCCAGGGGCGCCTGCGGCGGGCGGGGCCGCCCGTCGGCACAACTGGGAAATCCGATCCCTCCGATCCAGCCGAGGACTAGCAGCAGGGTGGGGCATCGCCGGGACCGAAGGAAGGTTCGGGAGGGTGCGTGCATGGGGAGGGACCTCCTGGATTCCAGCCGCTTGCCGACGATACCATGAACCGGCAGGTTCCATTTCCAGCGCTCGAAGGCAGCAGAAACCGGGTGCGGCGGGCGGCCCGAGGCCCAATCCCGGGCTGCCAGGTCCGGGGGGAATCGCCCGGGGGAGGGGAGCGGGGGAACGGGCCGAGCACTGCGTTCGAGGGGTCAGTGGCGGGAATCCCGCTGCCAGCGTTCCTGCATCCGGTAGAGTGTCCGGCGGTTGATGCCCAGCACGCGGGCGGCCTTCTCCTTGTTCCCGTGGACCTGCTCCATCACGTGTTGGACGTAGGCCTTCTCCAGTTCCCGGAGTTCCGGCAGGCGACCGCCCGACCATCCCGGGAAGAGGGACCGGTCCGAGGAGGCCGCCGGCAGGTCCTGGACGTCGATCACCTCCCCGGGGGTCAGCACGACCAGGCGCTCGATGATGTTTTCCAGTTCCCGGACGTTGCCCTCCCAGGGGCGCTGCTGGAGCGCGTCCAGGGCCCGGGGAGTCAGGCGCTTCACCGGGGTCCCGGCCCGGGCCGCGAAGGCGTGGAGGAAGTGATCGACCAGCAGTGGGATGTCCTCCCGCCGCTCGGCGAGGGAGGGGAGGCGGATCGGGATCACGCTGAGCCGATAGAAGAGGTCCTCCCGGAAGGTGCCCTCGCGGATCGCCGTCCGAAGGTCCCGGTGGGTCGCCGTGATCACCCGGCAGTCCACGGTGACGGGCCTCGAGGATCCCACCGGGCGGACCTCCCGGTCCTGGAGCACCCGGAGGAGTTTCGCCTGGAGCGCCAGTCCCATGTCCCCGATCTCGTCCAGGAAGAGGGTGCCCCCGGAGGCCTCGACGAAGAGTCCCCGGTGGGAGGTGTAGGCCCCCGTGAAGGCCCCCCGCGCGTGGCCGAAGAGCTCGCTTTCCAGCAGTCCTTCGGGGATGGCGCTGCAGTTGACCGGCACGAAGGGCCCGCTGGACCGCTGCCCGCTGAAGTGGATCGCCCGGGCCACCAGTTCCTTGCCGGTTCCCGAGTCCCCGAGGATCAGGACGTTGGAGGTGCTGTCGGCGACCCGTTCCACCAGGCGGAACACCTCTTTCATGGCCTTCGAACGCCCGATGAGCTGCTGCAGCCCGTACCGGTCCCCGACCTCCCGCCGCAGGCGCCGGTTCTCCACCACCAGGCGCCGCTGCTCGACGGCCTTGGCGATCAGGGCCTCCATCTCCCGCATCTTGAAGGGCTTGGTGACGAAGTAGAACGCCCCGGCCTTCATCGCCTCGATGGCCCGGTCGATGGACCCGAAGGCGGTGACGATGATCACCGGGACGTCGGGCCGTTCCCGCCGGACCGTGGCCAGCACGTCCATGCCGTCCACGTCCCGCATCCGCAGGTCCGTGACCACGACGTCGAAATCCCCGGACCGGACCTTGTCCAGGGCCTCGGCGCCTCCCCGAGCGCACTCCGCCTGGTACCCGGCGCGTCCCAGGTAGTCCATCAGCAGATCGCCCATCTCGGGCTCGTCGTCCACCACCAGCACCGAGGCCATCCGTTCCATGGGACCTCCCGTCGGGCGCGACAAATTACCACAATCTGTGTCGCGTTGACACGCCTGCCGTCGGGGAGGTCCCGTGGTAGATTGGGGGCCGCGAGGGAGGGAACATGGGGGAAAGGCCGCAGGGGGAAGGGGAGGACCTGCTCGAAGCGCTGGTCGAGGCGGAAACGCCCGAGGCGGCGGCCGCCGCAGCCGTCGAGTGGCTGCGGCGACACGGGAGTCCCCGGGCCGCGGTGCTGCTGTGCACCCGGGGGGAAGGTCCCGCGGCGCTGGTCGATGTCCCCTGCCGGGCCATGGTCATCGCCTCCGGGGGAGAATGGCCCGAGGGCGACCTGGATCGCCTGGGGGACTCGTTTCCCTGCCAGGCCGATGCCCCGGGACACGGGGAGTCGGCGGTCCTCCCGAACCGGGCCCTCCTGGGGGATCCCAGTGCTCACATCGGCTGGCTGGTCGCCGATCCGCCCCCGGGGGACCGGGAGGAACGCCACCGGGAACGCCTGGAGGCGACCGCTCGCCGGCTCGCCAAGGCGTTGCGGAGGGCCCTGGCCTACCGGCGCCTCCAGCAGTCCATCGAGGATGCCCACCAGGTCCAGGGCCGCCTGATCCAGGCCGAGAAGCACGCGGCCATCGGGCGCCTCGCCGCGGGCCTCGCCCACGAGATCGGCACGCCGCTGAACATCATCTCGGGCCGCGCGGAACTGATGCTGGAGGAGGTGGGGGGCGACCATCCCAGGGCCCGCCAGGCCGTCAAGACCATCGCGGGGCAGATCGAGCGCATCAGCAGCCTGGTCCGGCAACTGCTGGATTTCGCGCGGGAGCATGCGCCGGTCCAGGAGGTCGTGGACCTGGAGGCCGTGGCCCGGGACGTCGCGGACCTGATGCAGCCGACGCTGCTGAAGCACGGCATCTCGCTGGCCGTGGAATGGGAGGCCGGTCTTCCCCGGGTCCGGGCCAACGGGCACCAGTTGCAGCAGGTGCTGCTGAACCTGCTGCTGAACAGCCAGGATGCCATCCAGGGGGATCCCGACCGGGATCGGAAGGGGCGGGGCGAGATCCGCATCCTGGGGGAGTGGGCGGACCGGGGCTGGGTCCGGGTGCGGGTCCGGGACAACGGCCAGGGCATCCTGCCGTCCCACCTGCACAAGGTCTGCGACCCGTTCTTCACCACGAAGCCCGTGGGAACCGGGACGGGGCTCGGACTGGCGGTGGTCTACGGCATCGTCACCGAGCACGGGGGATCGCTGGACATCCAGAGCCGGTGGGGCGAGGAGACGACGGTGTCCTTCACGCTCCGGGCCGCGTCCGACGAGGAGGTCAAAGACTCGGGGTTCCCACGGTGAACAGCAGGCCCCGGATGTCGTCGTCCCGGAACCGGAACCCCGCGCCCAGGAAGTAGTCCCGGCCCCGGCGGTTGAAGACGTCGTCGAAGCCGGCCGTGACGTAGAAGACGTCCCAGAACGTGTAGAGCAGGGATCCCTTCAGCCGGGGTCACCGATCGGCCGAGAAGTCGAAGAGGTCCATCCCGATCTTCAGGCGGTCCTGGAAGAACTCGAAGTCCATGCCCACCCCGCCGGTGCTCTCGATCAGGCCGAACCGGCCGGTCCAGAAGCCGAAGCGCCGGGCGAACTCCAGGCTGAACTTGACCCCGCCCCGGCTGGTCTCGGTGATGCGCTCCGAGACGGCCCCGGGGACCCGGGGGTCGTTGGTGACGGTCAGTCGTTCTACGGTGGAGGTCTTGCCCCGGGGGTCGAAGACCAGTTCCACCAGGTAGTACTTGGACCGATCGGGCTGGAGGCGCAGCGTGAAGTAGTTCTTCAGGGCCCGCTGGTAGAACAGGAACTCGCTCCGGAACCCGATGTCGGTCCGGAGGCGGGTGACGGATCGGACGACC
>JAGOKF010000033.1 GCA_017994695.1 Myxococcota bacterium | reverse complement strand
CAGAGCCCGACGTGGCTTTACCACTCCACAGTCCGCGGGTGGTCCCTAATTGGTGGCAATCACCTGGTCCCTAATTGCTGGCAAACCAGGCCTCCAGGTGGTCCCTATATCGTGGCAAACGACATCCAGGCCTGGAAGATTTCCGCGCTTTCGAAAGCGCGGCCACATTGAAGCCTGCCTCCGCTGGTCAAGGGCGGCGGGGCTCCCGAATTTCCGCGCTTTCGAAAGCGCGGCCACATTGAAGCGATGCCATCTTCCCATCCGACGGGGGCTTCCGCCGATTTCCGCGCTTTCGAAAGCGCGGCCACATTGAAGCATGCGCTCGGAGCGCCAGCAGGTTCAGGTCCGCTCCGGATTTCCGCGCTTTCGAAAGCGCGGCCACATTGAAGCGAGAAGGTCGACCGCGACGACGCCCCCGCGTCGGGATTTCCGCGCTTTCGAAAGCGCGGCCACATTGAAGCGTCATCGGACAGGCGTTGATCCAAATAAACCGTCCGATTTCCGCGCTTTCGAAAGCGCGGCCACATTGAAGCGACGACCTTGACCGCGATCGCCCATCGGTGGGCGTATTTCCGCGCTTTCGAAAGCGCGGCCACATTGAAGCCCGGATGGCCGGAAGGTCTTTTTCCCGGATTTCGGAATTTCCGCGCTTTCGAAAGCGCGGCCACATTGAAGCATCTCGCTTCTGCCCCGCCCCCGCGTGTTCACACCATTTCCGCGCTTTCGAAAGCGCGGCCACATTGAAGCTACCACGACCCGCCAACGTCCAAGTCAAACCAGATAATTTCCGCGCTTTCGAAAGCGCGGCCACATTGAAGCACATGATCCTGCGCGCCACCAAGCGCGACCCCGGGCTATTTCCGCGCTTTCGAAAGCGCGGCCACATTGAAGCCGACTGCCGCTGGTTTGGGTCGAGGTCCAGGAGCGATTTCCGCGCTTTCGAAAGCGCGGCCACATTGAAGCCGGGCCGCGTCCTGGAATGCGGCCACTTCCTCCCATCATTTCCGCGCTTTCGAAAGCGCGGCCACATTGAAGCCGGGCCGCGTCCTGGAATGCGGCCACTTCCTCCCATCATTTCCGCGCTTTCGAAAGCGCGGCCACATTGAAGCAGTAAACTCACGGTTGCTGCCACACTCGACGGGCGATTTCCGCGCTTTCGAAAGCGCGGCCACATTGAAGCTCGTCACGCGGGGCCCGGTCGACGTCCCGGGCGTAATTTCCGCGCTTTCGAAAGCGCGGCCACATTGAAGCAAGAAAAAATTTTTGCCCCAGAAAAAAATAATCCTGATTTCCGCGCTTTCGAAAGCGCGGCCACATTGAAGCGAGATCATGGTCGAGGACGACGACCCGGCCGGGTTATTTCCGCGCTTTCGAAAGCGCGGCCACATTGAAGCACCGGGGGGTGTGGGGTTTCCCCATCACCTATTCGATTTCCGCGCTTTCGAAAGCGCGGCCACATTGAAGCGTCACGAGGCGCCAGGTCCACGTCCCGGGCGTACGTGATTTCCGCGCTTTCGAAAGCGCGGCCACATTGAAGCCGCGAATGGGCCATGGAGATTGCGCGCAACGGCCCCTCATTTCCGCGCTTTCGAAAGCGCGGCCACATTGAAGCCGCGAATGGGCCATGGAGATTGCGCGCAACGGCCCCTCATTTCCGCGCTTTCGAAAGCGCGGCCACATTGAAGCGCCATGGAGTACGCCCGATCGGTCGACCGTTGCCCCATTTCCGCGCTTTCGAAAGCGCGGCCACATTGAAGCCGCGCCATCGTAGCCCGGGCTGGAGAGGATGATGGAATTTCCGCGCTTTCGAAAGCGCGGCCACATTGAAGCCAGCGACGCGACGCGATGCGGATGCTCGCGGTCCCGATTTCCGCGCTTTCGAAAGCGCGGCCACATTGAAGCCCATCTCGGAGTAGGAAATCAGTCTTATTCGCGGGCTCCTGATTTCCGCGCTTTCGAAAGCGCGGCCACATTGAAGCGATGCAATACGTGAAAGGCTTCCGTCCCAGTATGGCTCATTTCCGCGCTTTCGAAAGCGCGGCCACATTGAAGCCCACTGGCCGGCATGCCACTGGCCGCCATGCCACTGATTTCCGCGCTTTCGAAAGCGCGGCCACATTGAAGCAGGACCCCCGGCTGGACGATCCACCCCGACGGAGCCATTTCCGCGCTTTCGAAAGCGCGGCCACATTGAAGTTTCATAGAAAAGCGTGCGATGGTTGGTCTGTTGTCCCTGTTTAGGAAACTATCAGTCTCGGCCTAGAGAAGTATTTACGTTTATCACAGGAAACAATTCTAGAACCCCAAATCTCCCTAATTCCATTCTGCGGAACAGATGTCGTCAGCCTGTCCAACTGGGAGAACAGCACCGATACCAGGTCAACAGGAATCGTTCGTTCCCACAGCGGGTAATAGAAGCTCCCCACTGAACCATCCTTCAAAGAATCGCCTTTACTCAACTTTTGATTCGATATATATCCCAAAATTCTTGAAAAACCAGGCCTACAAGGCACTACTTTCACAAATGAAAGACCAATGTATGCCAGCACATTTGCCGAAACATCCACAATCTTTTTCGTAGATTCGGGATCTCTTGCTTGAAGAGCATGCGATCGTCGGTCTGATGGGTCCCAATTTAAGGCTGTCCCGCCTATCACGAAACGCGTCTGACCTCCCATGAGAGACGCGATCAGATTTCTCCGATTCACATTTCCAGCAAGCATACGAAAATGCTTCAAAAGAAACTGTTTTCCACCTCCATTACCGAAACTTAATGGGGTTTCTTTTAGGTAACCATTTTTCAGCCAAACCTCCGAAGCAAGAGCAGTGAGTTGCTGTAAAACGAGCCAGGGATCATCCTGGACCGGGCAAATTGGAAACTTTCCGGCAGAAACACTATCAAACCAATCACGCAACGCATTTTCACCGAGATTACGAAAAATCCCAACGGGCGCTTTGATAATGTCGCCCAGATGAGCAATTCCCTGGCCAAAAGGCAGATTAACCGCCTTCGTGGGTGGAGATGGGTTCGTTGATCCGAGTTCCCGCAACCAGGCCGCCATCGACTCGGCGAGTCGCTCCAGGTCCGCGAAGTCCGCAACGGGCTCCAGGACAGGGTTCCGGACCGCCCCCTCAAAGGACCAGCCGAGCCTCATGCCGGGACGAATGCGATCCCCCAGGCGCAACAGGCCCAGGGCCGCCAGGAAGTGCAGCGGGTTCCGGCCGTCCAGTCCCGTCAACCGGAAGCGTGCCATGACTCATGCCTCCATGCGCTGTTGCGACGTCTCTGGACGCTCGCTGGCCCGGTAGTCGGCCAGTTTCACCAGTGACTCCAGATAGGAAAGTCCCCACCAGCCATAGCGCCGGATCAGCCGACAGAAACGCTCGGCGACCCCGCTGTCGATTCGATGCCAATCCGTGTCGCTGCCCGCCTCCAGGGGAACGCCGTTCCATTCGTAACGCACCTTCAGAGGCCGGGGATCGTGGACCTCGGGAACGAAGGGACGAGCGTGACCATGGTGGGCCACGACCAGGTGGAGGAGCAGGTCGGGATCCGATGCAAGGCGGAGGATCTCCGGCGAATCGTGGATCATCCGCGTCGAGAGCACCTCGTGGCGGTAGCCCTTTGGATACCCCGCCAGTTCCCGTGCGGCTTCGGACTGGGGAGTCCCCGGGACCAGGCGATCCGATTTGGCCACCAGGCCCGCCCGGGCGGCCCGGATGATGTCACCCCCTTGCATCCAGGCCTGGAAGCGCCGATCCGCCTTGCCCACGTCGTGGAGCCGCCCAGCCAGCATGACGTCGGTCCGGAGCCCTTCCTCCAACCCGGCGGACTCCGCATAGTCCGCCGCGAGCCTACCGACCTGTTCCATGTGCGCCGCCAGGGAAACCGGACCCTCGGACAACACCGACGAATCGTCCTCGCCGGCGGCGACCTGATGGACCCGCCTGCGGGCGCGCACCAGGATGCCCCGGCCGGACGGGTGAGGCAGCATGTCCAAGGACGACAGGCCCCGAAGGTGATCCAGAACCCCGAACAGACCTTGCGGGCGATCGGCTTCCGGAAGTCCCTGCAAGGCCTCCACGGAACGATCCAGGGCCTCCCGAACCTGCTGCCGCAGGTCCTCGGGCCAGCCGTCCTCCGACGAGGCGTCGAGGGTTCCCAGGGGTTTCCAGATCTCCTCCAGGACCTCCCGGCCTCCTCCGCTCCAGAGGGCGGGGGTCACTCGGAGCACGGCCGGCCTGCACCCCGCGAGGATGGCCTCCTCGGCCAAATCCCGGACCTGTTGCGTGACGGCGGTGTCCCATCCTTCTTGATCGCACCCTCCGTAGGAGGCCGGGACCACCAGGACGTCCCCCGGCCGGATATCCAGGGGATCGGCGGCCAGGGTGGATTCGTCGGGTCCGAACCATCGAAGCGCTTTCCTGAACTTTCCTTGCTCTTTCGCGTCCCGTTCTTCCTTTAGGACCTCCGGGATATCGCCCCCCCGGTCCTCGACCTTGGGATCGCCCGCCAGCCATGCCCGGACAAGATGGAGGGGCACCGGCATCGCCTCGAGGGTGGACGGCGGGCACAGGCCCACGATGTCGGCCCAGGAATCCGGCCGATCCTCCGGCAGGTCCGACCGCCAGATCACCTGCACGTCCGGGACGGCGCCCTCGGTTCCGTGGAGGAAGAGCGCCGGGTCCGGCGAGACCTCGGGCTCGGGCCCCGTCTGCACCCAGAGATCCAGGAAGGCCGGAAAGAGCAACGGGGCCTCCCCCTTGGGCGAAAGAACCGGCCCGAGGTCCCCTGCCTTGTCCAGACGGTCCCGCAATGCCTGGGTGCCGAGGTCCAGAGTGCCGTCCTGGGCGAGGGACTGCAGCAGGTCCCAGGCCCGTTTCAGGGACTCCCCGTACACCGGGTCCGCCTTGTCCCCCGAGGCCAGTTCCTTTCGGCAGACGATCCGGACCGGGGACTCGCCGCGCCGGCCCAGGCGGTCGATCCGCCCGAGCCGCTGCCGGAGGGCATCGAGGGGACAGGCCTCGGTGACCAGGGCATCCAGGTCCAGATCGGCCCCGACCTCGACGCACTGGGTGGCCACCACCACCAGCGGGGGCGCCCCGGGCGGATCCCGAACCGGCCGCCCGGCGATGATGCGATCCCTCCACTGACGCACCAGCCGGTCCCGTTCCAGGGCCCGGGTGCGCCCCGTCAGCAGCAGGACGTCCCAGCGGGCCTTGCCATCGGAGTCCCGCGTTTCGGCCCGCCGGCCCTTCTTTTTCTTCGCCGCAGCGGTGGCCTGATCCCGCAGGCTCTTCGCAAGTTCCCTCGCGGTGGCCACGCGGTTCACGACGACCAGCACCGACCGGACCGGGTTGCCGAAGAGCGGCCCCGCATCCGTCTGCCCGGAAACGGCAAGGACCTCCTCCACCGCCTGGCGGCACGCATCGACGAACTTGTCTTCCTTGTCGCCCGGGGCGACCTGGAGCACCGCAGGCTTCCTGGCACTCCATCGCTCTCGTAACACGGGGTCGCGCCAATCCTCGTCGTCCGGGGAAAAGACGGTCTGCCCCGGAACCGGGGTGGCAGTCATCGTCACGACCGAGAAAGGCGTCCGGAGGGGCCGCTCGGCCACCTGCCGGAACCGCTCGATCCAGCGGAGGGTCTGGCGGAACGGCTCGCTGCAATGGGCCTCGTCGAGCACGATCAGGGTGTCGTTGGCCAGCAGCCCGGCGTGCAGGGGCCTCGCTCGGGACGAAAGCCCGTAGCCGCGGTGCAGCAGGCGGGAGCCCACCTGGTCCACGGTCGAGCACAGGATCACGGGTTGCACGGGGCTTCGGGCCCACATCTCCTCCAGGTAGATGCCGCCCCGCAGGGTTGCATGGACAAGGGGTCGGTCGCCTCCCAGGGACCGCAGGGCCTCGGCCATCTGTTGCAGGACGGGAAGGCTCGGACTGTCCAGGGACTCCGCGATCCGGCGGGCCCTCTCCGAGGCCTCGTCCACCACGATCCGCCGGTCCACCACCAGGGCGATGCGCCGGCAGGCCGTCCGCTCGGCCGGAGGCCTCGCGGCCTGCAAGGCCAGGGCAAAGACCGCCACGTCCAGCACGGCCGTCTTTCCCGCTGCGGTCGGAAGAGCCAGGGCCTCGGGCCAGCCCTGGTCCATCACCTGCCGCAGCAGGCGGGTTTGCCAGGGAAAGGGCGGAAGGTCATGCACGGCCCGGAAGAACTCGCCGAAATGCTCCAGTTGCAGGCTCATGGTCCCCCCATCGGTCGGAACAGGCCGTACCCGCGATACCGGCCAGCCCCCAGCACAATCGGTCCAGCGACCTGTTCGGCGAACCGGATTTCGGCGTGGAGATGCCAGCGGCGTCCCCCGTCGCCGCGCCTGGGCAATGGCGGGAAGGCCCGGGACGGCGGGGATCCCAGGACAAAGGACACGGGGGATACCCGGACCTCCTCGGGCTCCGGCAATCCCTGCCGCAGGCAGGCTCGGCGGATCTGGTCCATCGCCCAGGCGTCCTGGTCCTCGTGGCGTCGGGGAGGCTGGCGGTCCAGCACGACCGGCGTCACCGAGGCCCAGCGGGCCGATGTCCGAGTCCAGGTGGTGCCTTGAAGGGTTCTGGGCGGCACGGGACGGGATTCCCGGTCCAGCAGCATCTCCCCGGCCTCCCCGGCCACCAGCCGGATCCGTGCCGGGTCCCCCTGGAAGACCTGGGGCAGGACCCCCCACAGGAAGTCCGTTTCCAAGTCCCGGGACAGATCCCGGGGAAACAGGATCCCGAAACCCATCAGGTGTCCGTCGGCGTGGGGATGACCGACGTCGGCCAGAGGGACCAGCGCCAGGTGCGGCGCGTTCATCGCCTGTCCGGAGGCCTCGTGGCCGCTCACCAGCCGTCGCCACTCGGGGTGCTGGTCGGCGGCCAGCAGCAGGGCTTTCCGAAGCACCTCCAGCCAGGACAGCGATCGGGGCAGGCTGGCCTGGGCGCCCTCCACCCGACGCAGCACGAGCACGCGCGGCTCGAAATCCCCCTGCTGCGACACGGTGCCACCGGGAGGGCCATAGGGGATGAACTGCCCCCGGGCGTGGCTGCGCACCGGGGGAGGGGGCGACTTGCCATTCCCGCTCTGCCTGTCCTTCCCGGTTTCCTCCTCAAGGGGTCCCGGATACAGCACCCGGTGGTCCTCTTCCAGTTCCGCAAGACGCCCCTGGTAGAAGACCCCCAGGTGGTGGGTCGTCTGTCGGGAACTCCGGGGAACCAGGTTGGGAGGGGGCGGGTCGTCCTCGATCCACATGCGAACCAGGGATCGGGAGTGGCCGATGTGGGTCACCGACCGGCAGATCGTCTCCAAGGCCGCCCGATGGGGACCGGGGTCGGCCTCGGGAAAGATCAGGAAGCACGGGCGATCGCCAGGCAGCGCATAAGCGATCGGTTTTCTTTTCCTCACGTGAAAAAGCGACTTCTTCTTCCCTTCCTTGGATTCTTCATCTGACTCGTCAGGGCTTTCATCCGTATCACGCTCGTTCGACCGCTTCGGTTTCTCCCTCTCATGCTTGAAATCATCGTTCACGGGAACATACACCTGCATTGTGCCGATCGGGACCTCTTCGTCCATCGAGACAGCCATCGCCGCTGGCCCTTGACGCTCCAGCCACTGTAGAGCGGCCCTTCCCTCTTCGGAGGCCCCTGTTTCGCCCCAGGCTGCCACCAGGGCCTTGAAGACCCGATCGGGATGAGGAGGCCATTCCGGCGATTCCAAATCATCGCTGGCCGCTGCGACTGCCCGCCCGGTCAGGTACTGCCATCCTAGAGCAAACATTGTGTCAATCCTCCGGAGAGGAGTTCTGGACGACCTGCCTGCTCCTGCGCACCAGTTCCACCAGTTCATTGCTCGGGGTCAGCACCCACGGACGTCGCCTCCAGGAAGGCAGCCCGAATCCCTGCGCACTCCGGTCCGCATGACGCAACAGTTCCACAGGGTCCTCGATCCGGAGAGGCTCGCACGATCCGTCGAACCGGATCACTTCCCAGACCGAGACAGAAGAGTCATCGGGAACCAGCAGGCACCGACTGCGGAGGTCACACCCCTTCCCGACGGACAGATGGGCCCCCCCGATCGCCATTGCCGCGAGGGCAGTTCTGGCAGCCAGATCCCGCTCTTTTTCGACACGATTCTGGGAATCCGGGAACCGAAGGCGTCGCACTGCCGGAAAACTGAACACCACCGACTGCTGGGCAAAGGCGAAGGTCACCCCTCCGTGGTTCTCCTTGCCCTGTTCATTTTTCAGAGACGGCGTGATATTGCCGTGATTCGCCGCGGAAGGTGTTCCTACTTTCTTTCCAACCTTGTCCTTCTTCGTCCCGTAGGGAACTGGTTTGCCGTTTTCCTTCAATGCCTTTTCCGGATCGAGCGTCCAGCCGGAATGACCCGGAACCGCGTAAAGCGTTCCAGCATCCTTTTCAATTCCCAGGGGATCGATGCGGCTGGAGGGTCTCTTTCCTGTCTGGGCCTGAAACGCCACGATCTCACTGACCAGCATTCTCTGGAACTTGACCCCCAGGCCGCCGCTTTCGCCGGTGGAATCCCAGACGCCGAAGATCAGCGCGGTCGGACAGACCTCGTAGAGGCCCGTCGCGTTGTGCAGGGATGCCTTCCGCAGCACCTGGCCAATGGAGGTCTTGGGGAACGGCTGTCCGTCCAGCAGGCTGTCCCGGAGGATCGCGTCGGCCAGGCGGTGCGGCGCATCCAGACTCGTGACCTCCCCGATCTCGGGCAGGCCGGCCGAGGCGAAGTCCACGGTGATGACCGGAAGGTCAGCCTCCTGTCCCGGTCCCCGGTAAAAGGCCTCCTTGAGGGCCTGCTCCATGCGGTTGGCCTGGGATTGCACACTGTCCAGCAGCACGCAGTGGACCTGCTGGCCGTCGATGATCCGTTCCTCCTCTGCGTAGGTCCCCCCCTCATAGGTCGGCGGGAAGACCTTGTCCCCAGGGCCCCCGGCCGGCTGCAACCGCTGCACGCGCCGGATCGCCACCGCATCCCCCGCCACCAGATCCCGCAACGTCTCCAGGGTCAACGCGTCCGCCATGATGCCTCCTTGCCTGTTGCCGATGCCTTGCCAAGCCTCCGAAGTCCCGGACCCCCTCCCGTCCCGCCGTGGGGATCCCGGGCGACTGAAATGCCCCGGGTCTCCCGGCCAAGAACGAGCCTACCAATCCCCTGGGACACGACCGGCGTCTCCGGGTCCCGGAACCGGCACCTTCTATGAACAGAAGCGGAGTCTACAAAGGTTTTCCGACTGCTGTCCAGGGCTCTTGCAACCCGTTCTGTGCTCCCGATGGGAGGCCCCCTCCCTCCAGGCCAAGGGCATCCATCCACCGCCCAGACATCCCCACGATCCAACAGGCCCGGGGGTCAAGGTTCCGGGATGGACAGCACCCCCACGGCCGGAAGTCCTCCGTGAGGCAGGGGAAACCGGCGGGCACGGGGGAGGTCCAGGGCCTCGGCGTGGGCCGCCGAGGGGCAGACCACGAGGACGCGCCAGGCCCTCCACCGGGACCGAAGCGCGAATCCCAGGTCCCGGAAGAAGCCCGGGGAATCCTGGAGGCCCAGGCGGATTCCGTAGGGCGGATTCAGGCACAGAAGTCCCGGAGCCAGGTCCCCGGGCGGACACCATTCCAGGAAGTCCGCCTGGACCCGCAGGACGTCCCCTGCGACCCCGGCCCGTTCCAGGTGCTCCAGGGCCCGATCGAGGGCCTCGGGGGACCGGTCGATGGCCACCAGCCGGGACCGGGCCGATGGCAGGCACCGGGCCTCCGCCTTCTCCCGCAGGTGCCGGAAGGCGGCCGGCCGGAAGGAAGGCCAGGCCTGAAAGGCGAAACGCCGCAGTCTTCCCGGCGGAAGGCCCCGGTCCCGGGCCGCGGCCTCGGCGACGAAGGGAGCGTCCCCGGCGAACCCCTCCACCAGGGCCTGTCCGGGACTCCAGCCGGCCCGGCGCAGCAGCACGGCGACCAGCGTCTCCCGGATGGGGGCCCGGGACACCCGGAGGCGCAGGCCCCGGCGGTGCAGCGGCTCCCCCCCAAGGTCCAGCATCAGCGTCAGGCGGTTGTCCGCCAGGCGGGCGACCAGCGTGTCGGGGACCGGGGCCTCCTCCCTCCCCTCCTCCTCCCCGTCCGGTTCCCCGTCCCGCAGCCCGACCCCGGAGGACTTCCAGGAAGGCCCCGGGAGCCCGCACTCCCGGAAACGACGGTCCACGGCGTCCCGGACCACCCGGTCCAGGAAGCCGCTGCCGAACATCCGGGACCGGCGGTTCGTGGCGTGAACGATCAGGGGATGCCCGGCGGGCAGCCACGCTTCCCAGGGAACGGCCAGGGCCAGCCGGAAGGCCTCCTCGGGGGCTCCGGCCCGCCCCTGGCCGACCTCCACCCGCACCCGGTTCACGCAGGAAAGGGACAGGCAGGCCCGCCAGCCGTCCGCCAGTCTCCCGGCCAGCACCAGCGTCCCCGCTTCGGCGATCTCCGGATCCTGCAGGCCCGACTCCCGGCACTCGGCCGCGGCCTCGGCCTCGAATCCCGGGGGACAGGCCAGGTGGAACCGGTGCACCGGCCCCTGGACCCGCTGCCGAATCCGCCGCCGCCAGGCCTCCTGGGTCATCGCGACTCCCGGATCGGGTTCCCCGGGCCCCGGGGAACGGGTTCCTGCTGCCACCCGACCCACGGGAACCCGGAGCGGGAGGGATCATACGTCGCCGGAAGGTCCCTGGCACCCGTTTTCGGTCTCCCCGGGCCGCTCCACCAGGCCCCGGCAGCCCTCCACGGGGCCGACCGGCAGCCGGGTCCCGACGAGGTCCGGACATCGCGAGGAAACACGGGTTGGTGTTTGCCAGGCTCCTTGACTAGAATGCTTCTGCCTTCCGAAGGGGGTCATGATGAATCGGTGGCAGGGTCTCCTGGTCGCCTCCCTGGCGGTCCTCTGGGCCTGCGGCGGGGGTTCCGGAAACGGTGGCAGCGACAGCGGCGGCGACTTCGGCGACGTCAGCGGCTGGACGATCGACACGACCCTCTCGGCGGAGGCCGTCGAGGCGGGAGGCACCGTCGAGGTGACCTGCGTCGCCCTGGGAGCCCCCGAGGGATCCGAGGTGACCTTCGAGGTCCTGGTGGACCCGGCCGCCGGTTGCACCGTCGCGGGCTTCCGGCTGACCTGCGACAAGGCCGGCACCTACCAGGTCGCCTGCACCGGAGCAGGACTCCGGGATGAGTCCCCCGCCACGCTGTCCGTCGAGTCGGGGCGTCCCCTGACGGTGGATACCGCCGTCGCGCCGGCGACCATCCGGGCCGGGGAGACGGCCCAGGTGACCTGCTCGGCCTTCGACGCCCTGGGGAACCCCGCCGTCGCGGCCTTCCAGGTCCAGGCCAGTCCCGCCGAGGGAATCGACCTGGTCGATCGGGGAGGCGGACGGTTCGACGCCACGGGACGCAAGGCGGGCGAATACCGTCTGGCCTGCGGACTGATCGACGGCGCGGTGGACCAGACCCCGGCCCCGCTGAAGGTGGTCGCGGGATCGTTGGCCCGGGTGCGCACGGATCTGGACCCGGACACCATCGTGGCGGGACAGGAGAGCCGGGGCAGTTGCCAGGCCTCGGACGCCGAGGGGAACGCCATCGCCGGGCTGTCCTTCCGGATCGAGGTCCCCGAGGCCCTCTCGGTGACGAATTCGGCGATGGGCTTCACGGTGACGGGCACCAAGGCGGGGCAGTACGACGTCACCTGCCACCCGGCCGACGACGCCCCGGCGACCCTCGAGTCGGCCCGCCTGACCATCCAGGCGGGGCAACCCACGGGCCTGCGGCTGAAACTCATCCCGGAAAAGCCGGCCTACCGGGTGGCCGACCAGGTGAAGGTCGGCTTCGACCTGGTGGATGCTTTCGGAAACCCCGTCCCCGGCGGGGCCATCACCGATCCCACCGTGGACCCGGAAACGGGCATCCGGCGCATCGCCGCGGACCGCTTCGCCTTCGAGGCCGAGGGGCGATACACCTTCGCCGCCTGCGTGGCCGACGATGCCTCCCGCTGCGACGACATCGTGGCCTGGTGCGACGGCACCGCCCCGACCCTGGCCATCACCTACCCCGAGAGGGCGGCCACGCTGGACGGCGACCGGCTGGTGATGGTGACCGGCGTCGTGTCCGAGGACATCAGCCAGGTCGGCCAGGTGACCATCAACGGCCAGCCGGCCCAGATGGGCCCCGGGGGGACCTTCCAGTTTGCGATGCAGCCCGTCCAGGGCATGAACCTGATCGACGCGGTGGCCACGGACACCTTCGGCAACGCCACGCGGGTGCTCCAGTCCTACCTGTTCAGCACCACGTGGATCCCGATGGGCCAGCCGGACGTGTCCCAGTCCCTGGTCCCCGAGGCGGTGAAGGCCTGGCTCGACGACCTGCTGTTCTACAACCCGGACCCGGCCGACCAGGCGACGATCTCGGCGCTGCTGGTGGCAGCGCTGAAGGACCTGGACGTGACAGCGCTGCTGCCCAGCCCCGTGACCCGGGTGGAGCAGGTCGGATGCGCCTACGACGTCTTCCTGGACCAGGTGGTCTTCGGCACTCCCGACGTGCAGGTGAAGCCCACCTTCGGCGGACTCCAGATCGACGCGGCGATCCCGGACTTCCGGGCCGACGTCCGGCTGGTGAAGACCGGGGGCGGCATCCTGTGTCCCGGCAACCAGTCCGGCTACGCCGAGGCCCAGAAGGTCACGCTGAACATGCGGGTGAACCTGGGGGTGGACCAGGCGACCCGGAAGATCCGCATCTTCGCCGGGGAGACCTCCCTGAAGATGGACGGGTTCAACCTCCACCTGGACAACGTCTTCTTCAACTTCCTGGCGTCGATCCTGAAGGGGACCCTGGAGAACCTGCTCCGGGACCAGGTGGAACCGCTGCTGGTGAAGACGATCAACGACCTGGAGCCCAAGGTCAACGAACTGCTGGAGAAGCCCTTCGAGGTCTCCGTGGACGCCCCGCTGCCGGGCATGAACAACCTGGTGCTCCGGATCTCCCTGGCGCCCCGCAAGATCGACTTCACGCCGGCCGGCGGCGCCATCGACCTGGACGGGGCGGTCACCTCGGACCATCTGGCGGACCGGGTCATCCTGGGATCCATCGGCAGGGCCTCGTGCCTGGCCCTGACCCCCGAGGTGTTCGGGTTCGACCTGGGCAACGCCCGGAAGATCATGGCGGCGATCTTCGACGACGTGCTGAACGAGGCCCTCTACTCGGTCTGGGACTCCCGCTTCCTGCACATCGTGCTGACGGCGGAGGATCTGGCCAGCACCGGGACCGACCTCTCCCAGTACGGAATCACCGACCTGAACGCGGTGACCACCCCGCTGCTGCCCCCGGTCTTCACGTCCTGCAACCCCGCGGGAACGCTGACGGTGCAGCTGGGGGACTTCTACCTGGACGCGCAGTTCGGGCTGATGGGGCAGCCGGTGGACCTGAAGGCGTTCCTGTTCCTGGAACTGACGCTGTCGCTGGCCATCGTGGACGACCCCGAAAAGGGCCCGGCCATCCAGATCACGGTGAACCCGCCGGACCTCGTGGACATGGACATCGCCTACCTGAACGAGGAGTGGGACGGCCAGGAGGACACCTTCCGGGACCTGCTGCTCGGGGCCATCCCGGTGCTGTTCCAGCAAATCGCTGACGAGCCCTTCGTGGTGGCCATCCCCTCGTTCAATCTGAAGGACCTGCTGTCCGGCAGCGACCTGCCTCTCCAGTTGCCCGACAAGGACCTGGCGATCGTCCCGAAGGAACTGGGCCACGACCAGGGCTACCTGCACTTCGCCGCGGACATCGAGTTGCGGGACCCCGCCCCCCCGACTCCCTGATCAACCCAGCACGGAAACTGTTCGACCGCTTGATTTGCGAAGGGGGCTTTCGGCAGAATGTCCCCGCGCTTCGGGAGGTCCCGTGTCCTCCTCGGCCCGTCGCATCCTCCTCGCGTCCGGGATCGTCGTGGTAGCGGCGGGCCTGGTCCGGGCCGGGTACTGGTGGGGATCCATGGCCCGGGAGCCGGCCGGTTCCCCCGCCAGGACGACGGCGACGCTCCCCCCGCAGGCCCCATCGGCAACGCCGGTGTCCAACGGCGCCTCGGGTCCCTGGGGACGGCTCAAGACGCTGCCTCTCTGGCTGGCCCCCCACCCGGACCTCCTGGACCCGGACCTCTGCCCCCTGGAATCGCCCCCATGGACCTTCCCGGGATTTTCCCGGAACCGCCTCGAGTCGTTCCTGGACAGCCTGGAACTCCCGGCCGGCTCCCGGGCCCTTCTTCGCACGACCTCCCGCTGCAATGCACGGGGCTGCACCGTGAGGCCTCCGCCTTCCCTCCAGGAGGCCCTTTCCCCCGCCGCCAGGTCCCGCCTCTTCGAGGAAGTGCTCCGGGACCCCGACTCGCCCTTCCTGCCGTTCCTGCTGGTCTTCGACGAAGAGGACCTCCGGTCCTGGATGAGGCTTTCCAGGATGCCCCCCGAGTGGCAGCGGTGGATCCAGGGGCTGGTGTTTGCCTTCCGGGGGTCCCAGGCCCTGGCCGACCTGCCCCTGGCCTGCCTCCGGGCCCCCTCCGCCCGGGATCGATCCCAGGTGCTCCGGGCCTGGGCGACCACCCCGACCCGGATGGCCTGGCTGGAGGTGGGACCGGAGGACGACGCGGCCTCCCTGGCCACCTGGTGGTCCCGGTTCGGCAACCGCCGGAAGGACCTGCTGCCCCTGCTGGAATCGGCGCGGGAAATCCCCGGAGGCGTGGACCTGGACCTCGTGCACCTGCTGCCCCGGGGATCCCGGACCCGGCTCTACTCCTATCCGTCCCCGGGAGATCCGCCCCGGGACTGCCTCTGGACCGTCCTCAATTTCGGCGTCGAGCAGCCGGACGACTCGGTGCTGGATTCCCGGGTGGCGATGGAACGCCTGGCGAAGCAGTACCGGGCCATCGAAGAGGACGAGCGGCGGATGGGGGACGCGATGCTGATCTGGACCCCCGAGGGACGCCTGGTCCATGCGGCCCTGTGGCTGGCCGACGACCTCTTCCTGTCGAAGAACGGCAGACATGCCCTGAATCCCTGGATCCTGACGAACGGGAAATCCCTGAGGGATCTCTACAACCCGGAAGGCAGGATGCTGGTCCGCTGGATGCGCCGGATCGACGGCGAGTAGGGATCCGGGTCCGGTCCTGTCACGGGGCCGGGTGCGGCGGAACGGTGTCCATCCCCGGACGGTTCCGATCCCAGACGATGCGGAGTCCCTCGAGCGTGAGGTCCGGCAGCACCTCGTCGATCAGGGGGCTGTCTCCGCAGAGCAGGGTCGCCAGACCCCCGGTCGCCAGCACGCGCACCGGCTCGGCCATTTCCCGGCGCATCCGGGTCACCAGGCCCTCCACCATCGCCAGGTAGCCGAAATAGGCGCCCGACTGGATGCTGTGGACCGTGTTCCGGCCCACGACCCGGGGAGGACGATGGACCTCGACCCGGGGCAGACGCGCGGTCCGGGCGAAGAGGGCGTCCAGGGACACGGTGACGCCTGGAACGATGACTCCCCCGAGGTACTCCCCCCGGGCCGTCACCGCGTCGAAGGTCGTCGCGGTCCCGAAATCCACCACGATCACGTCGCGGTCCGGGCACCGGTGATGGGCCGCCACGGCATTGACCACCCGGTCGGCCCCCACGTCCCCCGGGGGCTCGTACCGCACCTGGATCCCCGTGTCGGTGTCCGGCCCCACCACCATCAGGGGGGTCTTGTTTCGCCGGGCGTATTCCTCGAAGACCCCGGTCAGGGGCGGCACCACGCTGCTGACCGCCATGCCCCGGACGGCATCGGGGTCCAGTCCGCTCCGGCGCATCAGTCCTTCCATCCACCAGGACAACTCGTCCACGGTCAGATTGCGATGGCTGGTCAGCCGGAAGGTCCGCAGGAGCCGATCCCCCTCGAAGGCCCCGATCACCGTGTGGGTGTTCCCCACGTCAATCGCGATCAGCACGGATCACCTCCCCGCAGCGGACCCTGTGGAGGGTCCCGTCCGGCGCCCGCAGCCGCAGTTCCCCTTCCGGTTCGACGCCCTCGGGACGACCCAGCAACCCGCCCACCCGGATCTCCCTGTCCCGGACCAGCAGGGGGGCGATCTCCTCGGGGTCCACCCGGGGATCCCGGGAACCCTCCAGCAGACTCCCGGCGACCTCCCGGACCACCCCGGCGGCCGCCTCCAGGAGGTCCGTTCCCGGAACCTCCCGGGCCAGGTCCGTCGCGATCTCCCGGAGATCCGGGGGCAGCCCCTCCCCGAGATCCAGGTTCAGGCCGACCCCCACCACGCAGAATCCCTCGCCGCCGAAGGACTCGGCCAGCAGCCCGGCGACCTTGCGCGACCCCAGGACCAGGTCGTTGGGCCACTTGATGCGAACCCCCGTCACCCCGCACCGGACCAGCGCCCGGGCCGCCGCCAGCCCCGCCACCACGGCCAGGGAGGGCCACCGGTGCACTGGGGCCTCGGGGCGAAGGAGGATGCTGAAATACAGGCCGCCCGGAGGGGAATGCCAGGACCGTCCCTGCCGCCCCCGGCCCCGGGCCTGCCTGCCGGCGATCACCAGCGTCCCGGCCGGAGCCCCCTGGCGCCCCAGGGCGACGGCCTCGTCCTGGGTGCTGCCGACCTCTGGGAACCACAGGATCCGCGGGGAGGCGCACCCTCCCTGCTGCAACCGGATCCCCAGTTCCTGGAAATCAAGGGGTCGGGGCATCGGCGGCCGTCTCCTGGATGAGGGTCAGCGCCATCGAGAAGTCCCGCCACCGGGCCTGGTGCGTGATGGATCCGGCGGACACGAAGTCCACCCCCGCCAGGGCCATTTCCCGGGCCTTCGCGGGCGTCATGTTCCCGGCCCCCTCCAGGATCACCTTCCAGCGGCAGTACGCCACGACCTCGGCCACCTGTTCCACCGTCATGTGGTCCAGCAGCAGCATCTCGGCCCCGGCCTCGATGGCCCGGCGCACCTCCTCCATCGTCCGGACCTCCACCTCAACCCGGGTCAGCGCCGGAGCCCCCCGGCGCGCCCGGCGAATGGCGTCCTTCAGGTCCGCGCCCCAGAGGGCCAGGTGGTTGTTCTTGATCAGGACCCCGCCGGCCAGGTTGATCCGGTGATTGCGCCCTCCGCCGACCCGCACCGCGTACTTTTCCAGCACCCGGAGGCCCGGAGTGGTCTTCCGGGTGTCCAGCAGCGTCGTCTCGGTCCCCTCGAGGGCCTTTCCGAACTCCCGGGTGGCCGTCGCCACCCCCGACAGCCGCATCACGAAGTTCAGCAGGGTCCGTTCTGCGATGAGCAGCGAGGCCGCCCTCCCGGTGGCCTCCATCACCGCCTGGCCCGGCACCACCGCGTCGCCGTCCACCGCCAGGTCCCGGACCTCGACCTCCGGGTCCACCTGCCGCAACACCTCCCGGGCCACCGGCAGCCCCGCCAGCACGCAGGGCTCCCGGGCCACCACCTCGGCCCGGGCCCGGGCCCCGTCCGGGACCGCGAGTTCCGTGGTGACGTCGCCGGTGCCCAGGTCCTCTTCCAGGGCCAGTTCCACGATCCGTCGCACCAGGGGCTGGTTCGTCCACATGGGGCGAATGATAGTCGAGTCCCGCCGGCGGGGTCCATACCACTGTCGCCCGCCCCCTCGATCCGGGAACGGGGGATCGCGGAGGCCCGCGGTTGCGATGGGGGAGGCCGGGCCGGTCTCGGGCCTTCCGGGTCTCAGGGCCAGGTCAGCGTGACCTGTGGATTTTCCGGAGGGATCGTCACGGAACGCATCGCCGGATCCCCCCGGGGAGGCACGAACCGGACCGTGTGGACCCCCTGCCAGGTCTGCACGGGGCGGATGAAGGGTCCCCGGCCCACCGAGTCCCCGTCCAGGAAGACCTCCACCCCGGCCGGGACCTTCAGCACCAGCGACCCCGGGGGAGGCCGCACCTCGACCTCGGTGGTCCGTCCCTCGGGAACCGCGACCTCCTGGTCCCGCTGGAAGCCGGCGCCCCGGACCCGCACCCGGTGGGCCCCCGGAGCGACCGCCAGTTCGCACCGGCCCAACCCGCAGA
This sequence comes from Myxococcota bacterium, assembly GCA_017994695.1. GTDB lineage: Bacteria > Myxococcota_A > UBA9042 > DTJE01 > DTJE01 > JAGOKF01. The sequence continues at coordinate 21,618 of JAGOKF010000033.1, read as the reverse complement.
CCCGCCCGTCCACCTCCACGGTCGCCGAGGAGAGGCTGGTCACCACCAGTCGCGTGGGGGACGGTTCCGCCGGTCGCGAGGGTTCCGGGGCCATCCCCGCCGGAGGGGAGGATCCGGACACCTCCGTCGGCTCCGAGGATTGCTGCCAGGCCCACCAGGCACCGCCTCCCGCCGCGACGGCCCCCAGGAAAATCCCCAGCACCACCGCGAGGGTCCTGGTCCTCCGCGGCCCGCCGGACCTCCGGGGCGAGATCCCCGGAACCGCGGGGACCGGATTCTCCACCGACGAGGGGATCTGGAGCGTCCGTCCCGACAGGGCCTCCGCCGCAGGTTCGGCCGGGACGCCCGCCCCGCCGGTCCCCGGCCGGCCCCCCTCACCCCCCCGGGACCCCGGAGGCGCCCCCTCCCCGGGGGTCCCCTGGGCCCGGGTTTCCCCGGGGCCCTCCAGCAGAACGGTCGCCTCCCCGCAACCCTCCTCCACCGGGCGGTCCCAACGGGCCTTCTCCTCGTCGGTGGCCAGGTCCTCCACCAGCGCCGCCAACGCCGCCTCGGTCGCCGTGCCGCCGGCCAGGGGAGCCAGGGCCTCCGCCAGTTCCCCGGCGCTCCCGAAGCGCCGATCCCGGTCCTTTTCCAGGCAGCGCAGGCAGACCGCCTCCAGCAGGGGGTCGTAGCCCGGGAAGACCTCGGCGGGCCGGGGCGGGGGATCGTTCAGGATCGACGACACGGTCATCAGGTCCGAGGCCCCTCCGAAGGGCCGAGCCGAGGTGGTCAGTTCGTAGAGCACCACCCCCAGCGAGAAGACGTCGGACCGGGCATCGAGAGGCTGCCCCCGGACCTGCTCCGGGGACATGTAGGCGAACTTCCCCTTCACGGTCCCGGCGGCCGTCTCGTGGCGGTGGGTGGCCGCCTTCGCGATCCCGAAGTCCAGCACCTTGACGACCCCTTCCCGGGTCAGGAAGAGGTTGTCGGGGCTGATGTCCCGGTGGACGATGCCCAGGGGACGGCCGTCCGGTCCCTGGAGCCGATGGGCGTAATGGAGCGCCTGGGCGGCCCGGGCCAGCAGCCAGGCGGCCAGGGGGTGGGGGAACTCCCGGCCCCGGGCCCGCAGCCTGCGCAGCACCTGGGAGACCGGCAGGCCCCGAAGAAACTCCATCGCGATGAAGTATCGCCCGTCGGCCTCTCCCAGATCGAAGATCTGCACGATGTTGGGATGCTCCAGCCGGGCGGCCAGCCGGGCCTCGTCCAGGAACATCTCCGCGAATCGCGGGTCCTCCGAGAAGTGAGGCAGCACCCGCTTGACCACCACGACCTTCCGGAATCCCTCGGGTCCCTCGGCGACCGCCAGGAAGACCTCGGCCATTCCCCCGGTCGCCAGCCTCCGAACCAGGCGGTATCGTCCCAGGCGTTCCCCCTCCATTTCCGATCCTCCTCTGCCTGTCAGAAAAGGTTCTTCCGATTCGGCAGGGGCTGTCAATCGCCCCCGGATGGCCCCGATCCCCATCCCCGGGTCTGCCCCCTTCCCGGCACCGCGGTAAGATGCGGCCGCTGGAAACCCGGCACGGCCGGGACGGAGGGTCGGATGAACAGCGCGGTCATTGCCATCCTGGCGTTCGCCTGGCTCGTGGTTGCCTACCTGACCTACGGGCGCCACCTCCGCCGGCGGCTGTTCCTCCCGGAGGACCGGACGCCCACCCCCGCCCATGCCCTCCGGGACGACGTGGACTACCGCCCCGCCCACCCCTTCGTGCTCTTCGGTCACCACTTCTCGTCCATCGCCGGGGCCGGGCCCATCGTCGGGCCGATCCTCGCGGTGGCCTTCTTCGGCTGGGGGGTCCCGCTGCTGTGGATCCTGCTGGGAGTGGTCCTCCTGGGTGGGGTCCACGACTACACGGCCCTGATGGCCTCGGTCCGCAACCAGGGCCACTCGATCCCCGATCTGGCCGGGAAGACGCTGGGCCGCCGGGCCCGCCTGCTGTTCCAGGTCTTCGTGCTGCTGACCCTGGTGCTGGTCGTGGCCGCCTTCATCGATGTGGCGACGCGCTCCTTCCTGGACAAGCCCGAAATCGTGCTGCCCTCCCTGGGCCTGATCCCCTGGGCGGTGGTCTTCGGCCTGCTGGTGTACCGGTGGCGCTGGCCCCTGGTGCCCTCGACCGTCCTGGCGCTGGCCGGGCTCGGACTGCTGATCTACTGCGGCAGCCACCTCCCCATCGCCCTCCACGAGGTCCCGGCGGACCGCTTCCCCGACGCGTGGGCCGTCTGGTCGCTGCACCTGTCGCCGGACCAGGCCCGGATCGCCTGGTACCTGGTCCTCGGCGGCTACGGGGTGCTGGCCTCGGCGCTTCCCGTCTGGCTGCTGCTCCAGCCCAGGGACTACATCGCCAACTGGATCCTGATCGTCGGGATGGCCCTGGGATTCGTCGGCGTGCTGGCCAGCCACCGGGCGATCCAGGCGGACTTCTTCACCGCCCCGGTCACGGCCCAGGGACCCGTCTGGCCGATGCTCTTCATCCTGATCGCCTGCGGGGCCATTTCGGGGTTCCACAGCATCGTCGCCAGCGGGACCACCGCCAAGCAGCTCGCCCGGGAGGGCCACGGACTGTGGATCGGCTACGGCGCGATGCTGACCGAGGGGGCTCTGGCGGTGCTGGCCCTGCTGACCGTCGCCGCGGGGCTGCCCTGGGACACCCTCCAGCAGATGGTGGTGCAGCCCCGGGGAGCCGGGGCCATCGTGGCCTTCGGAGAGGGGTTCGGAAGCCTGACGGCCCCCCTGATCGGCGCCACGGCGGGAATCTTCTTCGGCATCACGATGATCAACTCCTTCGTGATGACCACGCTGGACACCACGGTGCGGCTCTCGCGGTTCCTGGTGGCGGAACTGGCCGGGGACGCCGTCCCCTGGCTGCGGAACCGGTGGATCGGGTCCCTGCTGCCCATGATCCCGGCCCTCTGGCTGGTGATGACCGGGGGCCAGAACGTCCTCTGGCCCCTCTTCGCGGCCTCGAACCAGCTGGTGGCCGCCCTGGCCCTCCTGGTGCTGTCGGCCTGGCTGGTGGGGCTCGGCAAGCCCGCCTGGTACACCCTCGGGCCGGCGCTGGTGATGCTGGCCACGACGCTGACGGCGCTGGCCTGGCAGGCACGGCGGTTCCTCTGGGCCTACGACCCGGCCCGGGGACCCGACCTGCTGCTGGGAGGCATCGCCCTGCTGCTGGCGGTGCTGGCCCTGCTGGTGGTCGGGGATGCCGTCCGGATGGCCCGCGGTCCCAGGGGAACCCGCCCCTCCCCGTGACCTTTCCGGGTCTTGTGGTATATTCCGCGCCGACCGAGGGCGACCTTTCCCGAGGAGACCATGACCCCCGAGATCGAACGGCGGATCGCCTGGCGGCAGGAAGTCATCGGCCGCATCAAGAGGAACCTCATCGCCCGCCTGTCCCTGCCCTATACCGAGGAGGACCTCCACGAGGACGTGTCGCTGCTGGGATCCGGCCTGGGCCTGGACAGCCTCGACGCCCTGGAGGTGGTGCTGGCGGTCGAGCAGGAGTTCGGGGTGAAGATCGCCGAGGGCAGCGTGGCCCTGTTGCGATCCATCAACACCCTGGCGGACCACGTGCTCCGGGAGACCGGCCACCCCGAGGCCGCGGGAGGCCTGCCATGACCGCGACCTGGAGGCGGGTGCTCGAGGGGTCCGGAGCCCGGTTCGAGGACCGGTCGGGGATGCCGGCCGTCGCGGGATTCGGGGACCCGGAGCGGGAGGTCCTGGCCGTCCGGAAGGCCCTGGGCCTGTGCCCGATGACCCATGTCCGGGTGCTCCGGGGACCGGTGGACGACGCCCTCTACCCCCTGGACGAGGTCCTGACGGGCCCCGTGTCCCGGCTCCGCTTCGGGCGCGTCCTCCACACGCTGCTGCTGGACGACGACGGCCTTGTGGCGGCGGACGCCTACGTCGCCATCGACGACGAGGACCTGTGGGTGCTGCTGGAGTGCGCCGCGGACCCGGCGACGATCGACCGCCTGCTGGCCGGGGTGCCCCTGCGGGACGAGGGGTCCGGGTGGGCCGTGCTGTCCCTGGACGGTCCCCGGGCCTGGGCCCCCCTCCGGGAACTTCTGGGCCCCGACGTGCTGGGGATGCCCTACCTCGCCATCGAGCCCCGCTCCCTGGCCGGCACGGACGTCCGAGTGATCCGGGCGGGGAAGACCGCCGAGTTCGGATACTGGATCCTGGTCCCCCAGGAGGCGGCCGCCGGGACGGTGGAGGCCCTGCGCGGGGCCGCGAAAGACCCCGCATGGACCCTCTACGGCACCGCCGCCCTGGACCTGCTGAAATTGGACGGCCGGTTCTTCAACGTGCACCAGGAGGGGATCCGGGTCCGGGATCCCCTGGTCCTGGGGCTCCAGTGGATGTTCGATTTCCAGAAGGACCGCTTCACGGGACGACAGGCCGTGATCCGCCGCCGGGAGGCCGGGGGGTCCACGAAGGTCGTCGGCGTCGCATTGGACCGGGAAACCCGAGGCCTGGCCGTGGGACAGACCGTGCTTCTCGACGGCGAACCCGTCGGGACCGTCGTGGCTGCGGGACGATCGCCCGTGCTGGATCGGGACCTGGGCCTGGCCCAGGTCCGCCGCCCGTTCGCCTGGGCCGGATTGCCGGTCGAGGTCCGCGACGGGGACCGGTCGCTCCCGGGGCAGACCCTGACCATGCCCCCGTTCCTGCCCGAAAGCCTGAAGATCCGGCTGGACGAACTCTAGGGGGATCCCGTGGCGGACCGGATGCAGGGCCAGGTCGTCGTCGTGACCGGCGGCAGCCGGGGCATCGGCCGGGCCATCGTGGAGCGCCTGGTCGAGGAGGGCGCCCGGGTCTCCTTCACCTTCCTGCGGCATTCCGAGGCCGCCGAGGCCGTGAAGGCCCGCCTTCCGGGAGTCGAGGCCCTGGCCTGCGACGGCCGGGACCCCGAGGCGGTCCAGCGGGCGCTCGAGTCGGTCCTGGAGCGGGAAGGACGCATCGACGCCCTGGTGAACAACGCCGGGGTCACCCACTCGGGACTGCTGGCGATGACCCCCGGGGAGGACCTGGACCGGGTGATCCGGACCAACCTGGCGGGGACGATCCACTGGTGCCGGGCCGTCCTGCGGCCCATGCTCCAGGCCCGCCGCGGGGCGATCCTGAACGTCGGGTCGGTGTCCGGGTCCTTCGGGCTGCCGGGGCAGGCGGCCTACGGGGCATCGAAGGGGGCGATCCTGGCCCTGACCCGGTCCCTGGCCGCCGAGACGGTGGGCAAGGGGATTCGGGTCAACGCCCTGGTCCCGGGGTTCATCGACACCGAGATGACCGCGGTGATGCCCTCCCCGAGCCGCCGGGCCTTCCAGGATCGCATTCCGATGCGCCGGTTCGGCCTGGCCCGGGAAGTCGCCCACGCGGCGCTGTTCCTGCTGTCCGACGAGGCGTCCTACATCACGGGCCAGGCGCTCGTGGTGGACGGGGGACTCTCTTCCCTGCTGGTCTGAAACCGGAGGATCGGAGCATGGCGGCGAGGACGGCCTTCCTGTTCCCGGGCCAGGGATCCCAGGTCGTGGGCATGGGCGCCGACCTGGCCCGGTCCGATCCCGAGGCCCGGCGCCTCTTCGAGGCGGCCTCCGACTGCACGGGCACCGACCTGCTGGCCCTCTGCTCCCGGGGGCCCTTCGAGGCCCTCTCCCGGACCCGGGTCCTCCAGCCGGCCATCACCACCGTCAGCCTGGCATGCCTGGCCTGGCTGGAATCCCGGAACCTGGAGCCCCAGGTCACCGCCGGCCACTCCCTGGGGGAGATCGCGGCCCTGCGGTGCGCCGGATGTCTCTCCGCGGACGATGCGATCCGGCTGTCCGCCGCCCGGGGCGCGGCGATGGACGACGCCGCCTCGGCGCACCCGGGAACCATGATCGCCGTGGTGGGCCTTCCCCTGGACCAGGTCCTCCGTGAGACCGAGGCACTCCTGGACCCGGCCGAGGGAGGCGTCGCGAACCTGAACGCCCCGGACCAGGCGGTGCTGTCGGGGACTGTCGAGGCGATGGATCGGGCCGCCCGGCACTTCGAGTCCCGGGAGGCCCGGTGCGTGCCCCTGGCCGTCTCGGGGGCCTGGCACAGCCGCCTGATGGCACCCGCCGAGGCGCCCTTCCGGGAGGCCCTGGAGCGAATCGCCCTGCACCCGCCGGCACGACGCCTCTACCTCAACGCCACCGGCCTCCCGGAGGAGGACCCCCTGGCGGTCCGCGAGGCCCTGGTGGCCCAGCTCCAGCGGCCGGTCCGGTGGGTCGAGATCGTCGAAGGACTCCGCCGGGAGGGCGTGACGCGCTTCGTCGAGGTGGGACCCGGGCGGGTGCTCCGGGGAACCCTGCGGCGCATCTGGCCCGATGCCTCGGCCTACGAGGCCCACTGCGTCGGCGACCTGGCCTCCCTGGAACGCCTGGCCGCCGCCTGGTCGGACTAGGGACCCTCCCGGCCGGGATCCGATCCCTCCCTCCAGAGGGGACCGAAGGCCTCCTCCATGCGCCGGAGTTCCCGGACCAGGTGCTGGCGGGTTTCCACCAACAGGTCCCGGGCCCGGAGGTCGTCCCGGGGATCGATGCAGGGAAGCACCCGGATGCGGAACGTGCACCGACGATCGGCGTCGATGCCCACGGTCCCCTGGGGCATGAACCGGACGTCGGTGTGGATGGCCACGGGCTGCAGCGGCACCCGGGCCTCCCGGGCCACCCGGAATGGCAGGTCCTGGAACGGCAGCAGGCGTCCGTCGGGGGACCGGGTCCCCTCGGGAAAGATGATCAGCGGCCGCCCCTCGGCCAGTTGCGCCCGGCAGAGGTCCAGCACCCTGCGCAATCCCCAGGGGTCCCGCCAGTCCTCGGGCATCGGGATGTAGCCCAGCAGCGAGAAGGGCCCCAGGATGAACGGCTTCCAGAAATCCGGCATCGCGTGGCGGCCGGGGTCCGCCCCGGAACGGCGGAGGGGCTTCAGCAGGCAGGTGGCCTCGGGGACCCGGGACATCAGGATCAGGACGTCCAGCAGCGTCCGGTGGTTCGCCACGATCACCCGGGGATCGGCCCGGGCCAGGTCCTCCTCCCCCTCGATGGAGGCAATCCGGATGGTCCCGGTCCAGGTCAGGAAGGTCATCTGGAACCGGTAGAAGCCCTGGGCGAACCGCCGGAAGCGCTTCCGCAGGGACGGGAAGACCGGGGACAGCAGCCGGAGGGGCAGGTAGGCCAGCAGCGTGAAGCCCCCGCTGACCAGGGCCCAGGGGGCGTAGAACGCGACGGTGTGAAACGCGGTCCGCCAGCGGCGCCGGTCCCCGAAGCGGACCTGCCGGATCACCCACTCGGCGGCGAAGATCAGGCCCATCGCGCCGTAGGCCAGGGCGCCGGACCACAGGGCCCACGCCGCCGGGTCTCCCCGGAGGGCCAGCCACTCGGTGACGGCCATGTTGGCCAGGAAGAAGGCGATCCAGATCCAGGTGAAGGCCCGGCAGTGGGCCTTCTCCCCGGGGGACAGGTCCGGCTTCACCAGGAGGGCATAGCGCTCGATCATCGGCGGGGGTCGCCGGATCGTCCACAGGAAGGTGCCCAGCAGGAAGGCGCTGACCAGCACCGGGGCCTGGTAGAGGAAGGCCGGGTGCCCCGTGACCAGCGTGGCCAGGGACAGCACCGCGCCGCCCCCGGCCTGGACCGCCAGCATGCCCAGGCCCCGGCGCCGTCCCCTCCAGAGCAGCAGGGCCAGGCACCCCAGGACCAGCCCCGAGGCGGCCCGGGGTCCCAAGCGGGTCAGGGCCAGCCAGATCCACAGCGGCCAGGAAACCCAGAAGAGGGCAAAGGCCCAGGCACCCCTCCGGGCCCCGGGACCCCGCACCTTCGCCCCTTCCCCGGCAGAGGAATCAGGCACCCTGAAGACGCTCCCGGATCAGGTCCACCAGCGTCGCCACCGAGAAGAAGTACTTCTTCGTCTCCTTGTCCGGCTGCACCTTGATCCCGAAGCGCTTCTCGAGCCCCAGGGCGATTTCCAGCGCATCGATGCTATCGAGTCCCAGGCCCTCCCCGAACAGGGGCGCTCCGTCCTCGATGTCCTCGGGACGGACCTCCAGGTTCAGGCACTCCACGATCACCTTCTTGACCTCCCCGGCCAGGTCCTCAGGAATCTCCGCCATCGCGATCCTCCCCTGCTTCCAGCACCGCCACCGCCATCGCCGTCTCGCCGGCGTGGGACAGGCTCAGGTGCACCCTCGCACTCCGTCCCTCCAGGCGGGCCGCCGCCCCCCCCTCCAGCCGCACCGAGGGGGCGCCCCTGGCGTCCCGGACCACCACCACGTCCCGGAAATCCACCCCTTCGGCCCACCCGGTGCCCAGGGCCTTCAGCACGGCCTCCTTGGCGGCGAACCGGGCGGCGAAGTGCTGGGCGGGACGGGCCATCGACCGGCAGTAGGCGGACTCCTCGGGGGCGAAGACGCTCTGCTCCAGGCCCGGGGACCGTTCCATTCGCCGCTCGAAGTCCGGGATCGTCACCACGTCGGTTCCCACGCCCAGGATCCTGCCCATCCGCGTCACCGCCGCATCGGGGCGAGTCTAGCCGGAAAGCCCCGCCGGGAAAAGGCAAGGGTTCCACCAAAGGGTTTGACCCCGAACCTCCTTTCTGCTACATACGCGCGTCCGCTCCTTGTCGGAGGAACGATGAAGGGTCTTCTGAATTTCGTGCTGATCGCCCAGGAGGGCGCGGTGCCGGGCGCGACGCCCCCGGCCGGCGCCGAGGCCGCGGTCCAGGCCCAGGCCCCCGCAGCCGGGTCCCAGGCCGCCCCCGCCGCCGCCCCGGTCCACGATGCCGCGGCCCAGGCCGGCCAGGGCCAGATGTGGCAGACCCTGATCTTCTTCGGCGTGATGATCCTGGTCTTCTGGCTCCTGATCATCCGGCCGCAGCAGAAGCAGCGGAAGAAGCAGGAGGAGTTCCTGAAGGCCCTGAAGGCCGGGGACCGGGTCGTGCTGGCCTCGGGGCTGATCGGCCGCATCGCCAGTCTGCAGAACGACATCGCGGTGATCGAACTGGACAAGGACGTCCGGGTGAAGGTCCTGAAGTCCCAGATCGCGACCCAGTACCAGGAGCCCGGCGAGGCCCGATCCTGACCCGCCCGGCTGCTGGACCATCGGCTTTTGGGAGACCGGCATGAACCGCAAGAACCTCTGGAAACCCATTGCACTGCTGGCGCTGATCCTGCTGTCGTTCCTCTACGTGCTGCCGACGCTGCTGCCCGAGGGGAAGACCCCGTCCTGGTACCCCTTCCAGAAGCGCCTCGCCTTCGGCCTGGACCTCCAGGGCGGACTGGAACTGCGCTACACGGTGGACTACCAGCGGGCCATCGCCGACAACCTGCTCCGCACCCGGGAGGCGGTGACCGAACAGGTCGTCGAGGCCCTCGCCCGGAAGGACGGGAAGGACCCCGAGGGGCTTTCCGAGGAGGACCGCAAGGCCCTCCGGGACCGCTTCACCTGCGAGCGGACCGACTTCGACACCCTGCTGCTGACCTTCCGAGACGAGGCGGACGTCGAGGTGGTGACCCCCGAACTGGTGGAGGATCTCCGGGGGGACCTCCGGCGCCAGATCCCGTCGGGCAACAAGGTCGCCCTCCGGCTGGACGAACGGCGGGTGGCGGCGGTCCGGGACGAGATCGTGGACCAGACGCTGGAGGTCATCCGGAAGCGCATCGAGGCCTTCGGCCTGGTGGAGCCCGACGTCCGCAAGAACGGGGACACCGACATCGACATCCAGATGCCCGGTGTCCGGGGCGCCCAGGTGGACCAGGTCCGGGAGCGCATCGGGCAGACCGCCCGCCTGGCCTTCCGGATCGTCGACCGGAGCCCCGCGGCCCAGAACTTCTTCAAGGGCCAGGAAGCGGCGCTCCAGGCCTTCCGGGATCGCTATCCCGAGAAGGGCGCCCTGCTGAAGATGGACCGGGACGCCTCCACGGGCCAGTGGTATGTCCGGGCCGACGCCGGGATCGCCCGGGGCACCGGCGACGCCCTGGCCAAGAACGCCCTCTATTCCTTCATCAAGTCCCTGACGATCGACGACGACCACATGGTGGGCTACGAACTGGTCGAGGTCCGGGAGGACAACCTGCTGAAGGAGCGCTTCTACCGGACCCACTACCTCTGGTCCCGGGCCGACGTGACCGGCGACCACCTGACCCGGGCGATGGTCCTCTTCGAGACCCAGGGCGAGCCCTACGTCAGCCTGGAGTTCGATTCGGTGGGCGCCCGCCTCTTCGAGGAGGTCACCGAGAAGAACACCGGCGAGTACATGGCCATCATGCTCGACGACGAGGTCAACAGCGCCCCGGTGATCCGGGAGCGGATCGGCGGCGGCCGGGCCAAGATCACCCTGGGCGGCGCCCGCCATCCCCGGGAGGTGCTGAAGGAGGCCCAGGCGCTGGTGACGGTGCTGACCCACGGGGCCTACAAGGCCCCCGTCCACAAGGTCCACGACTTCGAGGTCGGCCCGAGCCTGGGACGGGACACCATCCGGGCCGGCGTGGTCTCCCTCGTCGTGGCGGTGTCCCTGGTCTTCCTGTTCATGCTGTTCTACTACCGCGGCTCGGGGTTGATCGCGGACATCGGGCTGTTCCTGAACGTGCTCTTCACGCTGGCGATCCTGGTGGGGTTCAACGCGGCGCTGACGATGCCGGGACTGGCGGGCATCGTGCTGACCGTCGGCATGGCGGTGGACGCCAACGTGCTGATCACCGAGCGCATCCGCGAGGAGATCCGGTCGGGCAAGGGCCCCCGGTCCGCCGTCGAGGCAGGCTACTCCCGGGCCTTCACGGCCATCTTCGACTCGAACCTGACGACCGCCATCGCGGGCGTCGTGCTGATGAACTACTCCAGCGGCCCCGTCTACGGCTTCGCGGTGACGCTGCTGATCGGCATCGCCGTCACCTTCTTCACGCAGTTCTACTTCACGCGCGTGCTGTTCAACTGGTACCTGGACAAGTTCCGCCCCGAGCGGTTGAGCGTCGGCATCTGACGGGAGGCCTCGATGGAGTTCATCAAGCCCGGCACCAGGTTCGATTTCATGGGCGCCGCCAGGTTCTGGGTGCCCTTTTCGATGTCCCTCACCGTGATCTCGATCCTGGCGGCCCTGATCTTCGGGTTCGACAGCGGCATCGACTTCAAGGGCGGGTCCAAGATCATCGTGGCCTTCAAGGCGGGACAGGGGGTCGATCGGGAGACGATCAAGACCACCGTGAACGCCCTGGTGGAGAAGCAGACCCGCCAGAAGGGGACCCAGGTCGAGGTCCAGGACTTCGACGTCGGCGCCAGCGGAGAGGCGGACACCGTGAAGTTCCAGGTCTTCACGGAACTTCCGAGCCTGCTGACCCCCCTGACGAAACTGGAGATCGCCCGGGCGATGGAGCGGCACTTCGGCCGGGGAGCCGTCGCCGAGAGCCCCCAGCAGGCAGGCGACAAGTTCTACCTGTCGCTGCCCGACGAGTGGCCCCTCGACGCCGCCGGCGAGGAGATCCGGCGGGTCTTCGCCCAGGCGGGATTCCCCCACATCAGCGTCCGGTCCGACAAGGAGGAGCGCATCCGGGCGGACATGCTCCGGGAGAAGGACCTGCTGCTGTCGGCCAAGGACGACGACGTGAAGGCCGAGGCGGCCCGGGTCGAGGCCGAGGCCCAGCGGCGCATCGCGGCGGTCCGGGACAACCGGTTCACCATCGAGGTCGAGGCCATCAAGCTCCAGGTCGAGGACGCCCTCCGGCAGCAGTTCGGGGACAGGTTCGTCGAGGTCCTCTCGACCGCCAGCGTGAGCCCCTCCGTCGGAAAGGAACTGTTCCAGACGGCGATGCTGGCCCTGGTCTACGCCATCATCGGGATCCTGATCTACGTGGCGTTGCGGTTCGACATGAAGTTCGCCCCCGGGGCCATCCTCTGCCTGGTCCATGACGTCGCGGTGGTGTTCGGCTTCATGGTGCTGTTCAAGATCAAGTTCACGCTGCCGGTGGTGGCCGCCCTGCTGACCATCATCGGATACGACGTCAACGACACGATCATCGTGTACGACCGGATCCGCGAGAACCTGAAGAAGGGCCGGGTCGGCAACCTGCGGGACGTGATCAACCAGTCCATCAACGAGGTGCTGTCCCGGACGCTGATCACCTCGGGGACCACCGAAATCGTCGTGCTCAGCATCGCGATCCTGGGCGGCGGCACCATCCGGGACTTCGCCATCCTGCTGGCCCTGGGCATCGTCCTCGGGACCTATTCCTCGATCTACGTGGCGGCGCCCCTGACGCTGTGGCTGGACCGGGTCGTCCGGCGCAGGGCGGCGGCCCGGGCCTGACCCGGAAGACGGCCGCATCCCCTTTCACCCAGAGAAGGCAGGAGGGAGCGCCATGAAGGTCATCCGGGCCAGAGACGAGACGGAGGCCTGCCGTTTTGGAGCCCATTTCGTCGTGCGCCAGGTTTCCGCGAATCCCCGCCTGGTGCTGGGCCTGGCGACGGGACGGACCATGCTGGGCTTCTACCGGGACCTGGTGGACCGCCACCGGAAGGGAGAGGTCTCCTTCGCCGGGTGCACGTCGTTCAACCTCGACGAATACGTGAACCTGAACCTGGATCACCCGGCCTCCTATCACTCCTACATGCGGTGGAACTTCGTGGAGGGCGTGGACATCCCGCCCGAACGGGTCCACATCCCCGACGGCAACCACGAGCCGATCCTGGAGTCCTGCTCCCGCTACGAGGAGGACATCCGCCGGGCCGGGGGCATCGACCTGCAGTTGCTGGGGATCGGTCGCAACGGGCACATCGCCTTCAACGAGCCGGGGTCGAGCCTGGCCTCCCGGACCCGGGTGAAGCGCCTGAGCCAGGACACCATCCTGGCCAACACGCCGGACTTCGGGGACCCGGACAGCGTGCCCCGCTACGTGATCACGATGGGGATCGGGACCATCCTGGAGGCCCGGATGATCCTGCTGATCGCCACGGGGTCCTCGAAGGCCCGGGCGGTGGAGCAGATGGTCGAAGGGCCGGTCACCGCCCAGTGCCCCGCCAGCGTGCTCCAGATGCACCCCCACGTCTTCGTCGTGGTGGACGAGGCGGCGGCGGCCCGCCTGTCGGGGGAATACGACACGGTCCAGCAGGTGCTCCAGGACCCCTACGAGGAGTTCTTCTGGGAAGGGACCTGAAGGTTTCGTCACCGCGATTCTTCCCGATCCTTCCAGTGCCGCGTTCCGGCAATTCGCAAAATCGGGTTGAACTTCGGGGTGACTGTCCCCATTCGGGACCGGATCGGCTACGCTGTCGCCCATGAAACGCATGGCCCTGGCGATGCTATGCCTGGGACTGGCCGGGTGGCCACCGGCGGCAGGGGGCGAGGTCCCCTCCCCGGAGCCACCGGCCGGAGGACCGGCCCCCGCCCCGGAGGCGGGTCCCCGGGAGGCGCACCCCCTGGAGGCGACCTCCCTGGACCCCTGGATGCCCCTGACGATGGAGGACGAGAACCGCCTGAGGGAACTCCTGTGGCGCCGGGTGATCCTGCTGGAGTCCCGGCCCCGGGCCTCGGACCTGGAGGAGCCGGGGCTGACCCCGACGCAGTTCGGCCAGGCGTTCCGGGTGGACGGGGACCTGCTGTGCACGGCGATGCTGCTCCTGGAGGGGGCTTCCGTGGCCCGGCTGACGGGCCCCGATGGACGGGAGACCACGGCGGCGGTGAAGGATCGGGACGCCGATGCGCTGGTGGCCCGCCTGCCCTGCGAGGGACCCTGCAGGACCTGGCCACGGGTCCCAACAGCCCCGGCGTCGTCGCGGGAACGGGGACGGGGGCTCTTCCTGGTGCTGCCGAGCCTGCCGGACCAACCGGTGCTGAGCCCGACGGTCTCCCTGGGCGCCGAGGCCTCCCCGTTCCCGGGCCTCTTTGCCGTCGCCGGGCGCCTGCCGTCCGGAACGCTGGTCTTCGACCAGGCCGGCGCGCTGGCAGGGCTGGTCGTCCGGGGCCATCCCCAGCGGACCGACCGTTCCCTGGCGGCCCCCGCGGATGCCTGCCTGCCCCGGCCCGAGACCCCAGCCAGGGCCCCGGCCGAGGGGACCGCACGATGACCCGGAAGCGTCAACTGCCGCAACGGGTGACGGAGTACTGCCGGACCCGGGGACTGCTGCGCACCGGCGACCGGGTGCTGGCGGCGGTTTCCGGGGGCGCCGACAGCGTGGCGCTGCTGCACCTGCTGGCGGACCTCCGGCGGGTCCTGGCCGTGGAGCTGGTGGCCGGGCACGTGGACCACGGTCTCCGAGCCACGGCGGCCGAGGACGCGGAGTTCGTGGGGGACCTGGCCCGGTCTCTGGGCCTTCCCTTCCTGCTTCGCAAGATCCGCTGCGAAGCCCGGGGACAGTCCCCCGAGCAGGCTGCCCGGGAGAAGCGCTACGAGGCCCTGCACGACATGGCCCGGGAGGCGGGAGCGACCCGCATCACGACGGGACACACGGCCACGGACCAGGCCGAAACGGTGATCCTGCGCCTCCTCCGGGGCTCGGGCCCCCTGGGCCTGGCGGGGATCCTCCCGGCCACCCGGGAGGGGGTGGTGCGGCCGCTGCTCTGCGCCACCCGGGAGGAGGTCCGGGACTTCCTCCGGTCCCGGGGCCTGGCCTGGCGGGAGGACCCTTCCAACTCCGACCGCCGGTTCCTGCGCAACCGCGTCCGGGGCGAGGTGCTTCCCCTGCTCCGGGATCTCAACCCCCGCATCGACTTCGCCCTGGAGGCACTGGCCGAGGACCTGGAGGCCCTCGCCCTGCCCGGCGGACCGTCCTCGGACGCCGCCTTGGGTCGTCCCGGAGAGGTGGCCGTTCCCCTGGATCCGGCTCTGCCGGAGGCCCTGCGGGCCTACCGGATGCGCGAGGCCTGGGTGGCCCTCACCGGAGAAGTCCGGGGGTTGTCCCGGGCCCACCTCGAGGCCCTGGTCCGCCTGTGGTCGGGATCCGGGGTCGCCGAGGCCCACCTTCCCGGCCGGGTGATCGCCCGGCGGGAGGGACCGGTGGTCCGCCTGTGGCGCGAACCCGAGGACCTTCCGCCGCCGGGGTCCCGGCGCCGTCCCGCCCGGGCCGGGACCGCCTCCTCGAACCCGCCACTCCGTGACAAGGGCTAGGAAGATCCCCGGGAGGACGGACTCCGTGAGACTCGCCGGTCCGACATGACGTGTCGAGTCCGCCCGATCGGTGACCGCCGGGTTCCCATCCTGGCCCGATGCAACGCCACCGGCCCTCCAGGCCGGGTTGACCCATCGCTGCTGGGTCTGACATCGGGCCCAACGACTCAGAAGACGTATTCCCCGTCGCGGTTTCCCGGGCGAGGCACCCGCCGGGTCTTCTCGAAGAGGTCGTTGCCCGCCTTCAGCGACCGCCAGAAGGAGGCCAGATGCGGGTCCCTGTCCTGGACGCTCCCGATGAAGCGGTCCAGGTCACGACCGGGGTAGATGTGGACGTCCATCACGCCGCCGTTGCGTCGTGTGGCCTGGGCCATCACCCAGATCTCCTCGATGCGCTCGTCGGACATGGCCATGCATCCGATGGACACACAGTTTCCATGGATCATGATGTCGCCTCCCAGCCTCGAGGCCCTGCTCCTTCGGGCGTCCCAGGCGTTCGGGTAGTTCACCCGCAGGGACAGGTGGTAGGCGCTGGCCGGGTTCAGGGAGGTGATCTGGTAGAAGCCCTCGGGGACCTGGCGGTCATGCTCCCGGTTCTTGGGTCCCGCGACGCCGCTCGCGTAGCAGATCTCGTAGGTCGCCAGGTGCTTCAGGGGATCCTCGGGCCGGGAAGCCGCCCAGACCTCCAGGTCCCTCTCTTCCTTGAAGACCCGGAACAGCAGATGGGCCGGCGGGAACGCCACGTGGGCGTCCTGGGACATGTTCCGGACGACCGGTCCCCTCAGATGCTCCGCAGTCGCCACGCGCTCGGCTGCGGACATCCCGGTGCGGGCCTGGTACTCCCAGTAGGTGTGGGGCCGAAACAGGGGGTCGGTCCTTCGACGGTCGGCAGGCGGAGGCGTTTCCTCGGCGGACACCGGCACGGGTTCCGGTGCCGGAGCGGGAACGGTTGCGGTCGCCCCCGTTGCCGGCGGGTCGTCCCCGTCGTCGGCAGCGGGTTTCGCCTGGGGTTTCCCGGAGCAACCCGATCCTGCGACCACAAGAATCAGGCCGAGGATCCCGGTGGCCCGGGACGCTGGCGAAGTCGTTCGCACGTCCCGGGTCGGGACCACGGCCCGGGAACAGCGGCGGAACGTCCCGTTCATTCGATGCCCCTGATTGGGAGGCCCGAATCTACCATGCATCCCGCAGGGGCACCACCGGTTCCCCGGAACTCCGGGCCCGGGTCCGGCTCCCTGAAGAGGCGCCCGATCCCGGGCCTGGATTGCCGGAGCGCCGGGTGCCGGGGGACCTAGAACCGCAGGGGGGACCAGGGCATCAGGAACAACACCGTGGTCAGGGCGAAGAGGGGCAGCAGGATCGCGCAGGAATAGACCAGGTAGCCGCCGAAGGAGGGCATCGGCACCCGGGTCGGCCCCCGCTCCTCGGCCAGGGCCTTCACCATGAAGTTCGGACCGTTGCCGATGTAGGTCATCGCCCCCATGAAGACCGCCCCGAGCGAGATGGCCTTCAGCACGAAGGCCCCCGCCTCCGTCGCCAGCAGGTCCGGCGCCTGGGCGGCCCCCAGGGTCCCCTGGGCCAGTTCCAGGAAGGTCAGGTAGGTGGGCGTGTTGTCCAGGAAGGAGGACAGGGACCCGGTCGCCCAGAAGAACTGCCAGGGATCGGTGACCCCCAGGTCCGCTCCCTTGGCCCGGAGCAGCGCCAGGGCCGGCACCATCGTGATGAAGATCCCGAGGAAGAGCACCGCCACCTCGATGATGGCCCCGAAGGTGAAGCGGTTGTCCTCCCGGACCTTCCGGGGCGTCAGGACCATCGACAGGAGCCCCAGAGCCACCATCACCCCGTCTCGGAGGAAGGGTGTCGCCGGGCCCAGGTCCACCTGTCCCGACACGACGATGGTCGCCAGCACGCCGGCAATCAGCAGCAGGTTGATCTTCCCCTCCAGGCGGAGGGGCTCGTAGTCCAGCACCTCCTCGGCCATCTCCGTCGGCCGCTCCTTCCGGAAGGCCCGGGTCTCCCAGGCGAAATAGACCCCCAGGAGGGCCAGCGTCATGAACAGCCACTCGGGAAACAGGTTCAGGGTCCATGTGAAGGGGATGCCCCGGAGGAAGCCCATGTAGAGGGGCGGGTCCCCCAGGGGAGTCAGGCATCCCCCCACGTTGGAGACCAGGAAGATGAAGAACAGGAAGGTGTGGGTCTTGTGGCGTCGTTCCATGTTGGTCTGCAGCAGCGGGCGGACCAGCAGCATGGAGGCCCCGGTGGTGCCGAAGACGTTCGCCATCACCGCCCCGATGGCCAGGAAGGCGGTGTTGACCTTCGGGGTGGCCACCAGGTTGCCCCGGAGCAGGATGCCTCCCGAGATGGTGTAGAGGCTCCAGAGCAGCACGATGAAGCCCAGGTACTCCTCCAGGGAATGCAGGAGGGCCCCCGGGGCCTGGGTCAGCGTCAGGACCAGCACCGGAACCGACAGCAGCCCCGCCACGATCCCCTTGTTCCGGTTCGGCTCCCAGAAGTGGGGCACCGCCAGGGGCAGCACCGCGATGGCCAGCAGCAGCAGGCCGAAGGGGACCACCGACCAGGCCTCGGGGACCCAGGCGCCCGGGGCCGAGGCCCAGGCCGGGAGCGGCCAGGACCCCAGCACGCACAGCAGCAGCAACCGACCGACGGACCGCATCATCGTCGCCTCCTCCGATTGCTCCCGGCCTCGCGCCGGAAGGCCGCGGAATGGTAGTCCTCCTTTCCTTCGAGGGGAAGCCTCCCTACAATCCGGCCCGGACCCTGGCGGGGAATCCCATGCGGACCAACGGCATCGTCATCGCCGCCCACGGAGGCCCCGAGGTCCTCCGCTGGCAGGTGCTGGACCTGCCCGACCCGGGCCCCGGGGAGGTCCGGGTGCGCCACCGGGCGGTCGGCGTCAACTTCATCGACATCTACTTCCGGGAGGGCCTCTATCCCCTGCCCTCGCTCCCCTCAGGCCTCGGCCTGGAGGCGGCGGGGGTGGTCGAGGCCCTGGGGCCCGGGGTGGCCGGCCTGGGGGTTGGGGACCGGGTGGCCTATGCCGGAGGCCTCCCGGGAGCCTACGCCGAGGCCCGCAACGTCCCCGCGGACCGGCTGGTGCCCCTGCCCCCGGACATCCCATTCGACACCGCCGCCGCGGCGCTGCTGAAGGGGATGACCGCCGAGTACCTGCTGTGCCGCCTGTGGCCCCTGCAACCCGGCGACCCCGTGCTGGTCCACGCCGCCGCCGGGGGCGTCGGGATCCTGCTCTGCCAGTGGGCCCGGCACCTGGGCCTGCGGGTCCTCGGCACGGTCGGGAGCCCCGGCAAGGCCCGCCTGGCCGCCGCCCACGGGTGCGAGGTCCCCATCCTCTACCGGGAGGAGGACTTCGTGGCACGGGTGCGCCGGGAGACCGATGGGGAAGGAGTGGCGGTGGTCTTCGACTCCGTGGGCCGGGAGACCTTCGAGGGTTCCCTGGAGTGCCTGCGGCCCCGGGGCCTGCTGGCCCTCTACGGACAGTCCTCGGGACCCGTGCCGCCCTTCGATCCCGCCGTGCTGGCCCGGAAGGGGTCCCTGTTCCTGACCCGGCCCACCCTCTTCACCTACACCGCCCGGCGGGAGGACCTGCTGGCATCGGCCGGTGCCCTCTTCGACCGGATCCGGGACGGGACCCTGGCGGTTTCCATCGGCGGCCGGTATCCCCTGGCCGAGGCCGCCCGGGCGCAGGGGGACCTCCAGTCCCGGGCGACCGCCGGGTCCCTGGTGCTGATCCCGGGCGACTGACACTTCCGGCCCCCGTCCTGGGACGCCGCCAGGACGCCGTTGCGGCCTCCCGGGAGGTCCCCGTCACGGCAGGCGCAGTTCCTCTGCGTCCCCCCCGTTCCCGGCCACCCGGATCCAGATCCCCGGCGGCAGCACGACCGCCCCCCCCCAGAGGGACACCGTCCGGTCCAGCGGGGTGCGGTTCCAGGCCGCCAGGACCTCGACGTCCTCCCGGATCCAGCGCATCGCCACGACGCCGTTCTCGGGGCGAACCGCCTCCACCGTCCCCGCGGCCTCCCCCGCCCGGCCCGGGATCGCCAGGGCCAGGAATCCCGCCCGGGACCCCATCGTCGCCTCGACCGACAGGCGCTCGTGCAGGCGCCAGGTCCCCCATCCCGGGCAGTGCTCCTCCTGGGCGTGGTCGAAGACCGTCTCCCCCTCGGGGGTTTGCACCGCCACCCGGACCTCCACGGGCCCGTTGCGCCAGGCCGCAACGGGAGGCTCCAGCCGGAATTCCCCGTCGGGAACCTGCCCGCCTCCCATGCCGTTCAGCAGCCAGGTGTACCGGTGGTCCCCGCCATCCCCGGCGATCCGGTCCTCGATGACGAATGCAGGCCCCGGCAGCCGGATCACCCGGCGGCGGAAGTCCGTGTTCCGGTAGCGGGTGGCCACCGCGGTCCACGAGAAGGGCCCCCGGTGTTCCATCGGGTCCAGGAAGGCATCGGCCCCGACCGACAGCGCGGTCCCAAAGAGTTCCGTGAAGGGGGACCCCTCCCCGTCAACCAGGATCGTGTTGTGATCCTTGGCATATTTCACCCGGTCGTGCTCGGCGTAGTAGATGTAGCCGGGGTCGATCAGCAGCGGGCGGCCCCCGTGCCAGAGGATGAAGGACAGTTCGTCTGCGTGCTCGTGTCCCGGATCGGCCTCCCGGGCGGCCCCCTGTTCCCCCTGGAGCAGCAGCCAGGTCGCGTCGGCGGCAAAGGAGGACCGGAAGACCGCGAAGCCCGCCCCCGGGCTGGACCCTTCCAGCGCCAGTCCCGGCGTCGCGGGGGGCGGCGTCCCGTCCCAGGAGGCCAGCGCCGCTGCGAAGGGCCCGTTCACCGGCCAGCCCAGGTCCGGGGTCGCCCAGGCCCACAGGAAGCGCGGGTCGTCCAGCAGGTGCGCCACCAGGTTCCCGAACAGCACCGTCGGGTTGCCATCGTCGGTCGGCGGGGTCCGCCGGTCCGGCTGCAGGGCCCACAGGGCCGTCTCGAAGACCGCCCGGGTCCTCGGCTGCACCGCGAAATCCTCGATGGGAACCACCCACCCCGCGTGGGGGGAGTCCGACGACTGGACGTCCGGCACCCCGAAGAAGGGGAGCGTCGCCCCCCGGGCGTAGCGGTGCCATGCCAGGAAGAAGGGGACCCAGGACTGCCCGCCGTAGACCAGGTAGTTCCACCCCTCCCCCCAGGCCCCCTCGGGGGTGGACATCCGGTGCAGCATCCAGTCCAGGCCGGTCATCGCCTCCGACAGGTCCCGGGCGGCCTCGGGGCGGTCGTTGACCGCCAGGGCGCAGATCCCCAGCGCCGCGAAGAACTTCATCACGTGGTTGTTCCGGGAGGTCAGCAGCATCATCGTCGAGGGCCCGTCGTGGCACATCTCCCGGAACGTGTCGATGCGCCGGACCAGGGCCGCCCGGGCCTCCTGCAACGCTTCCGGGGAAACTAGGGGGCTGGCCGCCAGGAGGTCGTAGGCCGTGCACAGGTGCACCAGGGCCTCGGACTCCTCCAGGTTGTACTTGGTCCCCTCGACGGTGCCGTCGAAGGGGTCCGGCAGCGCGACCCGCACCAGCGCCAGGGCCTTGTCGACGGCCTCCGGGTCGTCCCGCAGGAGGCCCTGGAGGGCCGCCGTGCCCGCCAGCCAGCCCTGGGACTGGGTGATCCGCGAATCGTAGAGGCCTTCGGGGTGCACCGGCGCCGGGGTCGCCGCCTGGGCCCGGAGGCGGTCCGCCAGCACCTTCAGGCCTCCGTCGGCGGCCGCCAGGCGCCCCTGGAGGTCCCCGATGTCCTCCGGGCCGAAGAAGAGCCTGGGCCGGACGGTCCATTCCGGGTGCCATGCCGAGGCGCTGGCGGGATTGGTCGGGTCCGTGCCCTCCCGGACCTCCTGCCCGTCCCCGATCCCGTCCCGGTCGGTGTCGGGGTGGTCCGGGTCCGTTCCCAGGCGGGCCTCCTCGTCGTCCAACAGGCCGTCGCCGTCCCGGTCCGTCGGGGGGCCCGGATCGGCCTCCGGCTCCCCCGCTTCGTCCCCCCCGAAGTCCTCCCCGGCGGTGTCCGGCAGGACTTCCACCGCCCCGGAATCCTCCGTCCCGGCGTCCTCGGGCGACCCCGCCTCTTCCGGGACCTCCTCCGGCGGTCCTGGGTCCGCCGGTCCGACCTCCTGGGGGCGCGGATCGGCCGCGTCGTCCCCCGCCAGGTCCTCCGTGTCCGCGGCTTCCGGCGGCACGTCCCGGAGCCCTCCCGGGTCCGCCGGTTCCCCGCCGCCGCAGGACACGGCGATCCCCAGCACCAGAAACCATCCCGGCCGTGTCCCGGTCCGTTTCATCCCGCCCCCCTCAGTACTTGAAGGCCGACCCCCCCAGGAACTCCCGCAGGATGCTGGTCGCCGGCACGTCCTCGGCGAAGACCGGCACGAACAGGTCCAGGAACTCCAGCAGCCGCACCGCGTCCACGTGAGC
>JAGOKF010000032.1 GCA_017994695.1 Myxococcota bacterium | reverse complement strand
GTACCTGATCCTCGACCGCCTGATCTACACCCCGGGGCATCTCCAGAGCGTGCTGTCCTTCCTTGGCCTGACCTTCGTCCACGCCGGCACGACCGAGCACCAGAAACTGGTCGAGATCACCGTGACCATGCTGACCTTCGGCATGGGGGCCTCCACCCAGGCCCTCTTCGCCCGCGTGGGCGGCGGCATCTACACCAAGGCGG
This sequence comes from Myxococcota bacterium, assembly GCA_017994695.1. Classification (GTDB taxonomy): domain Bacteria; phylum Myxococcota_A; class UBA9042; order DTJE01; family DTJE01; genus JAGOKF01. Next base: position 39,761 of record JAGOKF010000032.1, on the reverse strand, counting down.
CGGACGTCGGAGCCGACCTGGTGGGCAAGGTCGAGTCCAACATCCCGGAGGACGATCCCCGGAACCCGGCGACCATCGCCGACAACGTGGGCGACAACGTGGGCGACGTGGCCGGCATGGGCGCGGACCTCTACGAGTCCTACTGCGGATCGATCCTCTCGACGGCCGCCCTGGGAGCCGCCCTGCCCTACGCGAACCAGTCGGACAATCTGAAGGCCGTCCTGTCGCCGATGATCGTCGCCGGCGTGGGCACCATCCTGTCCATCTTCGGGATCTTCCTGGTCCGGGCCAAGGAGGACGCCACCCAGCGGAACCTCCTCCGGGCCCTCCTGCTGGGCACCCTGGGCGCCTCGGTGCTGATCATCCCGGCGGTCTGGTTCCTGGGATACCTGGGCATCGTCCCCGAGGGCGTCTGGATCTCGGTCATCGCGGGTCTCCTGGCCGGGGTCGTGATCGGCCAGGCGACGGAGTACTTCACCAGCGACGAGTATTCCCCGACCAAGGGGATCGCGAAACAGTGCACGATGGGCCCGGCCACGACGATCATCGATGGCATGGCCGTCGGCATGATGTCCACGCTGATCCCCGTGATCACCGTGGTGGTGGCGCTGCTGGTGGCCTTCTGGGCACCGGGAGGCTTCCAGGAGGGCCGCTTCGCCTTCGGGCTGTACGGCGTGGGATTCGCGGCGGTGGGCATGCTGGCCACCCTGGGGATCACGCTGGCCACCGACGCCTACGGCCCCATCGCCGACAATGCCGGCGGCAACGCCGAAATGGCCCACCTTCCGAAGGAGGTCCGGCAGCGGACCGACGCCCTCGACGCCCTGGGGAACACCACCGCGGCGACGGGCAAGGGCTTCGCCATCGGGTCCGCGGCCCTGACGGCCCTGGCGCTGCTGGCCGGCTACATCGAGGAGGTCCGGATCTGGATCGGCCGCATGGCGGACAACCCCTCCATCGGCGAGGCCGGCTACTACGTCCGGGGGCCCATCCTCTTCGTGAAGGGCCACCTGGCCGACGCCTCGGCGGCGGCGCTGGCCAAGGCCGCCGAGATGAAACTGACCGTGGTCGGGACCTACGACGCGACGATGGCCGACTTCATGCGGGCCTTCGACGTCACGCTGATGAACCCCGCCGTGATCGCCGGGGTCTTCATCGGCGCGATGATGGTGTTCTTCTTCTCGGCTCTGACCATCAAGGCCGTGGGCCGGGCCGCCGGGTCGATGGTGGAAGAGGTGCGGCGGCAGTTCCGGGAGCGCCCCGGCATCATGGAGGGCACCGAGCGTCCCGACTATGCCCGGTGCGTGGCCATCTCGACCCAGGGCGCCCAGCGGGAGATGGTGCTGCCCTCCCTGCTGGCCATCATCGTCCCCATCGTGGTGGGCCTCCTCTTCGGGGTCACCGGGGTGCTGGGCCTGCTGGTCGGGGGCCTGTCCACCGGGTTCGTGACGGCCGTGATGCTGAACAACGCCGGCGGCGCCTGGGACAACGCCAAGAAGTTCATCGAGAAGGGCAACCACGGCGGCAAGGGGTCCCCGGCCCACAAGGCCGGCGTGGTCGGCGACACCGTAGGCGATCCCTTCAAGGACACCACCGGCCCAAGCCTGAACATCCTGATCAAGCTGATGTCGATGGTCTCGGTGGTCTTCGCCGGGCTCATCGTGGCCTTCGGCGGCCTCTTCGGCTGATCCTCCGCCCGGTCCTTCCGCGCCGCCCCTCCCCTGGCCTACAATCGTCGGGCACAGGGGTTTCGATGGAAGATGTCTCCCGGTTCCTCCGCGACCACGTCCCCTGGAGCGAGGTCCCCTCCTCCGTCGTGGACCGGGTGGCCCGCGGGGCCGAGGTCCTCTACCTTCCGCGCCAGTCGGACCTGGGTCCTCTGATCGCCTCGGGGAACGGGGACCTCGTCGTCATCCGCAGCGGCACGATCCGCGTCCCATCGGAGGTCCTCCCGACCTCCTTCGACCGGATCGGCGAAGGGGACTTCCTGGCGTGCGACGCACCGTCGCAGGCCCCCTCCAGGGTCGCTCCCGTCGCCGAGGAGGACTGCCTCCTCTACCGGATCCCGGCCGAAGTCCTCGCGTCCCTGGACGATGCGGGCCCGATCCTTCCCTGGACCCGCTGGAGTCCGGCGGAACGCCTGGCCCGGTTTCCGGTCCTGGATCCCCTGCCGGGGCGCCATCCGATGAACGAGTCCTCCCCGGAAGGCACCCGAGAACCGGACCGGTCCGGTCCGCCCGACCGGCCCTCCCCTGCCGCCGAGGCCCTGGCCCGGTTGCTGGAGTCCCTCGAGGAAGGCCCCGGTCCCGGGCATCGGGCATCCACGCCCCTCTTCCCCCTGGCGTCCCTCCACCCCCCTGCGGCGGCATTGCTGCACCTGTGGGAAAGACTGCGGGCCGTGGCCTCCCCCGAGGCCCTGGGGGACTGGACCCGCGCGGCGCTCGCGACGCTGTCGGGACGGCGCCCCGGCAGCCTGGCCGAGGCTTCCCGGGCCCGCCTGATGGCCTGCGTCGCGGATGCCCGGGTCCGCAAGGCGGCGGACCTCGCCGGCCGGGACCGGTTCCCCCGCTGCCCCTGGTCGCTGCTCACCACTGCCCCTGCGGACCGGTGCGCCTTCGTCCCCGGAATTCCCCTGATGCTGATCGCCCGGGACGCCACCGAGGCCGATCGCGTGGCTGCCCGGAACGCCCTGGAAGAGATGGACCGCATCCTCCAGGCGTCCCCGGTCGCCGGATTCCCCCCACCGCCGCTTCGATCGGCCGCACGCTGCCTGGACGAGTCCGACGCGTCCGCGGTCGCTGGCGGAAGCCTGGACCTGGTCGCCGAGTGGCTTGACGCCCGGCCGGTCGCCGGCCCCCTCGATCCCGAGCGGTTCCGGGGCATCCTGGCGGACACGCTGAAGGCGCCGGAAAACCTTCGCCGCTGCATCTCCCAGGTTCGGCTGAGGCTGCCCCTGGGACTGTTCCGGGGAATGGTGGTCCGGCAGGACGGCCGTCTGGAAGAGTCCATCACGCCGGAGGACCTGCTGTTCCTTCCCCTCCGGGATCTGGCAAGGATCGCCGCCGTCCTGGCGACGGACCGATCCCGCACGACTCCGGCGAGATGGATGGAGGCCGCCCGCCGGGGAATCCTGCCGGAGGAGATGGCCCGGGCGGCGGTCGGGGCCTGGACGCTCGGCCTTCGGCTGGAGATCGCGCTGGGCGACCCGGACGTCGTCCCTGGAGAACCTTCCGCGATCCCGAGGATTCGTCCCCGGGACCTGCATCCTCGGGATCGCGGCCTGGCACGGGACGCCCTGGAGGTGATGCACCGGTTGTCGGGCCTGCTGGATCGGGGGCCCTGGTCGGAGGGCCCATGGCGCTACTGACCGCCAGGAACCGGCGGATCCCCGGGGTCTCCCGCCGGGAACCGCTCCCCGGACCGACGAACCTTCCGGTGCCGCCCGAACCGCCCGATTCCACCCCCTGGCGACAGGTCCCGTTCCTGGCGTTGGACCTGGAGACCGGCGGGCTGGATCCGGTCTCGGACCCGATCCTCTCCGTCGGGACCGTGCCGATCGACGGGGGACGCATCCGACTGTCGGAAGCCTGGACCAGCCTCGTGGCCCCTCCTCCCGAGAGGCCCGTGACCGCCGGTTCGATCCGGATCCACCACCTGCTTCCCGACCGCCTCCGGAGCGCCCCGCCGCTCCGTCAGGTGCTGGCGCTGCTGCTGCCCCGCCTCGAAGGGCGGGTCCTGGTGGTCCACGTCCGGGCCGTCGACCAGGAGTTCCTGCAACACGCCTTCCAGCGGATCTTCGGGGTTCCCTTCCGGTGGCCCATCGTCGATACCGCCCGCCTCGCGTCCTTCTTCGCGGAGCAGCCGCTCCTGGGAAGCGACGCGGGCCCTCTCCGTTCCCTGCGGTTGCCCGATGTCGCAGGGGCACTGGGAATCCCCGTGGACCGGCACCACGAGGCCCTCGGAGATGCGCTGCTGTGCGGCGAGGTCCTGCTGGGCCTCGCGTCGCGCCTGGAAAGAATGGGACGGGGCACCCTTGGCGATCTGCTTCGAGCGGGGGCATGAACACCCGACCCGGGAGGTGAGGATGGACATCCGCGGCTTCCTCCTGCGCATCGTGCTTCCCACGCTGCTGGCGGTGGCCCTCTTCACCGGGCTGATCTTCGGAATCCTGCTCCCCGACTTCGAGCGCAGCCAGCTCGATCGGAAGCGGGAATTGATCCGGGAACTGACCCGGTCCGCCTGGTCGGTCCTCCAGGAAGTGCTGGCCGAGGAGCAGGCGGGCCGCTACACCCCCGACGAGGCCCGGAAGGTCGCCGCCCAGAGGATCCGGGACCTCCGATACGGTCCGGAAGGGAAGGACTACTTCTGGATCACCGACATGACCCCACGCATGATCATGCACCCCTTCCGCCCCGACCTGGACGGCCAGGATCTGACGGAGTTCCGCGACCCGAAAGGCAACCGCATCTTCGTCGCCTTCGTGGAGCGGGTCCGGGAATCGGGCAGCGGCTATGTGGACTACGTGTGGCAGTGGAAGGACGATCCCGGGCGCCTGGCGCCCAAGGAGTCCTTCGTGATGGGCTTCGAGCCCTGGCAATGGGTCATCGGGACGGGCATCTACACCGAGGACGTGAAGGCCGAGATCGCGAGCCTCGCCGGGCGCCTGGTCCGGATTTCGGCGGTGCTCGTGTCGGTGGTCGTCCTGATCCTGGTCTTCGTGTCCTACCAGAGCCTCCGCATCGAGCGGAGGCGCAGCGAGGTCGAGCAGGCGCTGAAGTCCTCCCACGACCGGTTCCAGGCCCTGGTGGAATCCTCCGCCAACGGGACGGCGCTGGTGCTGGAGGGCGTCTGCGTCTATGCGAACCCCGTTCTGGAGCAGATGGTCGGTTCCGAGTCCGGAGGCCTGACAGGACAGCCGCTTTCGGGACTGCTGGAGACGGACCCGGACTCCCCAGACCCCCTCTCCGCCGGCGACACCGATCCCGGGACTCCCCGAGAGGTCCGCCTCCGGCACGCCTCGGGACGCCGGGTCGATGCCCTGGTCCGAACCACCCCGATCTCGATGGAGGGAAGGGCCGGGGTCATCCTGGAAATCCGCGAGATGAGACGGGCCCCCGGAGGAGGACCGCTGGAAGGGTTGGGCCTGGAGAGCATCCCATCGCTGGAGGCGGCCCTGCCCCTGGGCGTCTTCCGGACCCGTCCCGGTCGGAGGGGGATCCTTCTGTGGGCGAGTCCGGCCGCCCGGCGGATCCTGGGATACGGACCGGCCGAGGAGATCCAGGGGCTCTCCCTGATGGATCACTGCGCATTTCCCGAGGACCGGGATCGGATCGTCCAGGCCCTCGCTTCGGAAGGCACGGTTCAAGGTCTGGAGATTCCGATCCGCCAGCGCCAGGGACGACTTCGCCGGGTACGCCTCTTCGCGATGATGGTCCACGACCCCGACACGCGCCAGCCGGCCAGGGTCGAGGGGATCCTGGAGGACGTGACCGAGGCCTCCCTGCGGGAACAGGAGCGGACCCGGATGATCGACGCGGCTCTGGAGGACCGGCGGAGATGGGAATCCCCCGTGTCGGAACTGGCCGTCCCGGCGGAGTTCTGCCGGGCCGAGGACCCGGCATGGAAGGCCGCGGTCCGGATGGACCAGGTCGGGAGGGACGCCCTGCTGGTCGAGGGACCCGGAGGCGACTGTCTGGGGATCGTCACCGACGGTGACCTTCGGCGACGGGTCCTCGCCGAGTCCCGGGACCCCTCCCTTCCGGTCTATCGCGTGATGTCCGCCCCGGTGGACTGCATCGCGCCGGACGCCCCGGCGGCGGAGGCCATGGTCCGCATGACCCGTGCATCGGTGGGCCACCTGGTGGTCCGGGGAACCGGCCCGGAAATCCTTGGAACCCTTTCCCGGGAGGACCTCTCGGGGATCGGGATGCATCCCGCGAACCACCTCCTGCGGTCCATCGCGGCGGCCCGCACGGCCGAGGAACTCACCTTGGAACGGCAGCGGCTTCCCGCCCTGGTGGACGCCTCCCTTCACGCTGGCGGGAGTCCCGAGGGGACCGCCCGGCTGATCACGGCCGTGGCCGACGGGGTCACCCGGCGTCTGCTGGAGTTCGCCCTGGCGGAGGCCGGCCATCCCCCCGCCCCCTTCGCGTTCCTGGTCCTCGGGAGCCAGGGAAGGCACGAGCAGACCCTGGTGACAGACCAGGACAACGCGATCCTGTTCGACGACGTCCCGGCGGATCGCCTGGAGGCCGTCCGGGAGTGGTTCCTTCGGCTGGGCCGGCGGGTCTGCGAGGACCTGGAACGCTGCGGCTACGCCTCCTGCCCGGGAGGCATGATGGCCCGCAACCCCCAGTGGGTGCAGCCCCTGGGGGCCTGGAAGGACCTCTTCACCCGCTGGATCCGGGCCGGGACGCCCCAGGATCTCCTGACGGTCAACATGTTCTTCGACTTCCGGACGCTCTGGGGTTCCGGGGAACTGGCATCCTCCCTCCAGTCCCACGTCTTCCGGGAAATGGAACAGACCCCCTCCTTCTTCGGCCACCTGGCCCAGAACGCGCTGCTGTACAAGCCCCCCCGGGGTCTCTTCGGCAAGATCCTGACGTCGGCCGACGGCGGCCCGGCGGGGCACACGTTCAACGTCAAGGAGGCGGTGCTGCCGCTGGTGAACTTCGGAAGGCTGTACGCCCTGCGGCACGGCGTCCCGGACACCACCACCCTGGGGCGGCTGGAAACGCTCCACCGGCAGGGACACCTGTCGTCCCAGACCCTCCGGGACAGCCGCGCCACCTACCTGCTGCTGATGGAAATCCGGCTCCGGCACCAGGCGGCCTGCATCGGCCGGGGAACGCCTCCGACGAACCTGGTGGATCCGCGGGATCTCGCCGAGGTCCAGGAAGGGGCTCTTCGCCGGGGGTTGGGGCAGATCGCCACACTCCTGCGAAAGATCTCCTTCGATTTCCTCGGACATTCATGACCGAATTGGTCCTTGTATGTGTCTTTGTGCCCCATTCCCCCCCGGAAACACTGCGTTTTTTCCCTTGACGCCTCTTTCTCTTCCTCCGTATATTCCGGTCCCATGATGGCGTCCCGGTACAGGGCGTCCGGGCCGCGACCGGAAGGCTTCCCACAACCAGGAGAATCCCATGCTCCATGAACCGGCAGCGAGGCAGGGTCCCGATCCCGCTTCCGACTACAAGGCTCGGCTCGGCGTCTGGATGTTCGTGATCTACTGCGCGGTCTATGCCGGATTCGTCGCGGTGAACCTGCTGGCGCCGGAGGCCATGGAAGCCACGGTCCTGCTGGGGATGAACCTCGCGGTGGTCTATGGCATGGGACTGATCGTCTTCGCCCTGGTCCTGGCGCTGATCTACAACGGCATGTGCCAGGCCCGGGAACGGCAGATGGCCGGATCGACGAAGGGAGGTGAGTGACATGGACTGGATGCCCATCATCGTCTTCCTCGCCTTCGTCGCCTCGGTGCTCGGCCTTTCCTTCTTCTTCGCCCGCAGGACCCGTTCCGCGGCGGGATACTACGCCGCCGGCGGCACCATCCACTGGTCCGTCAACGGCATCGCCTTCGCCGGCGACTACCTCTCCGCGGCGTCCTTCCTGGGCATCTGTGGCATGATCGCCACCGCGGGATACGACGGATTCCTCTACTCCATCGGCTACCTGGCCGGATGGATCGTCGCGATGTTCGTCGTGGCGGAACCCATGAAGCGCCTGGGGCGCTACACCTTCACCGACGCCCTGGATTCCCGCTTCAACAGCAAGGGGATCCAGTTGGCGGCGGGCATCAGCACCCTGATCGTCAGCATCTTCTACCTGATCCCCCAGATGGTCGGCGCCGGAGTCCTGATCACCCCGCTGCTGGGTCTGCCCCACGCGGTCGGCGTCGTGCTCGTCGGGACCATCGTCATCATCATCGTCGCCACCGCCGGGATGACCTCGACGACCTACGTGCAGTTCCTGAAGGGCGGTCTGCTGGTGGTCTTCAGCCTCGTCGTCGTCATCGCCGTGCTGTTCCGGGGCCTGTCCACGGAGCCGGACCAGGGCGGCCGGAAGCCGTTCCATGCCTACGCGACCCTGGCGGCGACGGAGGCCGACGGCCGGATCGCCATCGAGGATCCGTCGTGGCAGGTGGCGGGGACCGCCGAGGCCGGAGGCGTGACCTACGTGAAGGCCCAAAAGGACGGCAAGGTCTGGTGGTTCAAGAAGGCCGTCGAGGACGGCGAGGTCCGCCTGCACGAATGCCAGTACGAGGCGGAAACACCCTCGGGCCGCGTGGTGAACGGCGAAGAGGGCGGCTCGCTCCGGCAGGCGGGCAACCTGGTCTCCATCGACGGGACGACCGAATCGACCGGCCCCATCGGGCCCGCGGACTTCCTGGCCAGGATGGGCAGCCCGAAGACCCGGGTGCAGCTCTTCAAGCAGGTCAAGTTCCAGGCCGGCGACGACAAGGTGACCGCCTACTGCCCCGCCATCGTGCCGGGCAACAAGCTGCTGAAGCCGGGCCAGAAGTTCAAGGTCGAGGGCACCCCGCTGCAGAAACTGGACTTCGTGAGCCTGATGCTGGCCCTGTTCCTGGGCACGGCGGCCTTGCCTCACATCCTGATCCGCTACTACACGGTCCCCTCGCCGGCGGCGGCCCGGAAGTCCACCATCGTGGCCATCGCGGCCATCGGGTTCTTCTACGTGCTGACCCTCTACATGGGCCTGGGAGCGATGGTCAACGCCGTGGTGAACCCCGCCGACAACAACATGTCGGCACCGCTGCTGGCGAGGTCCTTCGGCGGGCTCCTCTTCGCCGTGATCTCGGCCATCGCCTTCGCGACGGTCCTCGGCACGGTGTCGGGGCTGATCGTCGCCGCGTCGGGCGCCGTGGCCCACGACCTGATGGACCGCTTCGGGGGCATGCAGCTCAGCGACAAGTCCAAGGTGAAGGCCGGGAAGATCTCGGCCATCGTGGTCGGAATCTTCGCGATGGTGCTGGGCATCGTCTTCCACGGCATCAACGTCACCTTCCTGGTGGGACTGGCCTTCGCCGTGGCCGCCTCGGCGAACCTCCCCGCCATCGTGATGATGCTGTTCTGGAAGAAGACGACGGCGAAGGGGATCGTGGCCTCGATCCTGGTGGGAATCCTGGTGGCGGTCGGCATCATCCTGTTCTCGCCGACCCTCTGGACGCTGTACGGGCTCAAGGCCGCCGACGCACCGATCCCCTTCGAGAATCCCGGCCTGTTCAGCATCCCTGCATCGTTCCTGACCCTGGTGGTGGTGTCCCTGCTGACCCAGCCCAAGGGGAAGCCGGAGTAGAATGGCCGCACGCGTCCTGGAGGTTCGGCGCCCGGAACCGGATGTTCCGGAAGAGGAGGTGACCCCATGCATCGCGTCGCATCGTTCGTCGGTCTGGTGCTGGTGCTGCTGTCCGTGTCGCTGCCCGCCCGCGCCTGGAAGTTCGAACTGGGCGAGCACACCAACCTGAACATCGACTACCTGCTCCAGGTCCAGGCCCAGTTCGCCGAGGATGCCGCTCCGAACAAGTCCGACTGGAGCAAGGATTTCTTCATCCGGCGGTCCCGGATCCTGCTGTTCGGCGATCTCTGGAAGGGGATCTCCTTCTTCATGGAGACCGAGCAGGCGAACTTCGGCAAGGGCGGGAACTGGGATCAGCCCTTCTTCATCCAGGACGCCTTCGTGTCGTTCAAACTCCACGACGCCTTCATCGTGGACGTGGGCATGATCCTGCTCCCCTTCAGCCGGCCCAACATGCAGGGGGCTGTGGGGCTGAACGCCCTGGACTACCACGTGGACATGATCCGCTTCCCCGCGGGGAGCCACAAGGTCTGGCGGGACGCGGGCATCCAGTTCCGGGGCTACGCCGCGAAGAAGAAGTTCCAGTACCGGCTGGGCGTCTTCAACGGCGCCCAGAACCAGGTGCTGGCCAAGGATGCCAAGGGGGAGGCCATCAAGGACAAGGACGGCAAGGTCGCCCTGGCCTCGAACCCCGAGGACTGGCCCCGCTTCACCGGCCATGTCCGGTACGCCATCCTCGGCACCGAGCCGGATTTCTTCCCGAAGGGGATCTACTTCGGCCAGGCCCCGCTCCTGTCCCTGGGCGCCGGCTTCGACCTCCAGATGGACGCCGCGATGAAATCGGCCCCGGTGCTGGACGCCTCGAAGGCCATCACGACCCCCGGGCGGACCACCCACGCGGTGGGGGTCTCGGCGGACCTGTTCCTGGACATCCCCTTCGGCAAGGACTTCCAGCACGAGTTCGTGACCCAACTGGCCTTCTTCTGGTACGACCACGGCAAGGACCTGGTGTACGCCAAGGACGGGACCTCCTCCCTGGTGGCCGCCAAGGCCAGCGGCATGGGCCTGCTGACCGAGATCGGCTATCGCTGGACCTTCTTCGAGCCGGTCCTGGCGGTGGACTGGTTCAAGGGCGACCGGGCCAACAGCGACCTGCTGTCGGTCCGGGGCGGCCTGAACTTCTGGATCCGGAAGCACGGCGCCAACGTGAAGGCCGAGTTCGCCGCCACGAAGGCCGGGAAACTGGGCGACGCCCCCTGGACCAAGGCCTTCACCACCCAGGCCCAGCTGTTCTTCTGATTCCCGGGCCCATGCCTCCGGATTCCTCCGCGTGACGATCCGGCTTCCCCTCCCGGGTCCGATGCCGTCGGGTCCAATCCGGGGGGCCGGCCTTCCCTCCGCTGCCCCACGCCGCCCGCATCCTCCACGTGTTGACGGTCCCCGACCGGATGGGATACCTTGAACTCCCGGAGCCCACCGGCTCCAGTACCGGTCCGGTCGCGCCTGGGAAGCGCCCCGTTCACGCGGAGTGCCTGGAAGGAGGAGTGCGGGTGGAGGTGTCGGCCTGGGTCATCGTCCTGCTGGGACTGATGATCTTCCTCTCCCACCTCTTCGCAGGGGTCTTTGAACGGACCCGGATTCCCGACGTGCTGCCCCTGGTGCTGGTCGGGCTCCTGATCGGGCCGGTCCTGGGATGGCTGTCCGCCGACCGTCTGGGAACCGTGGGCCACGTCTTCACCACGGCCTCCCTGGTCCTGATTCTCTTCGAGGGAGGCCTGGACCTGAATCTCCGGGTCCTCGCCAGGTCCCTGTCTGGCGGCGTGCGCCTGGCCGTGATCAATGTCCTGGGAGTCACCGCGGCGGTCGGCGCACTGGCCCACGGATGGTTCGACATGGACCTCCTCCCGGCCCTCACCCTGGGGACGATCTCGGCGGCCACCGCCTCGGCGGTCGTGATCCCGATGGTCTCGCGCCTGCGGGTGTCCGATTCGGCCCGGACGGTGCTGGTGGTCGAGGCCGCCCTGAGCGACGTGCTCTGCATCATCCTGGTGCTCGGCTACCTGGCCGCCGTGGGCCGTGACGAGCCCCTGGGTCCGGCCATCCTCGGCCGGATGATCAGTTCCCTGCTGCTCGCCACCGGGATCGGCGGACTGTCGGGAGTCGCGTGGTCCCTGCTGCTGGATCGGGTCCGGACCCTCCAGACCTCGATGATCACCACCCCGGCCTTCGTCTTCGTCGTCTTCGGCATCACCGAAATCCTCGGATTCAGCGGCGCCGTCGCGGCCCTGACCTTCGGATTCGTCCTGGGAAACACCGAGTCCGTCCAGCGGGGACTCCATTGGCTGGGCCAGGAGATCCGGGTCGGCCACCTGCTGCAGCAGGAACGGGACTTCTTCGCCGAACTGGTCTTCGTGATGAAGACCTTCTTCTTCGTGTACATCGGCATCCTGATGCCGCTGAAGGAGCCGGCCCTGGTCCTCGGGAGCCTCGCGATTGTCGGGGTCACGCTGCTGGTGCGGATCCCGGTGGTCCGGATCGCCTGTCCTCGGCGGATGGGGATGCAGGACGCCGCGGTCGCCTCGGTGATGGTGCCGAAGGGGCTCGCCTCGGCGGTGCTTGCCGCCCTGGCGGCGGACCAGCAGTTGTCCCGGGGAGAGACCGTTCGCGACCTGGCCTACGGGGTCATCCTGATCAGCATCCTGGTCACCGCCATCCTGGCCTTCCTGGTGGAGAGGGGATGGGCTTCGCCGCTGTTCCGGATCCTCTATCGGGACCCCGTTGCGGCAGCGGAAACCGACCGGAAGCAGGAAGGCTGATCCGTCCCGGCCGCCCGTGCTCGCCTCACCGGGAAGCAGCCGGACCTCCGCCATCGCCGGGGACGGGCCCGGTCCAGCCGGGAAAGGCAAGTCGGCAGGCGACGGGATGGTGATCGAAGCACGGAAAGTCCGCCACCGGCAAGACGCCCTCGGTGACTCCCGGGGTCACGCAGGTCCCCTCCAGGTGATCCGAAACCAGGTGGTCGATGTTGAACAGTCCGCCGTAGGAAGGGGTCGCATCGGGCCCGACGTCCGTCACGAAGTGGAAGGGGCGATCCTCCCCGACGTAGTCCCGGAGGAAGGCCGCGCTGGGATCGACCTCCGCCATCCGGCCGGGGTCGGTGTTGAAATCCCCGAGGATCAGGTTCCGCTCCCCGTTGGCCCCCGGACTCCCATCCCCGAGGTCCATGAAGACCTGGCGGAACTGCCGGACCCGGCAGTCCTGGTCCGAGGGGGAGATCCCCGAGGAACCGTGCACCGAAACCAGGGTCAGGGGTTCCTGGCCGTCCCAGCGATCGATCACCCCCCGGGCCACCCGGGCGCCCTTCCCGCAGCCCTCGACCGTGGTCCCCTGAAGGCCCTCCAGGCAGAAATCCTCGCCGCAGCCCCGGAACCGCCCGAAGCGCCGGTGCACCGCGGCGCACTTGTCGGGCTTCCCGGGGTGACAGGCCACCTGCCACCCGGGTCCCAGCACCCGCTGCATCACGGTCGGCCCCCCGGGGGTCCAGTCCTGGCAGGCGAAGCCCTCCCGGGCCTCCTCCGGAATCGAGGGACAGGCGTCGGGATGGAAGACCTCCTGGAACGCCACCAGGTCGGGGTCGGTCCGTTCCAGCCAGGCCCGGACCGCCTCCATCGCCGGCAGGAAGGCCAGGCCGTTCCCGTACCACTGGTCCGCCACCCGGGCCTCCCCGGGGCCGAATCCCCCCGGGGGTGCCGCGGGATCGAAGAGGGGCGTCCCGACGTTGAACGTGACCGCGGTGAAGTTCTCTGGGGACGGTGGCGTCGCGAGGCGCAGTTCCCGGTCCAGGTCCAGGAAGAGCCGGCGATCCCCGGCCCGGATGTCCTGGCGGGTCCCGTTGAAGGGGGCGCGGACGAAGGGATTGTCGTAGCGTTCCTCCCACCGGAGCGGGATCTCCCGCCCGTCCACCACCAGGGGTTCGTCCCACCCGAAGACGACCCGGCCGCGCCCGGGGGAGTCCCATTCCACCCGGTAGCCGTCCGGGAATCCGTTCCCGTCCCGGTCGCCCAGGGGCTCGGTCCGGATCTCGCCCTGTTCCATCGCCTGCCGGAAGGCCTCGAAACCGCCCCATTCCTGCCGGTCCCCCAGGCGGACCAGCCAGACCGCCTGGGCCCCCGGCGCCACCAGGTCGAAGGGTCTTCCGTCGTTCCGGAAGACCTCGGGCTGCCCCTCCCGCCAGGAGGGTTCCCGGAGGGACCAGAGGGCCACGTACCCGTCTCCCTTTCGGCCGAACGTCCATTGGCCCTGCCGCACGACCTCGTCGAAGTGGGCCACCGGGAAGTAGGCATGGGTCTCGTCCCGCCAGTTCACGGCATCGAGTCCCAGGGGCCGGGGCTCGAACTGGGGGGCGTAGAGAATCACGGCCAGATCCCCCGACTGTCCGATGCGGGGGAGGGACCCGTCGCCGGTCCAGTACCCGCCGCCGTGCTCGTCGTAGGCCTGCCAGTTCCAGTCGGCGGGGACCGGATCCCCCGGGGCGACCGGAAGGGATCCGGGATGCTGGGTGAAGACCACGGCCCGCTCGGACAGCGTCGCCTGCCAGGCATGGACCTGCATGGCCGGGCTCCCCTTGCGGTAGTCCTGGACGCTGGACAGCATGCCGTTCGGCCCCCGCCAGGTCCGGACGAAGGCCTCGGTCAGCAGACCCGTGTTGAAGACGCGCCAGAACATCCGGTACAGGGGATGGAGGTCCCGCACCAGCACCTCGACGGGCTGGGTCAGGTCCAGCATCCCGGCCACGGCCCCCAGGGCGTCGAAGGACCCGGTCCAGAGGTCGTAGCGGGTCGCGACGTCCAGCGTGACCGGGAGGACGGGCCACGCGGTGAAGGCCCCCATCGCCCACCAGGTCGCCAGGTGCTCCTCGCCCCAGGTGAGGCCGTAGGGAGGCGGCGGGACGGGATCGTCGGGGTCGGCCGGTGCCTCCTCCGGGATCGGCAGGCCGATCCGCTGGCGGTTCTCGAAGGGTTCGCGCGATCGGGCGATGCGCACCAGGACATCGGGCATCGCGTAATGACGGCTCCGGGCGAACAGCACCGCGGCCCCGGGAGCGTCCCCGGTCCAGGACTCGTCGGTGTCGTCGAAGAAGAGCCGGGCGGCGTCGAAGGTGTCCTGGGTCACGGCGGCCGCCTTGTCCTTGATGTAGGAGCGGCCGTGGGTGGTCCCGAAGTTGCCGCGATGGATGTTCAACGCGACGTCCAGCCACACGAGGTCCAGCACGATGGCCGCCTTCCGGCGCACCTCCTCGTCGTCGGCCCACTCGACCAGCGTGATCAGGGGGTTCATGTCCCAGTTGTAATACACGTCCGACAGCCACTCGGAAAATCCCCACCGGGCGCGATCCGAGAACCAGCGGAGGATTTCCCGCCGGGCGCGATCCCGATGCCACGCACCGGTCTGGCCGGTCACCTGGAAGGTCCGGTCCGGGAACCGCTGCCCCAGCAGGTACTCGACGGTTCGGAAGACCAGTTCGTGGTTCTCGGACCAGTACCACATGCGGTCCTTCACGGGCCGCCCCTCCCACTCCCGGGCCGGGGTCGGGTCGCTGAACCAGTACTTGAAGCCCAGCAGGGCCTCCTCGATCCGCTGCCAGAGAACCGGGGAAACGGCTTCGTGTCCCGAAGCCGCAAACAGGAGGTTCACGAGCCGCAAGGCATCGAAGTCGCTGGTGTCGTCCAGACGCCACATCTTCTGGAACACCCGGTCGTAGGCGTCGTCGGGAACCGCGCCGGCGGGCACCCCGGGCATCCCCAGTCGTTCGGCACAGGCCAGGTGGGCCAGCAGGTGGATGACGTCCCCGGGCCGCAGGGGCGCCTGGCAGGCATGGGCCAGCAGCGCCCGTTGCCGGGCCAGTTGCCAGGGGGGAATCTCCTCGGGTACCGGGGGGAGGTCCGGCGTCCCCGGGTCGTGGCCACCATCCCCCTCCTCCCCGGGGTCCGCGCCCTCCGGCCCGTCGCCGCCCCCGTCTTCCGGCATGTCGGCGCCCGCTTCCGGAGCCGTGTCCATGGCGCTGCCATCGTCCGGAACCCGGATCGCATCCCCCGGAACATCCCCCGGATCCGACCCCGCCGGGTCCGCACCTCCGGTTCCGCCGGACCCGCCGCATCCCGCCAGCAGGGCCATCGCCAGGACCGCCCATCCTCGGGGGAAACGCCCCTCTCGTCCGCTGCCTGTTGCCATCCCGATCCCCCCGTCCCCATGCCTGGCCGTGCCTTCCGGGAAGATACCACGGGGGCGCAGGATCAGGGCCAGGGACGCCCCTCGATGAATGCCGCCGGCCCCTGGTCGAGGGTGTGTTCGATGAGGGCCCGGAACCCGGCGTAGTCCGGATGGATCCCGTCGGGGATGTGGCCCGCTGGACTGGGATGGGTCCACCACCCCCCCGGGAAGGGGGCATAGCCCGGGGCCGGCCCGGGCCGGGGCGCCGCCCCCGGTCCGTACCCGAACAGCGGATCCCCGAAGACGTGCTGCATCAGCCCCATGTTGTGGGCATAGACCATGTTGGGCGTCGTCTCCCCCACGGCCCTTCCCAGGGAGGCCAGTTCCACCAGTCCCAGGTTGAACTCGCCCATGTCCATCCCCGGGAAGCCCCCCGACAGGGCCTCGATCAGCAGGTAGTTCAGGTAGTCGTAGCCGATCAGCACGATCCGGAGCCCGGGACGTCCCGTGCGGACGATGTTCACGAAGGTCTGAAGGTCCGCCTGGATTCTCCCCAGGGCGAGATACCATCCCCAGGCGTCCAGGAGTCCCAGGCCGTCGTTGCAGGCCCGGAGGTAGTCGTTGCCCCCCAGGGTGAACAGCAGCATCCCCGCAAGAGGCTCCATGTCCAGAGCCATCGCCAGGGCCCCCATCAGGCCGGGATCCGCCAGCCAGCCGGCCACGGTGGAACCGGGCTTCGAAGTCGTCTCCCAGGAGACGACGACCTCCTCGTACCCCCGGGCGTCCAGGGCATCCCGGAGAGGCTGGATGAAGCCCGTGGACCAGGAATCCCCCGCCAGCACGACGCGGCGGATGGCGAGGCACTGGGGGTTCCTCCCGGGATGACAGGTTCCCCCGGCGCAGAAATCGCCGGCCGTGCAGGGATCCCCGTCATCGCATGGACGGGTCGCGGAAACGTGCACACAGCCGATGCCGGGGTCACAGGAATCGTCCGTGCAGGGATTGAGGTCATCACAGGAGGTCCAGTCGCCGACGCAGGTCCCGAAGACGCACCGGTCCGCGGCCGTGCAGGCGTTGCCGTCGTCGCACGGCGTCGCCCCCGGAAGGCGATCGTGGAGGCAGCCCCGGGCCGGGTCGCAGGAGTCGGCCGTGCAGGGATTCCCGTCGTCGCACACCGCGGGTCCCCCGGGGATGCATCGCCCCTGGACACAGGAATCGCCGACCGTGCAGGCATCGCCGTCCTCGCAGGGAATCCCCGACAAAACGCGGTGGATGCACCCCGAGTGCTGGGTGCAGGAATCGAGGGAGCAGGGGTTGCCGTCCTCGCAGGCCGTGGCCCTTCCCTGGCAGGACCCGCCCAGGCAGAGGTCCACGTCGGTGCAGGAATTCCCGTCGTCGCAGGGCACGCCGTCGGCCGGGGGATGGATGCAGCCGGAATCCGGGTCACAGGCATCCCGGGTGCAGGGATTGCCGTCGCGGCAGTCCACCAGGGTCCCGACGCACCGACCCGACTCGCAGTGGTCGTCCAGCGTGCAGAGGGATCGGTCGTCGCAGGCCCTGCCGTGGATCGGCCGGTGGAGGCAGCCCACCCCGGGAGTGCAGGAATCGTCGGTGCACGGGTTGTCGTCGTCGCAGGCATCGGGGCGCCCCTGGCAGGTTCCGTCCTCCAGGCACGCATCCTCCACCGTGCAGGGTTCCCCGTCGTCGCAGGGGGCCCCCGGGATCGTGACCGTCCGGCATCCCGATGCCGGGTCGCAGGAATCCTCCGTGCAGGGGTCGCCGTCGTCGCACCGGACCGGGGAACCCCGGCAGGACCCCAGGATGCAGCGGTCCTCGGCCGTGCACAGGTCGCCGTCATCGCAGGCGTTTCCCGTCCTGGGATAGTCCACGCACCCCCGGCCCGGGTCGCAGACCCTTCCGGTGCAGGATCCGGCCTCCTCGGGGCACTGGACCGGAGACCCGATGCACCTCCCCTCCCGGCAGAAGTCGTTCCGGGTGCATGCGTCCCGGTCGTCGCAGGGGGTTTCCTCGGGCAGGAGATCCGGCACGCAGGCGCCACCGGAACAGGCCCAGGAATGGCAGGCAGGTGCGGGTCCCACCGCGGTTTCGCAGTCCGACGGTTCCCGGCACGGAAAGGAAACGACGTCCTGACCCTCGGGGATCTCCCCGGTCCCGTCCCCTGTTCCCGGGAGGTCCTCCTTGGGCAGCGAACCCGCATCCCGGGAATCCGCCCCGCCATCCTCCGGAAGTCCCGGGACCTCCCCGGTTTCCAGGATTCCCGGATCCCCCGGAAGACCCGCGTCCGGCAGGAGCGCGGTCCCGCCGCATCCCAGGGCCAGGATCGCGGTCCAGAGCAGGACCAGCACTCTCCGGGGAACCGGGAGGTTTCGCGGACTCACGCTGCCGATCCTCGAACTGCAAGTCTTTCCATTATAATCGAACCATCACGGTCGGGGACGGGTGATTCCCACCACCAGGCAGGAGGCCAGCATGAGCGGCCCGAGGTTTTGTTCGGTTCCCTGGACCGTGATGGCGGTCCTTCTGGCGGCGGGTCTTCCCGGGTGCGGCGGCGGGGGGAGCCCGCTCGACGACACCGGATCCCCCCCGACGGGGGATCTTGCCGATGACCTCCGGGATCCGGGCCAGCAAGTCCCCGATTCGTCCGGCCTCGTGGATCGCCCCGACGGATCCCTCCCGGAAGTCCCGGGTGATCTTCCCGTGCCTCACGACGCGTCTTCCGGCGATCCGGCGACGGATCCCGTCGAGGATGCCGGGCCCACCACCGGAGGCATGGGCGATCCCTGCTCGACCATGCAGGACTGCCGCAGCGGCCTGTGCCTGGATACCGGGGCGGGAGGCGTCTGCACCGCCTTCTGCCTGGACCGCTGCCCCGAAGGCTGGGTCTGCCGGGGAACGCCCATCTCGGGGTCCGATCCGGTCTTCATCTGCGCCCCTTCCTTCTGGGCCATCTGCTCCCTCTGCGAATCCAACGGCGACTGCAAGACCGACCAGGGGGTCTGCCGGGACCAGGGGGCGGACGGACGCCGGTGCTCGGTCGCCTGCGACGATCTCCACGGGTGCCCGATCGGCTTCCGTTGCGATCCCGATCCCCAGGGGCAGCGATGGTGCCTCCCGGAAACGGGCAGTTGCGCCTGCAGGGCCCCTCGGGATGGCGGCCGGGAACGGGCCTGCCAGGTAGTCAACTCCCACGGGTCCTGCCCGGGAACCCAGCAATGCCTGGGTTCCGGCGGGTGGGCTCCCTGCCAGGGCCGGGTTCCCGCGGCCGAGGAGTGCAACGGCCAGGACGACAACTGCAACGGGCTCACCGACGAGGACTTCCCGGACCGGGATCGGGACGGGATCCGGGACTGCGTGGACGACGACATGGATGGGGACGGCGTGGGCAACCCGGAGGACAACTGCCCGGACATCCCGAATCCCGCCCAGGAGGACCTGGACCTGGACGGCCTGGGCGACCCCTGCGACCCGGACCGCGACGGGGACGGCGTGGGCAATCTGGAGGACAACTGCCCGGACACCCGGAATCCCCTCCAGGAGGACCTGGACCGGGACGGCCTGGGCGATCTCTGCGATCCCGACCGGGACGGGGACGGCGTGCCCGACGACCGGGACAACTGCCCCGGGAATGCCAACCCCGGCCAGCGGGACCTGGACCTCGACGGCCTGGGAGACCCCTGCGACCCCGACCGGGACGGGGACGGCGTGGGCAACCTGGAGGACAACTGCCCGGACATCCCGAATCCCGGCCAGGAGGATCTGGACCTGGACGGCCTGGGCGACCTCTGCGACCCGGACCGCGACGGGGACGGCGTGCCCGACGACCGGGACAACTGCCTGCAACACGCCAATCCGGAGCAGAGGGACCTGGACCTGGACGGCCTAGGGGACGCCTGCGACCCGGACCTGGACGGAGACGCCATCGTCAACGAGAGGGACAACTGTCCCGAGGTCTACAATCCCGGCCAGCAGGACTTCGACCAGGACACCCTGGGGGATGCCTGTGACCTGGATGACGACAATGACGGCATCCCGGACGCCGAGGACAACTGTCCCCTGGCTCCCAACGCCGACCAGGCGGACTGCGACCGCGACGGACCTGGGGATGCCTGCGACCCGGACGACGACAACGACGGGGCCCTGGACCTGGTGGATTGCGCGCCCTGCGACCCCGCCCGGTATCCAGGCGCCACCGAGGTGTGCAACGGACTGGACGACAACTGCAACGCCGCGACCGACGAGGGGACGGAGTGGCAGTGCGGAGACTACGCCTGCGGCGGAACGGGGGGCTGCCTGATCTCCTGCCAGCGGGCGGAGGACTGCCGGGCCGGCTTCTTCTGCGACGGGAACGACCTGGACCGGGACGGCCGGCAGGACGAGTGCCTGCCCAAGGTCCCTCCGGGCGGGACCTGCTCCAGCGCCTGGGAGTGCGCCCAGGACTACTGCTCCAACGGGCACTGCTGCGGGGCGGTCGGGGACCTCTGCTGCGCCTCGGGCGAGGACTGTCAGGCCCTGAACGCTCCCCCCACCTGCGATGCCCCCGGGCAATGCCGGGGACACCGGACCGAGGGCTACTGCAACGATTCCTTCGCCTGCCGGTCCCGGGCGGTGGACGACCCGTCGGCCTGCGCCGGGGCCGTGTGCTTCGTGGGCCGCTACTGCGACGGATCGGTGGTCCGGCAGGACAGGGCCTGCGGGTCCACGGGTTCCTGCGACCGCCACGGCTCCCAGATCCAGAACTGCGTCGGTTGGAACTCCTGCTGCAACTACGGCTGCTCCAACGGTTCCTGCTGGTCCTCGTTCAAGACCGGCGATGCGGTCTGTGTCTGGGCATGCTACACCAACCCCGTCGCCTGTATCTGCTAGGCCGGAGCGGACCGGAACCCGATCCAGCGAATCTTCGCCGGTTGACACCTTGTGCCACTCGTGAGACTTCCTGTCCCCGGTTCTCCGGGAGGTTCCCGATGGAGATCCGAGATTCCCGTCCCGGGGCGTTCGCCGCCCTCCTGGCAACGGTCGCATCGCTGGCCGGGTGGTCCTGCTCCGGGGATTCCCGGGCATCCCGGGACCTCGATGGCGGGAACGCGGATGACCAGGTCCTCGATGCCCCGGCTCCCGATGCCTTCGATCCCTCGTCGGTCGCGCGGCCCTTCTGCTCCCCGAACCCGGACCGGATCGAGGAAATCCTCGGGCAGATGAGCCCCCTCCAGCGAATCGGGCAGCACCTGGTGTTCTCCCTGGCGCGGGACGGGCGGGCGATGGACGCCAAGACCTGGGACCGTCTGCGGCGGTACTTCCCCGGCGGAGGGTTCGTCAGCCAGGTCACGGGCGTCGCCGTGCGGGACCACGAATCGACCGCCCGGTTCCTCCGCGACGCCCAGGCGGCCTCGATGGAGGCCTCGGGGGTCCCCCTGCTGGTCGCCACGGACCAGGAGGGAGGGGTGTACAGCGTCCTGCAGCACAGGATGGGAGGCACCGACAACATCGGCCCGACCGCCATCGGGTCCACCGGGTCCCCCTGGGTCGCCTTCCGTCAGTTCGCGATGATGGGCCGGGAGATCCGGGCCCTGGGAATCCAGATGGACTTCGCGCCGCTGCTGGACACCCACTACCGATGGGACAACGGCAACCTGAACACCCGGACCTTCGGACCCGACGTGGACCTGAACGCCGAACTGGGCGTCGCCGCATGCCTCGGGCTCCAGCAGGAAGGCGTGATCCCCACCCTGAAGCACTTCCCTGGCGACGGCATGACGGCCGGGAACACCCACCACGAGTTCGTCGTGAACACCGCCTCCCGGCAGGAACTGGATGACCGGCTGCTGAAGCCCTTCCGGTCGGCCTTCCAGGCGGGTTGCGACGCCGTGATGGTCATCCCGGCCCGCTACGACGCCCTGGATCCCTCTCGGTCTGCCGTCACCTCCCGGCCGGTGATCACCGGCTTCCTCCGAGGGGAACTGGGGTTCGACGGGCTGGTGGTCACCGATGACCTGGGCATGCGGGGGGCGCTCCAGGGGCTCGGTCCCGGAGACATCCCGGGCCTGGAGGCCCTGAAGGCGGGTGCGGACCTGCTGCTCTACGTCTCGGTCGAGGACAAGGAACTGGATGCCCTGGTGGAGGCCATCGCCCGGGAGGTCGCGGCCCGGCCGGATTTCGCGGCCGAACTGGACGAGTCCACCCGCCGGATCCTGCGCCACAAGCAGAAGTACTGCCTGCTGGACCGGCCGATCCGCCCCGACGAGGAGGACATCGCGGCATTGCCGTCGCGGATCGGGCGGCCCGAGGACGCGGCGATGTCCCGGGCTCATGCGGAACAGGCGGTCGTGCTGCTGGAGGACCACGGGGTCCTGCCCCTGACGAACCGCCGGGTGGCCTGCATCGGTCCCGCCGCCTACCTGCCCGATCCGGCTTCCGGCTGGTCCTGGGTCAACGAGCGTTCCTTCTGCGAATCTCTCCGGGCCCGGGACCCGTCGGTGCAGTTCCAGGACTTCCTGGTGGAGGGGACCGAGGAACAGGCCGCCGAGTGGCTGGAAAGCGTCGCCCCGGGATCCGACGTGGTGGTGGTGGCCACCTTCCAGGCCGCGTTCTCGCCTGCCCAGGAGTCCCTGCTGGACCGCCTGGCCGGCGGGTCCCTGCCGGTCGTCCACGTGATGCAGGGAGTTCCCTTCGACTGGTGGATCTCCCGTGGCCGGGTCTCCGCCGCCGTCGCCCTGATGGGAGGTCTTCCGGTGATGTTCGACGCCGGGACTGCCCTGATCTACGGGGACATCATGCCGGCCGGAACGATGCGATGGGATCCCCCCCGGTAGCCGACGGAGGAGCCGATACCGCCGGGAGACGGAACCCGGGACCCTCCCTGCGGGGTTGCCTCAAAGGCATCCCCGGCTCCCGAGTCCGTTGAAGGTGTCCACCGAAAAGCCCTCCCATTCGAGGGCCGGGTCGAAGACGTCCCCGCCGTTCCGGTCTCCCTGGTGGATCGTGCACTTCCTCCGGATCGTGTTGTCCGCCGTGGACACCAGTCCGCTTCCCCACTCGACGCTGGGCCGGAACCCGATCTGCCCGATGACGTCCAGGACGACCTGCCCCGGGCCCAGCAGTTCCACGGCGTCGTCCCCGTTGAAGGTCAGGCTCCCGGACACCCCGTTGCACAGAGACAGGAGCCCTGCCCCTGCCGAGGAGTTGCAGAGCACGAAGACCCCGCCCGGGGCCAGGGAGCCGGAGGAACCGAGGGTGATGGAGGCCCCGGGAGTGACGGCACCGTTGAAGTAGATCCGGATCATGATGTCCGACAGGAGCACGGCGACGCTCCCGGCGTTGTGGATCTCCAGGGCCTTGTTGTTGCTGGATCCTTCCACGTACTCGCTGAAGTACAGGTTCGGGTAGGACATCATCTTCCCGGCGTCCTGGGGATCGTATCCGTCGGCGCTGCCGTCGCCCCGGCCGTCGCCCCGGGCGTCCCGATCGCAGTAGAGGAAGATGCTCCCGTTGTCCCCGCTGAACCGGAAGGCGTAGTCCGACCCGGGCGGCGGGGAACCGGGAAGATTCGCCAGGTACTCGTCGTTCGAGGCCTCGTAGGAGGGGCTGTCGGGTCCGTAGTCGTGGTTGCCCCTGGCCTGGAACCACGACCAGCCGCCATCCCTGGGGTCCGATCCCCAGGGCCCGTATCCCACCTCCGCCACCAGGGTCGGATAGGGGTCGATGCCTCCGCTCACCGTGGTGATCCCCTGCACGTACACCCGGCCATAGACCGTCGTCGGAGCCCCCTCCACGGTGGTGATCTGAAGCGGCCACTGGAGGCGGCACCAGTCCACCGACACCAGGCAGCCGGCCTTGTAGCGGCACGAGGGATCCCAGCAGTCGGTCCGGCCGTCCAGGTTCTCGTCCACCCCGTCGAAGCAGTCCGCCTCGGGGCAGTCCGGGTGAGCGGCGCACTCGGGGTTCCAGCAGGCCCGCCCGTGACCCAGGCAGGTGCCGTCGGCCTCGCAGGCCTCGGCGATCGTGCAGGGGTCCCCGTCGTCGCAGGCGTACCCGGCACAGTCGGGGCGGTCGCACGCCGAGACGCCGAAGGTGCAGATGCCCTGTCCATCCCCCTGGTACAGGCATCTCGAGGAGATCGTGCAGACGTCCTCGTCATCACAGGAGTGGTTCCCGCACTCGGGCCTGCCGCAGTCCACGGTTCCGGGAATGCACCGCCCGCCGAAGCAGGCGTCTCCCAGCGTGCAGAGGTCCGAGTCGTCGCAGGGGACGTCGTTCTTGTTCCCGTAGGAACATCCCAGGGGAGCCGGACCTCCCTGGCCGCAGAGATCCTCGGTGCAGGGATTGCCGTCGTCGCAGATGGACGGGTTCGCCTCGTTCCGGCAGCCGGTGCCGGGACTCCCCTGGGAGGGATCGCACGTGTCGGTGGTGCAGATCAGCCCGTCGTCGCAGACGCCGTCCTGGGGAACGTGGGCGCAATCCCGGATGGAGACGTCACAGTAGTCCAGCGTGCAGCCGATCCCGTCGTCGCACATCGCAATGTCCGGCGTGTTCCGGCAGCCGACTCCCGGAACGCACTGGTCCGTCGTGCAGGGAACCCCGTCGTCGCAGAGGTTGTCCCAAGACGTCCAGATACACCCCGCTTCGGGGTCGCACCGGTCATCCGTGCAGGACGTCCCGTCGTCGCAGCGGAAGTCCACCGGCACGACGACGCACCCGCCCAGGGACGGAATGCAGAAGTCGTCCGTGCAGGAGATGCCGTCGTTGCAGAGGGAGTCGTCCGGTTCCGACAAGCAGCCGTCGGTCGTGCACCGGTCGCGGGTGCAGGGGATCCCGTCGTCGCACAGGGCATCATTCCGGATGTTCAGGCACCCGGAGAGGGGATCGCAGGAGTCCTCGGAGCACGCCAGGCCGTCGTCGCACGAAACCGGGAATCCGGTGCAGCGCCCTTCGACGCAGCGGTCCTCCTCGGTGCAGAAGTCGTCGTCCGAGCAGGGCAGTCCGTCCAGGGCGACGTGGAGGCATCCGGTGCCCGGCTCCCCGGCACCGACACAGAAGTCCTGGGTGCAGGCGTTCCCGTCTTCGCACAAAGAGTCCCTCGGCATCCACTGGCAGCCCTCGTTGGTGCAGACGTCGAAGGTGCACGAGGCCCCGTCGTCGCACCGGTCGTTCGAGGGCACATGCTGGCAGCCGGATCGGGCGATGCAGGAATCGAGGGTGCAGTCCACGCCGTCGTCGCAGGGATCCGGGTCCGATCCCATGCAGCGTCCCTGTTCGCACAGGTCTCTCCGCGTGCAGGGATCCCCGTCGTCGCAGGGACCTCCCGTCAGGAGTTCGTATCGGCATCCCAGGGTTTCGTCGCACGAATCCATCGTGCACACGTTCCCGTTGTCGCAGAGGTCGTCCACCGGGACGTGCCGGCACCCGAAGAAGTCCTGGCAGAAGTCCTCGGTGCAGCCCACGTGGTCGTCGCAGGGGTCCCTGGTCCCGCCGATGCATTCCCCGAGCCCACACCGGTCCCCCAGGGTGCAGGGATTGCCGTCGTCGCAGGGGTCCTCGTTGTCCGGGAAGACGCACCCTCCCTGGTCCGGATCGCAGAGGTTGTCGGTGCAGGGATTCCGGTCCTCGCACCGCTCGTGGACCGGATCGTTGCGGCATCCCGTCGCCGGGTCGCAGTAGTCCTCCGTGCAGGCGATGCCGTCGCTGCAGGTCAGGCCCATTCCCAGGCACAGCGTGAACAGGCACTGGTCGTTGACCGTGCAGGCGTTGCCGTCGTCGCAGGGCTGCCCGTTCCGGTCCCGGTAGCGACAGCCCCCGGCGGCGACGTCGCAGAAGTTCTCGGTGCAGGGATTGCCTTCCTCGCAGGCCCCGTCATTCGGCAGGTGGACGCATCCTCCGGGCTCGATGCAATCGTCGTCGGTGCAGGCGATCCCGTCGTCGCAGTTCCTCTGGCCCCCCGACAGGCAGATGCCGCCCCCGCACTGATCCCCGACGGTGCAGGCCAGCCCGTCCTCGCAGGGATCCGTGTTGTCCTGGTGGTAGCAGCCGGTGACGCGGTCGCAGAAATCGTCCGTGCACGGGTTCTGGTCGTCGCAGGGAAGGGCCGGCCCCGGGACACACTTCCCGGTCGCGGGGTCGCAGGTCTCGATCCCGTTGCACACGTCCAGGTCGTCGCACTGGATCGGCACCCCGGTCACGCAGGATCCCGACAGGGGGTCGCAGGTCTCGATCCCGTTGCAGGCATCGCCGTCGGAACACTCGACGGGCCGCCCCCCGCATTCCCCGTCCGCCAGGCAGCGGTCGTCCACGGTGCACGGGTCCCGATCGTTGCAGGTGGTCCCGACCAGCGGGGTGTTCTTGCAGCCCGAGGCCGGGAGGCACTGGTCCAGCGTGCAGAGGTTGTGATCCTCGCAGTCCAGCGGGATTCCCGGTTCGCATCTCCCCGAGGAGGGGTTGCAGGCCTCCAGGCCGTTGCAGAGATCGCCGTCGTCACACCGGACGGGGATCCCGGGAACGCACTGGCCCGTCATCGGGTTGCAGGTCTCGATGCCGTCGCAGGCGTCGTGGTTGGAGCATTCCACGGGCACGTGGGTGATCTCCCCGGTGGCGGCGTCGCAGGAGTCGATCGTGCACGGGTCGCCGTCATCGACCGGGACATCCTCGTTCAAGCACCTGCCCGTTTCGGGTTCGCAGGAATCCACGGTGCAGGGATTCCCGTCCTCGCAGTCCTTGGCGAATCCCCGGCAGAGGGCATCGCCGGTGCAGGCGTCCTCCACCGTGCAGGGGTCCCCGTCGTCGCAGGGGGCCTCGATGGCCTCCGTCCGACAGTCGCCCGTTTCCGGATCGCAGAAGTCCCGGGTGCAGGGATTCCCGTCGTCGCAGTTCAGCACCCCGACACACTGGCCGCCCATGCAGAAGTCGTCGGTGCAGGCCTTCCCGTCGTCACAGGCGGCCGTGTCGTCGGCCGGCCAGGCGCACTCCCGCGCCTCGGGGTCGCAGACGTCCTCGGTGCAGGGATTGCCGTCCGAGCAGTCCCTGGGGGTTCCCGGCCGGCAGACCTGCTGGACGCAGACGTCTCCCACCGTGCACCAGTCCCCGTCGTCGCAGGGGTCCGAGTTCGCCACGTGGACGCACCCGCCCTGGTCCGCATTGCAGGAATCCGTCGTGCAGGGATTCCCGTCGTCGCAGGGATCCCGGGGACCGGGCCGGCACCTTCCCTGCAGGCACTGGTCGCCCAGCGTGCAGGAGTCCCCGTCGTCGCAAGGAGCCTCGTTGTACGGGAACACGCAGCCCAGCAGGGGTTCGCAGAGGTCGTCGGTGCAAGCGTTGCCGTCGAAGCAGACCCTGTCCGTGCCGGCACGGCAGCGCCCGTCCTGGCAGAAGTCGTTCTCGGTGCACAGGTTTCCGTCCTCGCAGGCCCCGGACCTGGGTTCGAAGACGCACCCGACCGCGGACTCGCACCGTTCGGTGGTGCAGTCATTTCCATCGTCGCAGACGATGCGATCCCCGACCCCGACGCAGTTCCCATCCCGGCACAGGCTGTTGGGCGTGCAGGCATCGCCGTCGTCGCACGGGCGATCGTCGGCCAGGTTCCCCAGGACGCAGGCCCCGGATCCGGGATCGCAGATCGCGGTGCGGCAGGGCCCCAGTCCCGTGGTGTCGCAGACGATCACCGTCAGGGGATCCACCCGGCAGAAGCCCTCCTGGCACGTGAGCGTCCCGTTGCAGCGGTTGCCGTCCTCGAGGACCGCGCAGTCCTCGTCCACCCGGCAGCCGCAGCGGGGCGTCAGTCGGCCCATGCAGGCTCCCTGGCGGCAGATGTCCGCCTCCGTGCAGGCGTTGCCGTCGTCGCAGGGGGCCTCGTTGAAGGCATGGACGCAGCCCCGGCGGGCATCGCAGGAATCGTCGGTGCAGGGGTTTCCGTCGTCGCAGGAGACCGTCGTGGTCCCGCCGCAAACCCCCTGCTGGCAGCGATCCCCGAAGGAACATGCGTTCCCGTCATCGCAGGGCGCCCCTTCCCGGACCGGCTCCGATTCGCACCGGCCGGTTTCGGGCTGGCAGCGGCTCTCCGAGCAGGGGGAGTCCGAGGGGTCGCAGCGAACGATCGAGTCGGGGTCGAGGACGCAGACCTGCTGGACGCACCGCAGCACCCCGTTGCAGCGATCGCCGTCGTCCGGACAGTCCCCGTCCCCGATGCAGGGGCACTCGTTGCCCCCACCCTGGCACCGGCCGTCCACGCAGCGGTCGTCGGCGGTGCAGGCATTGCCGTCGTCGCAGGAGCCATCGACCGGGTCGTGGACGCAGGCCCCGTCGGGACCGCAGCGATCCGCGGTGCAGGCATTGCCGTCGTCACAGTCCGCCGGGCGACCGATGCAGGATCCCCGGCGGCACTGGTCCGAGAGCGTGCAGGGGTCCCCGTCGTCGCAGGCCGTCCCGTTGGGCAGGGGCGCCCACCGGCAGAACCCGTCGGACCCGCAGAACGGCTCCTGGCATGGCCGGGCGCCCTCCTCCAGCAGCGCCTCGCAGTTCTTCGGGTTGGAGCACGGGATCGCCACGGCGGTGTCCTGGCCGGGATCCCGGATCCCCTCGGTCCCCGCATCCACGTCCAGGGGCACTTCGGGCAGGAGGTCCGGGAGGGCCGCATCGATCCCCGGATCGACGGTCCCCGGATCCGTCAAGTCGCCGCCTCCCTGGGAGGAGGAACAGGACACGACGCCGAGGAACAGCATCGCCACCAATACGAGACATGGCGCAGGGTGCCGACTCATCCGCTCACCTCCTGGACAGGGAAGCCCTTCCGCCCAAGTGCCACCCGACGAGTCTATCGAAGGAAGGGCCTGGAGGCAAAGCCCTCCAGGGGCAATGCCGCCTGGGGAAACGGGAAGTTCAGGGGTCCAGGCCCAGGACCCGGAGGTCGGCCTCGAAGGCCTCCTCCCAGCCCCGGTTGGCCCGGGGACTGGCGGGGCTCGGATGGAGGGCCCGTCCCACCTGGACCCCGGTTCCCCGGAGAGCCTCCCGGGCCCTTCCCTCGGCGAAGGCCCCGATGCCCACGACCCGCGGTGCGCCCAGGGCCCGCACGATGTCCCGGAGGGCGAGGTCGCAGGCGTCGAACAGGGCCGCCCGCTCCCCGGTCGGCAGGGCGTCGGGGGTCCGGTTCCGCCCCGAGGATTCCAGGAAGACCAGGGGGCAGTAGTTCGCGACGAAGAACCGGTCAAAGAACCGGTCGGGGGTCCCGTGGCGGCGCATCGCCCACCCCCACAGGCGCTGGCCGCTCACCTCGACCCGGCGGCAGGCCAGTCCCTCGACGGGCCTCTTCGGGTGCTGCACCGGAGGAGGATGGATGGGTTCCCGGATCCCCAGCCAGCCGGTCACCACCGGGACCGCCCCGAAGGGGACTCCCGTCTGGGCCATGCCGAAGGGCCCGGGATTCATCCCCAGCAGGACCGCCTCGACCCCTGGCCGTGCATAGCGGCGGCAGTAGGCCTCCCACATGGGCCACGCGTATTCCAGGGGATTCAGCACCAGGGCCGTGGGCGGGCCGAAGGCGAGGGTCGCCACCTGCCGCTTCAGTCGATCCGAGGCCTCGAGAATGCGTTCCACCGGGTCCACGGACGCCTCCCTCTGCCGCGCCGTCCCCCCGGAGCCCGGCCGATCGGTCACTCGGAGGGGAACAGCACCTGGACCCGGTCCCCGGCCGCCGGAACCCGGACCCGGAGGACCCCCTCCTCGAAGAACCACCCGGGACCTTCCAGGGACTCCAGGTCCTCCAGGCTGGACGCCTCGACCCCGGGTCCGCCGTCGAACCGGACCAGCAGGGGCCGCTCGTTCCCGACGCCGACCACCTCGAAGATCGCGCCCTTGCGGTACTCGGTGCCGGCCACCATGCCAATCACCAGGCTCGGGGACAGGAAGGACTGGCTCAGGACGGTCCCGTCGTACATCGGGAAGTCCTCCGCCGGTCCCGGGAACACGCGGACGTGGAGCAGGCCCGCGTCGGTGGCCAGGGAGTCCACCCGTTCGGGCTCCAGGGTCGGTGCGATGGCATCGATCGTCGGGCGGAGCATCGGGATCACGCTCCCTTCCCGCTGGAACAGGGGCAGTTCGGTCAGGTCGGCGGCCACGGTGATCTCGGCGCCGCCTCGGCTCCCGCCGTCGAAGACGTCGCCGGTGAACCAGTGCCGCCAGCGCCCCGGGGGCAGCAGCACGGTTCGCTGGCGCTGGCCCTGGGTCAACACCGGGGCGACCAGCAGGCTGGGCCCGAAGAGGTAGGTGTCCGACGGATGGCGGCCCATGGCGGGGTACTCCAGTCCCAGGGGACGCTCGATCGGGTATCCGGTCCGGGCGATGTCCTTCGCCAGGGTCCACTCGTAGGGGAACAGCCGCAGGTGCAGCCGGGCGAACTCCCGGTAGTTGTCCAACAGTTCCACGTCCGGGGACCCGTCCGGCAGCGTGAACTCCCAGGCGACGTCGTTCGACGAGGTTCCGACCTGCATGACCGACGACAGGGCCGTCTGCTGGTACCAGCGCATGAACGTTTCCCGGTCGGGCGGCGAGTGGCGGTACCCCCCGGTGTCCGCTCCGAAGAAGGGGAAGCCCGACGGCCCGAGGGACAGGCCGTAGACGACCGATGCCGGGAGCCCCCCGACGTAGGCGTAGCCCTTCGGGTCCCCGGGAATGGGATCCCGGTGGCGGGCGAAGTTCGCGTCCAGGTCCCCGGGCCAGATCACGCTGACGTTCACCTGGTCGCCCCAGGAACCGGCGCGGCACAGCAGGAACCCGCCGTCGGGGGGCAGGGTCTCGGCATAGACCCGGTGGTAGAGGAGCCTCCAGCGGCTGTGCATCGTCCGCTCGTCCGTGCCGTCGGCGAAGCGCCAGACGCTCCGGATCCCCAGGAGGCCCGGGACGATGTCCTCCCCGTAATCCAGTTTGAACCCCTCGATGCCCATGTCCGTGTAGCGTCGGATCAGTCCCTGCCACCAGGTGTAGGCCTCGGGATTGGAGAGGTCGATGGGGTCGCTCCAGTGGTTCAGGCGCAGGCCCGTCACCGGCGGGAAGTAGCCCTGGTTCCGGGCCTCCCGGGCCAGGGCGATGGTCTCGGGGGAGGACTCCCGGTCCTCGCTGACGTAGGGGGTGTGCCAGAGGGCCATCCGGAAGCCCAGGGCGTGGGCCCGGTCGATCATGGCCTGGGGATCGGGGTAGTGGTCCCGGTGGAAGTCGAAGGAGTTCACTCCGTTGGCATAGGGCCGGTCGATCCAGTACGCCGTCGTGGGGAGGTCCAGGTCCCGGATCGTCTCCAGGTCCTCCAGCACCGCCTGCTGGCCGTCGATCTCGTCCCGCCAGATCACGGGACCCAGGCCCCACCGCGCGGGCAGCAGGGCATGGCCCGTGACCTCGTAGTAGTGCCTCGTGATGTCCCGGGGATGGGCTTCGGCGAAGAGGTGGAACTCGACCCCCCGGGAGGTGTCGAAGGCCGTCCCGAACACGGCGTCCACCCGGTCCTCTTGGGACCGGGCCACGTCGAAGACCCCGGGATGGCGGGAGGCGACGAAGAGGCCCCATCCCTCGGTGCCGATCAGGAACGGGATGCCGACGTGGGCCTCGTTGTAGCGCCCTTCCAGCAGGTCGTCGGCCTCCAGTTGCATGGCCCGCAGGGTCCCCCGGTGCTCCGCCTGGTCCAGCCAGGCCCCGAGGCCGTAGAAGGCCTCCTCGGGGCGCACCTGGGGCCGGATGCTGACGAAGGCGACCCGGTCGCTGGCGGGGGTCCAGACCAGCCGGAACCGGCCGGGATCGGAGGAGAGGATCTCGAGCGTCGCCCGGATGTCCGTGCCGAAGGTGAGGGCCAGGAGGATCCGGTCCTCGCCGGCTTCGGCGATCCGGACCCGGGTGACCGTCTCCCACCGGAGGCCGTCTGGGGGCGTGTAGGCCGGTTCCTGGGCCACCAGGGGCCACGGGTCGTAGGACACGTTCTCGTCCAGTTCGTCCACCAACCCCAGGCGGAGGCCGTCGGGGGGAACCAGGAGCACCCGCTTGCCCCCGACCCAGAGGGACAGGGTCCGTTCGTCCCGGGACACCACCAGTTGGGTGTCGGTTCCCAGGGTGGCCTCCTCGGGCCCCGGGTCCTCCTCGATCTCCTCGCCGGCGGGGTCCGTTCCCCCTTCGGCCGGAAGATCCTGCGGCACCAGGTCCCGCCCGTCGGGGAGATCGCCCGGTCCGACCTCGGCGGGGGAGTCCGCGACGACGTCGCCCGGCGCTCCCGGATCGGTCCCCTGGTCCGGGAGGACGTCCGGGCTTCCTCCACCCCCTCCGCCGCATGCCATCATCCAGGCCAACGCGATGCACGCCAGGCGTCTCATTCGAACCTCCCGTCCTGTCGAATCCGGTAGGAACCGGCGATCCATACCATTGCCCATGCGGGTTGCCCAGCCCGATTCCTTCCCGGACGGGAGTCCCGGTCCCCCGTCCGTCCCTTCCCCCGGTTCCCGCCACGGAGTCCTTCCGGGGTTTGCGGGAATTCCGACCGGAGAGGCCCACGGGTTGTGCTACCCTTGCGCGCCGCGACGGCCCGGGAGCAGACGGCCTTGGATCGGACCTACCTCGGAGAGATCCTTTCGACCCTCACGGCGGTCGTCTGGGCCCTGGCCGTCGTGCTGTTCCGCCGGGCGGGGGACTTCATGCCCCCCCTGACGCTGAACCTGTTCAAGGGGTGGATCGGGCTGTCCCTGGCCGTCGCGACCCACCTGATGACCGGGGGATCGTGGCTGCCGGGCAGCCACCCGGGGGAGGTCCGGGACGCGCTGGTGCTTTTCGTGAGCGGCGTCATCGGCATCGGCATGGCGGACACGCTGTTCTTCGTGGCCCTGAACCGCCTGGGCGCCTCGCGGCTGGCCATCGTGGACTGCTCCTACAGCCCCTTCGTGATGATCTTCTCGTTCCTGATGCTCGGGGAACCGGTGACGATGTGGCTGCCCGTGGCCGCGGTGCTGATGGGGCTGGCCATCGTGGCCGGGACCTGGGAACCCCGGGCCTTCGACCCAGAGGCCTGGAAGCGCGAGAAGGGCGGCATCGCGATCGCGACGGTGGCGGTGGCCCTGATGGCCTTCGCCATCGTGCTGGTGAAGCCGATCCTGGACCGGAGCCCAATCTGGTGGGCCCTGTCCATCCGGCTGGGGGGCGGCGTGTCGTTCCTGCTGGCCCTCGGGATCCTGCCCCGCCACCGCCGAAACGTGCTGGCGGCCCTCCGGCCCGGCCGGGCGTGGATTCCCGCCCTGTTCCCGGCCGTCCTGGGGACCTACCTGGCCATCTACCTCTGGACCCGGGGCATCCAGTTGACCTACGTGAACATCGCCAGCGTGCTGAACCAGTTGTCCAATGTCTTCATCCTGCCCCTGGCGGCGCTGATCCTGAAGGAGCGGATGCAGGCCCGGCACTGGCTGGCGGTGCTGCTGGGCTTCGGGGCCGGTGCGATGGTCTTCCTGTGACCCGTCGTTTCCTGAGGGACGCCGATCAGGTCGCCTCGGCCAGGATCAGCCGGAGATCCTCGATCGCCAGGGGGACCGGGTTCGCCTTCATGCTCCCGGCCCGGCTTCCCGCCAGCGCCAGTGCCTCCAGGTCCTGCTCCCCGATTCCCCATGCCCCCAGGCGGGGAATGCCCAGCCGTTCCACCAGGGTCCCCAGGGCCTCCACGGCGTCCGGGACCGTGGCCTCGGGGTTCCGGGTCGCCAGGGCGGCCAGTTCCCGGTAGCGCCGTTCCGTGCGCCGGTCGCCCACCTGGCGGGCCTTCCGTTCGTTGGCCCGGATCACCGGGACGATCAGCCGGGCGCAGAGGGAACCGTGAGGCGCCGGGAAGCGGCCTCCGATGGCCGCCGCCAGTCCGTGGGCGGCTCCCAGGCCGCCGTGGGCCAGGGCGATGCCGCCGAAGAGGCTCCCGAGGGCCATTTCGCGCCGGGCCTCCGCGTCCGATCCGTCCCGGAACGCCCTGGGCAGGGCCGCCAGGACCCGGGGGATCGCCTCCCGGCACAAGGCATCCGTGAAGGGATTGGCCCGGGCGCTGGTGAAGGGCTCCAGCAGTTGCACCAGGGCATCCATGCCGCAGGACGCGGTGACTTCCGGGGGAAGTCCGACCGTGAGATCGGGGTCCACCAGGGCCAGGGCGGGGAGCAGGAAGGGGCTCCGGAGGCTCGCCTTGACCCCGGCGTCGGGCACCGCCAGCACCGCGTTCCGGGTGACCTCCGAACCGGTCCCGGCGGTGGTCGGGATGGCCACCAGGGGCAGTGCCGGTCGCTCCAGCGGACGGCCCCTGCCCACGACCTCCAGGTAGTCCATCGGGTCCCCGGGGTTGGCCAGCAGTCCGGCCACGGCCTTTCCCAGGTCCAGGACCGATCCGCCTCCCAGGGCCACGACCCCCTGGCATCCCTCCTCCCGGGCCGTCCGGACCGCGGACCGGGCATCTTCGACGGTCGGCTCCCGCCCGATCCCCAAGTGGACGAGGGCCAGCCCGGCCTGCCGCAGCGACTCGACCACCCGGGGATGCCGGCCCGGGTCCCGGCCGGTCACGACCAGCACCCGCGAGACACCCCGCAGTCCCTCGGGGGCCTCCGTCGAGACGCCGGAACCGAAACGGACGTGCCGGGGCATCACCAGGTCGAAGGTCATGGCCGATCCCCGGCGACCGGCACCTCCCGGTACCAGAGGCCCTTTCGGGGCTCCGCCATCATCGGTTCGACGATCTCCCGCCACCGGGCGTAGTGGGCCGTCGCCTTGTGGGCCGCCGGCGCCTCCCGGTCGCGGTAGCACTCCACCAGCACGAAGCGGCACGGGTCGGCGGCGCTCTGGAGCACGTCGAACCGCAGCACCCCCGGTTCCTGGCGGCTGCACCGGGCGTTCTCCCGGGTCGCCTCGACGAAGGCCTCCACGAACTCCTCCCGCACCCGGACGTGGACCAGCACGGTTTCCGACATCGGGACCTCCCCTTCCTGGAGCCTGTTCCCCCGGGCGGCGCCCCCTATCCCGAGGTCGCCGCGTGGAGCCTGCGGTAGATCGAGAAGATGAAGGCGGCCGAGATCAGGCAGCAGACCACGAAGACCGCCCAGACGGTCCACAGCGGAAAGCGGACCCACATGAAGGATCCCACGAAGAGCAGTTGGTTGCCGATGGCCGTCGCCCCGAGCCACCCGCCCTGCATGAGCCCCTGGAAGCGCGGCGGGGCCACCTTCGACACGAAGGAGAGGCCCATCGGGCTCAGGAAGAGCTCCGCCACGGTCAGGATCAGGTAGGAGCCGATCAGCCACTGGGGCCCTACCCGTTCCGGCGAGGGGCCGCCGCCCAGGTCCGCCGGGGACGGCAGGCCGATGGAACCCGCCAGGAGCACCAGGAAGCCCACGGCGGCCAACAGCATCCCGATGCCGATCTTCAGCGGCGTGGAGGGCTCCCGGTCCCGGGCCCGGAGCCATCCGAAGAACCCGACGACGACCGGGGTCAGGAAGACCACGAAGAAGGGGTTGAACTGCTGGAAGGTCTCGGCCTCGATGGGATTGCTCGGGCCGTAGGATCGCAGCAGGAACCAGGAGGCCGCCGCTCCCGCCGCCACCAGTCCCAGGCCGATCCCCCGGCGGGAGGCCGCCTGTCCCCGGCGGACCAGCATCACCGTCCCGATGATCATCGCGGCCAGGGAGATCAGGCCCCGGATGTCGAAGATGTAGGCCGTCCAGGCATTCACCTCCTTCACGGTGAAGTCCCGGGCGAAATAGGTCAGCGTCAGGCCGTTCTGGTGGAAGGACATCCAGAAGAAGATCACCACCAGGAACACCAGCCCCAGGGCCGCCAGGCGCCGCTTCTCCTCCTGGGGCGACATGGTGGTCTCCCCCCGGACACCGCCCTTCGCGCCGCCCCGCTCGGGCAGGATGCGCTGGAACAGGACATAGACCAGCAGCGACACCAGCATCGCCGCCGCGGCGATGGCGAAGGCATAGTGGTAGCCCGTGGAGAAGGCGTCCAGGTAGTTCCGGGCAAAGGCCGACAGGTCCGCCACCTCGCTCCCCGAAACCTTCCGGGCCAGGTCCTGGAAAGCCGCCGTGTCGCCCATCTCCCCCTTCAGGAACTTGTGGCAGAGGCCCGGGAGGCTCCCGTCGTACCCGAACCCCTGGCGGGCCAGGGCCCAGTTGCGGATGCCCCGGGCGGCGTTCGGGGCGAACATCGCCCCGATGTTGATCCCCATGTAGAAGATGCTGTACGCCGAGTCCCGGAGCCTCCCGTAGGCCGGGTCGTCGTACATCTGGCCCACCAGGGCCTGGAGGTTCCCCTTGAAGAGGCCGTTCCCGAAGGCGATGGCCAGCAGGCCCCCCAGCACCACCGGCAGCGGGCTGCCGGGGACCGACATGACCAGGTACCCCGACATCATCACCACCAGGCCCGCGAGGATCGTCCTCCGGTACCTCCCCGTCCGGTCCGCGATGTAGCCCCCCAGCAGGGCCAGGGCATAGATCAGGAAGTAGAAGACGCTGTAGATGACGCCGGCGTCGTCCTCGGCCAGGCCGTAGCGGGCCTGGAGGAACAGGACCAGGATCGCCATCATCGTGTAGAAGCCGAAGCGCTCCCCCATGTTGGCGAAGAACGCCACCAGCAGCCCTTTCGGATGTCCCTGGATCATCCGGTCCTCCCCCCGACGAGAAGACCGGATGATTTCATGGACACGTCGGGCCGGTCAAATCCTCCTGGCGGTTTCCTGGTCCGCCCCTCCCAAACCCGGTTCCCCCCCCCGGAAAGGGCCCCCTGGGCCTTTACAGGGGGAGTGGAAGTCGGCGATGCTATATCGCCCTCTGGTTCGGGGATGTCGGTGTCCACGCCGCTCCGGGAACTGAGCATCGTGATCCCCGCTTACAACGAGGCGGAGCGCATCGACGCGACCCTGGAGCAGGTTCACCGGTTCGCCCTCTCGACGATCGAGGACTTCGAGATCCTGGTGGTGGACGACGGCTCCCGGGACGACACCTCCGCCCGGGTCGAGGCCTTCGCCCGGAAGGATCCCCGGATCCGCCTGCTGCGGAACGACCGGAACCGGGGCAAGGGCTTCAGCGTCCGCCACGGGGCCCTCCAGGCCTCGAAGGCCTACGTCCTGTTCACCGACGCCGACAACTCGACCCCCATCGAGGAGGTCCTGAACCTGGCCCCGGCGGCCCATCCCCGCGCGCTGGTGATCGCCTCCCGGGCGCTGGACCGGTCCCGGATGGAGGTTCCCCAGCCCTGGTACCGGCGCCTGATGGGAGTCTCCTTCCGGTTC
Organism: Myxococcota bacterium; assembly: GCA_017994695.1. Lineage (GTDB taxonomy): Bacteria > Myxococcota_A > UBA9042 > DTJE01 > DTJE01 > JAGOKF01. Next base: position 2,965 of record JAGOKF010000032.1, on the reverse strand, counting down.
ATCGTCCAGGCCCTGGTCGTGCCCGGCATCCAGGACACCCAGTGCGGCTTCAAGTTGTTCGGGCGCGAGGTGGCCCGGGCGGTCTTCCCGGACATGACCACCGACGGGTTCGCCTTCGACGTCGAGGTGATCGCCCGGGCCCAGCGCCTGGGGTTCGACGTGGTGGAGGTGCCGGTCCGCTGGATCGACGACCGCCGGTCCCGGGTGTCGCCGATCCGGGACTCCCTGCGCATGCTGAGGGACGTCCTGCGCATCCGGCGCCAGGTCCGTGGCCTGTCCCCCTCGGCCGCCCCCTCCCGCCCGGACGAAGCCTGAAGGGCCTTCGGCCCCGCGTTCCCGGGCCGCTGCCGCAGGGCTCCCGGACGGGAGGCCCCCGATCCCGGGGTCAGAGGCCCTCCCCGGCCAGGCAGCGGATCGCACCTGCCGGCAGGGCCCGATCCCACAGGCGCACGTCGTCCAGGGTGCCGTCGAAGCGGTCGAGGTTCTCGGCGTCGGCGAACATCCGCATGCGCCAGGGGAACGACTGCCCCAGCCGGATCGTCCCCTCGATGCGGTCCGCCTCCTGGCCGTCCAGGAAGAGGGCCAGGGACCCGCTCCCTGCGTCCCAGGTGACGACCACCAGCATCCACTCCCCTGCCCTTCCCGCCGCCGACACCGATCGCAGACGTCCGGCATCGTCGTGGAGGTCCGCCCGGATCCGTCCGCGGTCCCAGGAAACCCGGAGGGATCCGTGGCGACAGGGCTGGCTGCCATAGACGGTGCCCGCGGCACAGTAGGGGCTTCCCGGGATCGCGGCGCCGCCGGTCCCCTGTCCCGGAAGCGACCGGAAGGAGGAGGGGTACGGCCCTGCCGGTCCCCCGCGATAGATCCGGGTGTCGAGGTCGTGCCGCGTCCCGTCCCAGGAACTGGGCACCACCACCTCGGGCCAGCCGTCGCCGTCGAGGTCCCCGGCCACCAGACCATGGTTCCCGTGGGCCGGCAGCTCCACGCGCCGATCGGGCGAGAACCCGTCCCGCGAACCGAAATATACCCGGGAGGGGACGTCCAGGGGGTCCACGGGAAGCCCCCGGTTGTCCTTGCGCCCGTCGTAGAAGTTGGCCATCAGCAGGTCGGGCCAGCCGTCCCCGTCCAGGTCCGCCGCCGAGGCGTCGAGGCCGCCGAAGGAAGGGATCGCGATGCGGTTCGCAGGCACGAAGCCGTCGCGGCTCCCGGGATGGATCCAAGAAGAGACGTCGTACCGGTCGTCGGTGTAGTCCCCCGGCGCCCGCTCGTCGATGTAGGAAGAGACGACGAGGTCCGGGAAGCCGTCCTGGTCCAGGTCCATCGCGGTGTTGCCGTAGGAGGAATCGGAGGGCAGCAGCAGGGGGTGGAGAGGATCGATCCCGCCGGGGCCGTTGCGGAAGATCCGGGTCCAGTCGGGAGCGGAGGCATGGCCCATCAGGTTGCTGACCACCACGTCGGGCAGCCGATCCCCGTCCAGGTCCGCCACCGTGACCCCCCGGGGATCGCCTCCGGGCAGGTCCAGGGTCCGGCCGGGGTCGAATCCGTCCGGGGCACCGAAGAAGACCCGGGCCCCCTTCCCTTCCGCGATCACCCCCGCCCCGAACACCAGGTCCAGCCAGCCGTCCCCGTCCAGGTCCGCGATGGCGACACCCCCGGACCCGGAATTCAGGGCCCCGGACGGGTCCGGGACCGGTCCCTCCGGCGACCCGCGATAGACGTTGGTGCGCCAGGGATCCGCCAGCCGATCCCACTGGTGGGAAATCACGAGGTCCAGCCACCCGTCGCCGTCGAGGTCGCCAGCAGCCACCCCGGTCGCCGACCATGTCGGCAGCCGGACCGGGACCGGGTCGAAGTCCCCCGCGCCGCGGTTGCGGTAGATGAATGAATCGGTCCCGGGTCCCTCCTGGTCCGAATAGGCATTGGCCAGCACCACGTCCAGCAGTCCGTCCCGGTCCAGGTCCAGGATCCCGGCCTGCTGCAACACGGTCCGGGAACGGTCCTCGACACCCGACGGGGGCCGGATCCAGAACGCCAGGGTTCCCGCGGGGGTCATCGCCCGGGGACGCTCGACTTCGAGCCATCCGTCACCCGGACCCGAGGCGGCATTCCCCCGGATTCCCGGAACGGAAGCGAACATTCCTTTGGGAGCGGCTCCGTGGCCGTTCCCCGCGACGTCCCGGTAGATCCCTTCCTCCAGCCGGTCCAGGGGCCAGGAGGCCCAGGGGGCAGGAGGGGACGGGCAGGCGGGGGGCAAATCCTCGTCCGTGGCATCCGGGTGGACGGACGGGTCCTCCAGGACCCTGTCGGGGGCAGGATCCAGGGGGACCGGTGCATCGGCGGTGTCCCCGGGATCCGGCATCTCGCCGTCGTGGATCTCCGCCGCATCTGCCGCCAGCGCGTCTTCCCGGGCAGGCAGTTCCCGGGTCCCGCCCTGGTCCTGGTCGCCCCACCCGACATCCGGCAGGTCCACGCCGGGGGTCGCGTCCGGGCAGGTGCAGTTCCCCTGGATCCCCCCGGCGGATCCGCAACCCGCCTGGACCAGGATGGCCGCCAGTCCCGCGACGAGCCGATGGGCCATCGCGCGATTCCGCGGCCTCCGGGAAGGGCCGGATCCTCGCACCCCGATGCCGCGGGTCCCCTGGCGCATCGCTGCCTCCCGGCCTGAAGCCCCATGCTGTCGACTGGGTGCCGGAGGTGGGAATCGAACCCACACGCCCTTGCGGACACGGGATTTTGAGTCCCGCGCGTCTACCAGTTTCACCACTCCGGCGGAGCCCCAAGGCGTCCCGAGATTATTCCCGCCGCTCCCCCGCCGTCAACCGGACGGGGGACAGTCCCAGCCCTGGCCGGAAGTGATGGGGAGTTGGAGCAACGGGTCCCAGTAGTGGGGCGGTGGGCGTGGACGAGGCGGGGGAATCGCAAATTCGCAGGTATGTGGAGGGAGGGGGGCGGACGTTTTCTT
>JAGOKF010000122.1 GCA_017994695.1 Myxococcota bacterium | reverse complement strand
GATCCTCGGCAGGCATCCCCGGTTCATCACCGCACCGCCGTCCGCGACGGACCCCGATCCTGGCCCGACCGCCGCCGTCCCGCAACCCTTGACCCCCAGGGCGCGGTGTCTGCAGGACCGTGCCGGTCCCGGCGGATCTTCCGCAGCAAAAATTCCCGGGACCCGACTCCCACCCGAAAACGGTCTCTTGTTGAAACGAGGAGGTGTATTATCTCTTCTCGGATTGTGGTGCTTGAAAAACTTTCGCAGGAGACGTCTCTTGGGAGCTCCCCGGAGAAGGTGGATCGTCCTCCTCGTAATGGGATGCTTCCTGGGGATCCTGGCCGCCGAATTCAGCGCCATCTCGATTGTCCAAGAAGAGGCCGAGGCGGCGGCCCATGCCACACTGGCGAACGTTTCCGAGGTGACCACCGAGAGCCTGGCCCGGTGGATGCAGCGCCGCTCCCGGGACTTGTCCCGGGAGGCCCGAAGCGGCCTGGCCGACCTGATCGACCAGGGGGCCATCCGAGGCGAAGAGCCCTGGCGATCGCTGCTGGTCCACCATCTCCAGGTCTTCCGGGAGACCTCCGATTTCCGGGAGGTCCTGGTCCTCGATGCGAATGGGGCGCCCCTCTTCGGCGATTCCACTGCCGAGAACCCGGCCGGTCCCGAGACCCGAGCACTGGCGGCCCGGGCCCGGGAGGCCGCCGAGGCGGTCCGGAGCGACTTCTACCGCTGCCCCGACTGCGGAGGGCTCCACCTGGAATTCGCACAGGCCATCCGCGATCCCGAGGGTCGGGTCCTGGGGTTCCTGTCGGGGCGACTTTCCGCCGAGGATCTCCTATTCCCGCACCTGCTGCGATGGCCGACGACCTCGGAGTCCGCGGAGATCCTGCTGGTCCGGGTCGAGGGCGATGAAGTGACCTTCCTGTCCCCCCCTGCGGCACCGACCGGAGGTGCCTGCGGGATCGCTGCGGTTGCCGGTGGCCCGGTTCCGGCGGACAGGCGGAATGGTCGGTCCGGGACCCGAGGGCCCCTGGCAGGGGATGGACTACCGGGGAGAGGAGGTGCTGGCCCATGCGCGTCCCGTCCCGGACACGCCCTGGATCCTGATCGCCCAGATGGACCGCACCGAGGCCCTTGCCCCGTCTGTCCCCGTCCGGCGAAACATAGAAGCCCTCGCCCTGCTGGCGATCGCCTTCGCGGCAGCCATCGGGATGTGGGTCCATCGCCTGGGCCACGCCAGGATCCTCCAGGGCGCCCTGGAACAGGAACGGGCCCTGCGTCTCGAACTGTCGGAGTCCGAGGCGATCCTCCAGGGGATCGGGGACGGGGTGATCGCCACGGACCGGGAGGGCCGAATCCGCCGCATCAACCCGATCGCCGCAGAACTGACCGGCTGGTCCCCGGGCGAGGCCTTGGGACACCCCCTTGCCGACATCTTCCGGATCCGGAACGAGGAGACCGGCGCGCCGGTCGAGAACCCGGTGACCCGGGTGCTGGCCACGGGGAAGATCGTCGGGCTGGCCAACCATACGGAACTGGTGGCCCGGGACGGCACCGCCCGGCCCATCGCCGACAGCGGCGCACCGGTGCGGGACGATCAGGGAAATCTCTGGGGCGTCGTGCTGGTCTTCCGGGACCAGTCCGAGACCCGGGAACGGGAACGGAAGGCTCGGGAGGTCTCCGAGCGCTTCGAGCGGTTCTTCATGGGGCTCCGGCACGGTGCGGCCCTCGGAAGACTCCCGCCTGGCACCACCGACCCACTCGACCTGCGCTGGGTTGCCGTGAACCCCACCCTCGCCCGGCTTCTTGGGAGAACCGTCCAGGAGGTCGAGGGCTTGCGGCCGGCCGACCTGTTGGGAGAGGCCTGGTCTCGTTGGGTGGACCTCTGCCCCCACCTTGACGACCAGAAGCCGATCGTGATCGAGGAGGACTGGCCCCTGGACCCGGAGAGGCGGGTCGTTCTGACCCTGTTCCGCACGGCCCCCGGAGAGTGCGTCACCCTGGTCGAGGACGTGACCGATATCCGGAGGGCCGAGCGGGAACGCCAGCGCATGGAGGCCGTGGCCGCCCAGCAGCAGCGCCTGGAGGCCGTCGGCACCCTCGCTGCCGGGGTCGCCCACGAGATCAACAACCCCGTCCAGGCCATCTCGAACTACGCCGAGGTCCTGGCCAGGCATCCCGACGATGCGCAGATGGTCCGGGAGTTCGCCCCGGCGGTGGGACGGGAGGCGGAGCGTATCGCCGAGATTGTCCGGAGCCTGCCGGGCCTCGCTCGCCAAGGATCCGACGGCATCTCGACGGTCCGGGTGGACCACGTCTGGGAGCGGGCCCTGGTCCTGGTCCGGACCCTGCTCCAGAAGGAAGGCATCGTGGTGCGGGTCGAGGTCGCCCCGGACCTCCCGGTGGTTCGATGCCGTCCCACCCAGGTGCTCCAGATCCTGATCAACCTGCTGGTCAACGCCCGGGACGCCCTGACCGATTCCGCCCGGGGTCCGGAAAAGGCCCGACAGGTGACCTGCCGGTCGGAGGTCGTCGTCCTTGGCGACCGGAGGATGATCCGGTTCGAGGTCCGGGACAACGGCCCGGGCATTCCGGACGACGTCCAGAAGCACCTGTTTCAGCCATTCTTCACGTCGAAGGGTCGGGAACGGGGAACGGGGATCGGGCTCTGGTTCAGCAGGCGCATCGCCGAAGAACACGGGGGAAGCCTCCGGTTCGAATCGACCCCCGGTGAGGGAACCGCCTTCTTCCTGGACCTGCCCCTCGAGGAGGAACCCGATGGCGAAGGTGCTGGTGGTCGATGACGAGGAGGGGATCCGGCGCACGGCTCCGATCCTCCTGGGCGAGGACGGCCACGAGGTGCGGGTCGCCCGGGACGTGTCGGAGGCCCGGAAGGCCCTCCAGGCCGAGGATTTCGACGTCGTGCTGTCGGACATCGTGATGCCGGGGCCGAGCGGCCTGGACCTGGTCGCCGAGATCCGGCGCCTGCAGCCCCATGCGACCATCGTGCTGCTGACCGGGCAGCCGAGCGTCGAGACGGCCACAGAGGCCTTGCGGCTTCGGGCTCACGACTACCTGCCGAAGCCGGTCCGTGGGGAGACGCTGCGCCGGGTGGTCCGACAGGCCGCCGAGCGGGCCGACCTGAAAAGGGAAAACGCCCGCCTCCGGGCAGACCAGATGCGGCACCTCCAGGATCTCGAAGAGCAGGTCGCCCTGAGGACCGCGGAGATCCAGACGTTGCTGGATCGGGAAACGGCCCGGCTCGACCAGGCCCGGCGCATGCTCGAGGCTACCGCCGAAGCCTTCTCCCGGGCCATGGAACTGCGGGACCCCTACACGGCAGGACACCAGCGCAGGGTGATGGTCCTCGCGAGGGAGATCGGAAGGACGCTTGGCTGGTCCGAGGACCGGCTGCGCCTGCTGACACTGGGAGCACTGCTCCACGACCTCGGCAAACTGAAAGTGCCCGCGGAGATCCTGGCGAAGCCGGGTCGGCTTTCCCCGGCCGAGTTCGAACTGATCCGCCAGCATCCCGTGGCGGGCTGGGAGGTCATCGCTCCCCTGGATTTCACCGGGCCCGTCGCATTGATGGTCCGCCAGCATCACGAGCGAGCGGACGGCAGTGGATACCCCGACGGGCTGAATGGAGAGGAAATCCTGCCCGAGTCCAGCGTCCTCGCGGTGTCAGACGTGATCGAGGCCATGTCGTCCCACCGGCCGTACCGTCCCGCCCTGGGCATGGACGCGGCCCTGGAGGAGATTCGCCGCGGATCGGGGCGGCTCTACGACCCCGAGGTGGTCCGGGCCGCCAACGAGGTCCTCCAGGGCGGCTTCTCCTTCGAACAGGCGGCCTTCAGTCCCCAGGGATAGGACCCCGGCTGCATGATGGATCGCCCTCAGAGGGGCCGGACGTCCAGGGATCCGCTGCGGAGCGCCCGGATGCCCTCCAGGGCCGCCAGCGCCCCCTCCAGCGTCGTGATGCAGGCCACGCCCATGCTCTGGGCCGCCATCCGGATCGACGCCGCGTCGGATCGCCCCCGGCCGCCTGCCGGGGTGTTCAGCACCAGGCCGACCTTCTCCCGGCGCAGCAGGGCGATGGCATCCTGCCGCACGGTGCCGTTCGACTCGCCCAGCTTCGCCACCGGCCGGGCCTCGACCCCGAACCGGGCCAGGAAGGCCGCCGTTCCCGCCGTGGCGTGGACCACCAGTTCCAGGTCCTTCAGCTGGCGGGCCAGTTCCCCGGCGCCCTTCCGGGCCTTGTCCCGATCGTTGAGGCTCACGAAGACCGGGGCATCTTCCGGGAGGTGCTGGCCGGCGGCCCGGAGCCCCTTGGCCAGGGCCAGCCCGAAGGAGGGCCCGGACCCCATCACCTCCCCGGTGGAACGCATCTCGGGACCCAGGATCGGGTCCACCCCCAGACGCAGGAACGGGAAGACCGGCACCTTCACGAAGACCCGGCCCCGGGCATCGGGGGCCGGGGGGGCGATCTCGGAAAGCGTCCGGCCCGCCATCAGGCGCGCCGCCAGCCTCGCCCAGGGTGCACCGGAGGCCTTGTGCAGGAAGGGGACCGTCCGGCTCGCCCGGGGATTCACCTCCAGCAGGTAGAGGTCCCCGTCGGCCCGGGCGAACTGGAGGTTCATCAGGCCCACGGCATGGACCTCCCGGGCCATCTGCCGGGCGATCCCGATCATCCGGTCCGCGTCCTCGGGCGGCAGGCGCTGGGCCGGGAAGACCTGGATCGAGTCCCCGCTGTGTACTCCCGCCGGCTCCACGTGCTCCAGGATCCCGCAGGGACCCACGTCCTGCCCGTCGCACAGCACGTCCAGGTCCAGTTCCAGGGCGTCCTCCAGGAACCGGTCCAGCAGCAGTGGCGAGTCCTCGGTGACCCGCATCGCCTTGTCCAGCCGCTCCCGGAGTTCCTGCTCCTGGAAGACGATGGCCATCCCCTCGCCCCCCAGCACGAAGGAGGGCCGCAGGATCAGCGGGAAGCCCAGTTCCCGGGCGGCCTGCAGGGCCTCGTCGCGGCTCCGGGCCGTGCGGCTCTCGGGGATGCGCACGCCCAGCCGATCGCAGAGTTCCGCGAAGAGACGCCGGTCCTCGGTCAGGGCGATCCCCCGAGGCGAGGTGCCCAGGATGGGGACTCCCGACTCCTCGAGACGCGCCGCGACCTTCAGCGGCGTCTGGCCCCCGAGGCCCACGATGACCCCCCGGGGCCGCTCCCGGCGGCAGGCGGCCATCACGTCCTCGCGGGTGATGGGCTCGAAATAGAGGCGATCCGCCGTGTCGAAGTCCGTCGAAACGGTTTCCGGGTTGCAGTTGTAGAGGATCGGCCGCAGGCCCTCGTCCCGCAGGCCCTCCACCGCCGACACGCAGCAGGTGTCGAATTCCAGGCCCTGGCCGATGCGGTTCGGGCCGCTCCCCAGGATGATCACGCCGGTCTCCCCGAACCCCTCTCCCTCGGTGGCGACCCCGTAGGTGCTGTAGAAGTAGGGCGTCTGGGCCTCGAACTCCCCGGCGCAGGTGTCCACTCCCCGGAACGCCGGGTCCGGCCGCATCCGGTCCATCTCCTCCTCGGAGATCCCCGCCGCCTCGGCCAGTTCGGGATCCGAGAGGCCCAGGGCCTTCGCCTCCCGGACCAGCGTGGGCGACAGCGTCCCTCCCCGGCAGGAGGCGACGCCCGTCAGGCCGTCCACCATCTGGGCGATCTGGTCCAGGAACCACGGATCCCAGGCCGTCGCCCGCTGGATCGCCGTCCTCGGCCAGCCCCTGCGGAAGGCCTCGACGATCCGGAACAGGCGATCCGGCGTGGCCTCCCGGAGCCCCCGGGACAACTGGTCGTCGCTCCAGGCCGCGCAGGGGCCCATCAGGCGGGGATTGCGGGTCTCCAGGCTCCGGACCGCCTTGCCCAGGGCCTCGGCGAAGGTCCGCCCCAGGGCCATCACCTCGCCGATGGACTGCATCCGGGTGGTCAGCACCGCCGGGACCCCCGGGAACTTGTCGAAGGCCCAGCGGGGCATCTTCACGCAGACGTAGTCCAGCGACGGCTCGAAGGCCGCCACGGTGGTCCGGGTGATCCGGTTCGGCAGCTCGTCCAGCGTGTAGCCCAGGGCCAGCAATGTGGCCACCCGGGCGATGGGATAGCCGGTGGCCTTCGACGCCAGGGCCGAGGACCGGCTCACCCGGGGGTTCATCTCGACCACGATCAGGCGGCCCGTTTCGGGATGCAGGGCGAACTGGACGTTCGACCCGCCGCAGGACACCCCGATCCGCCGCAGGATCCGCAGGGCCCAGTCCCGCAGCGTCTGCAGTTCCTTGTCGGTCAGGGTCTGGGCCGGGGCCACGGTGATGCTGTCCCCGGTGTGGACGCCCATCGGGTCCACGTTCTCGATGCTGCACACCAGGATGCCATTGTCGGCGGAGTCCCGGATCACCTCCAGCTCGAACTCCTTCCAGCCGACCAGGGACTCCTCGACCTGCACGCTGCCCACGGGGCTGGCCCGGATGCCCATCTCCAGGATCGCCCGGGCCTCGGCCTCATCCGCCGCGATGCCTCCCCCCTCGCCTCCCAGCGTGAAGGAGGGCCGGAGGATCACCGGGTAGCCTAGGTCCCGGGCCATCGCCAGGCCGTCCTCCACGGAACGCACCAGCCCGCCACGGCTGCACGGGAGCCCGATGGATTCCATGGCCCGGCGGAACTCCTCCCGGTCCTCGGCCATCCGGATGGACTCCACCTCGGCCCCCAGCAGCCGCACCCCGAACTCCCGCCAGATCCCCCGCTCCTCGCACTCGACGGCCAGGTTCAGGGCCGACTGCCCCCCCAGCGTGGTCAGCACCCCGTCCACCTGCTCCCGTTCCAGGATGCGCCGGACGACCCACGGCCGCAGGGGCTCCAGGTAGGTCGCGTCGCACAGGCCCTTCTCGGTCATCACGGTGGCGGGGTTCGGGTTCAGCAGCACGACCCGGAGCCCCTCCTCCTTGAGGGCCCGGACGGCCTGGACCCCCGAGTAGTCGAACTCGCAGGCCTGGCCGATGACGATGGGGCCCGAACCGATCACCAGCACCGTCCGCAGGGAGGGGTCACGGGGCACGGCGGGCCTCCATCGCCTCGACGAACCGGTCGAAGAGCACCAGGGCGTCCCGGGGCCCCGGGCTGGCCTCCGGGTGGAACTGCACGCTGAAGACCGGGCGGCCCCGGATCGCCATCCCCTCGAGGGTCCGGTCGTGGAGCGACAGGTGGGTCACCTCGGCCTCGGGAGGCAGGGTGTCCGGGTCCACGGCGAACCCGTGGTTCTGGCTGGTGATCCAGACCCGGCCGGTCCGGAGGTCCTGGACCGGGTGGTTGGTGCCCCGGTGGCCGAAGGGCAGCTTGAAGGTCCGGGCTCCCAGGGCCAGTCCCAGGATCTGGTGCCCCAGGCAGATGCCGAACATGGGCCGATCCGCCGACTGGAGCAGCCGCCGGACCGTGGCGATCCCCGAGGCGACCTGGGCCGGGTTCCCGGGGCCATTGGACAGGAAGACGCCGTCGGGCTCGTGGTCCAGGATGTCCCGGGCATCGACCCAGGCCGGAAAGCAGGTCACCCGGCATCCCCGCCAGACCAGGTTCCGGACGATGTTCCGCTTCATGCCGAAGTCGATGGCGGCCACCCGAAGCCCCAGGGCGGTCCGGCGGCAGGGGACCGGGCTCACCTCCCCCGGCTCCAGGGGCAGGGCCACGGGCACCTCGACGGTCACCCGCCGCGTCAGGTCCTCGTGGTCGATGCCGGGCCACTCCCGCAGCCGCCGCTGGAGCGTCGGGATCGGCGTCCCGTCGGTGGCGATCACGGCCTTCATCGCTCCCCGGCTCCGCAGCCGCCGGACCAGGGCCCGCGTGTCCACCCCTTCCAGGCCCGGGACCCCCTGGGCCCGGAGGTAGTCCTCCAGGCTTCCCTGGGCCCGCCAGTTGCTGTGCAGGCGCGGCCGGGACGCCACCACGAATCCCGCCAGGTGGATCCGCCGGCTCTCGACGTCGTCGGGGTTGACCCCGTAGTTGCCCACGTGGGGCACCGTCAGGGCCAGGATCTGCCCGCAGTAGGAGGGGTCGGTGAGGGCCTCCTGGTATCCCGCCATCGCGGTGCTGAAGACCGCCTCCCCGAACCGCACCCCGCGCCACCCGAAGGGGAGCCCGTGGAACACCGTCCCATCTTCCAGCAGCAGCACGCCGTCGCCGGTCCAGGGGGGGGCAGGCGGAGCGAGGTCCTTCACCCGAGCCTCTTGGCGGAACCCGGCGGAGCCTATGCGAAGCGCCCCTCCCTGTCAATGGGGACAGTCACCTTTTTACCCCACCCAACACGTTGTTTCCGATGAAGATTCCGTTGCAGAAAAGGTGACTGTCCCCGTTTTCGGCACCTTGACTTGGGGTGCCGTCCGGGGCAGCCTACCCGGGACTTCCACGGAGCGTGCCGATGCGGATCGCACCGTTCTGGGTCGCCGCCGCCCTGGTCCTGTCGGGATGCAAGGGCGCGGCCCCCGAAACCGTCTCCCCCTCCCCCCCACCC
>JAGOKF010000031.1 GCA_017994695.1 Myxococcota bacterium | reverse complement strand
GCGGCGGGGGGGGGGCCGAAGGCGGCGAACGGGAGGACGGGGCCGGGGAGGGGTCGGAGGGCAGGAATGGGGCGGCGAGGAAGGGCGGGGGGGGCCGGACGGAGCCGGGGGAAGGCCGCGCGGATGTTCCTCGGGTTCGTCGCGTCGTTCCTCGCCGGGATCCTCCCCGTCCGGGGACAGACGACCGGGGACGGGCCCTGGCAGGCGAGCCCCTGGAGGTCCTTCCCGTCGCTGGAGTGGGAGCGCCACCGGGACATGCCCCCCTGGCAGGGTCTTCCGGTGGCCTTCGTCCGCGAGGAAGCGCGACGTCCGCCGGTGGAGGTGCTGGGGTTCCTGCCCTACTGGACCCTGGGGACGGCGGTGGTCCCCCTCGATCGCATCACCACGCTGGCCTATTTCGCGGTGCCCGTCAACGGGGACGGCAGCCTGGGATCCGCGAGGGACTGGGCCTCGGCCACCCTGATGCCGCTCGTGACCGAGGCCCGGGGGGCCGGGGTCCGGGTGGTGCTGGCGGTGACCTGCTTCGACGGGAACCAGATGGCGGCCCTGCTTTCCAGCGCGGCCAATCGCCGCCGGGCCGTCGAGGGGATCGTGAACCTGGTGATCGAGGGGGGCGGGGAAGGGGTCAACGTCGATTTCGAGGGGCTTCCGGTGGCCCAGAAGGCCGCCTTCGTGACGTTCGTCCAGGAACTGAAGGCCGCGATGGATCAGGCCCTGGGGCACGCCTCCCAGGTCACCGTGGACACCCCGGCGGTGGACTGGAGCGGGGCCTACGACTACGACCAGCTGGCCCTGGCCGGGGACGGGCTGGTGATCATGGGCTACGACTACCACTACCGGGGCGGAGACCCGGGACCCGTCGCCCCGTCGAGGCCTTCGGACTTCTGGGGGAAGTACTCCCTGGAGTGGACCCTGGACGACTACGATCGCTACGGGGGGGCCGGGAACCGGGGCCGGTTCCTGCTGGCCCTGCCCCTGTACGGCTACGACTGGCCGGCGACCTCCGTCGAGCGTGGAGCCCGGAAGACCGGAAACGGGACGGCCCGGTTCTACGCCGACTGTCAGCAGAGGGCCCAGGAGGCCGGAGGGTTCGCCTGGGACGCCGACTCCGACACGCCCTGGTTCGCGGAGACTTCCGGGGGCATCCGGCAGACCTGGTGCGAGGACCTGCGGTCCCTGACGGCGAAGGTGGGGATCGTCGCCCGGCGGGGGATCGGGGGACTGGCCTACTGGGCCCTGGGATACGAGGAGTCCCTGGCTGACCCGTGGCTGGCCATCGACGCGGCCTGGCCCGGTCCGCCGGACCCCGATGCCGGCGGAACTCCCGGCGGCGACGACGCTTCCGGTGAGGGGGAGGGGATCCCGGAGGATCCCCGCCAGGACCTGCCCGAGGAAGGGGCGACGGATCTGATCCGCTGGCCCGACGGCCTCCGACCCTGGCGGGACGTTCCCGGGGCCTTGGAGGAGGCGGGCGATCCCCGGGATCAGGATCCGTCGGAGAGGGATCCGGGGACCGGCGGGGACCCGGGGGCCGGGGATCCGGCCGACCTCCGGGAAACCGGGTTCGGGGAAAGGGAGACGACCCCGTGCCGTTGCGGGGGCTGCCAGGGGGCAGGCGGCCCCGCCGAGTCCCCGGGATGGCCCTGGATGGCGCTGCTGGCGGCCCTGTGGGCGCTGTCCCGGGCGGTCCGCCGTCGAAGACCCCTCCCGGGAACGCCCGGGAATCCCCCTGGTTGAGGAGGCCCCCGTGGAACTGGTCCAGCAGGCGGTCCTGATCCTGGTGCCGATGATCCTGTCGCTGTCGGTCCACGAGTACGCCCATGCCCTGTCGGCCTGGCTGCTGGGGGACGACACGGCCGGCCGGATGGGGCGACTGACCCTGAATCCTCTGGCCCACATCGACCTCTTCGGGACCGTGGTGATCCCCCTGCTGGCCATCGGGTCCGGCGCTCCCTTCTTCGGATGGGCGAAGCCGGTGCCCGTCAACCCGGTACGGCTCACCCGGCGCCTGCGGATGAAGACCGGCGTGCTGATCACCGCTGCCGCGGGCCCGGCGTCGAACTTCCTCTTCGCCTTCGTGGTGGCGGCCATCTACCGGGGCCTCCTGGCCATGGGGGTCTTCGAGGTGCCCTTCATCCTGCAGATGGGAGTCGGCGGGGGCGCGCTGCTGCAGGGGCCCGCGGGGGCCCTGGCGGCCCTGATGGCGATGACCTTCCTGATCAACATCGGCCTGGCGGTCTTCAACCTGCTGCCGGTTCCTCCGCTGGACGGGAGCCGGGTGCTGGTGGGCCTGCTGCCCGACTCCCTGGGACGGCAGGTGGAGATGCTGCAACGGAACGCGATCTTCGTGATCGTGGCCTTCGCCCTGCTGATCTCCTTCGCGGGAAAGGTGATGGCGATGCCCGTGCTGGCCCTGGCCCGGGTCCTGCTCTGGGCGACGGGGAATCTCTAGGGTCGCTCTTCCGATCGATCCCCTGTATGATTGGCGGTGCAATCCGAACAGAAGCCCGGCGTGGGGCGAAATCCTCCCACGGTGCGGGCCCGGGGCCGGCATGAGAGGGCGAGGCAACGGGAAGATCCTGGGTGGAACGGCGGTGCTCCTGCTCCTGCTGGGGGTGGGCGGGTGGTTCTTCCACCGGCACGTGGTCGAGGACCTGACCCGGGAGGCCCTGGAGAAACTGGAGGCGGTCGCCCGACTGAAGGTCGGCCAGGTGACGGAATGGAGGCAGCACCTGCTGGGGGACGTCCAGGCGAACGCCACCGGCCGCTTCGGCATGCTGGTCCAGGAGGCGGTCCGGAAGGGGTTCGACGCCGAGACCCTGGACCTCCTGCGGAAACGCATGGAGGAGCGTCAGGGGTTCGTCCGCTACCGGGACCAGATCCTGCTGGGCCCCGGAGGGGAACTGGTGATCCGGCTCCGCAAGGACCTGCCGGGCGTAACGGAGGCGACCCGTTCCCTGGCCCTGCGGGCCCTGGCCCAGCGTCAGGCCCTGCTGGGCGAGCCCCGGACCGCCCGCCTGGAGGACTCGATCCTGGAGGCGGCCTGCCCGGTCCCCGGGGAGGACGGGACCACCCTGGGGGTGCTGGTGCACCAGGAGGACCTGGACCGCCTGTTGTTCCCCCTGCTGGAGTCCTGGCCGCTCCCGTCCCGGACCGCCGAGACCCAGATCGTGGTCGGGGACGGGGACGGGGTGCTGGTGCTGACCCGCCAGCGGAACCGGTCGGACCCGCCCATGACGGTCCGAATCCCCTATTCGGCCGAAGAGGATCTGCGGGTCCAGGCGGTCCAGGGATCCCGGGGGGTCCTGACCGGCCGGGACGGTTCCGACGGTCGGCCGCTGTTCGGCTATGCCAGCACAATCCCCGACTCCCGCTGGGTGCTGGTGGCCTGGATGGACCAGGAGGAGGTGCTGGCCCAGGCCCGGTGGATCGGCGGACTCGTCTGGGGGGTCGTGGTGCTTGCGATGGCGCTGACCGCCCTGCTGGTCTGGGCCGGGTGGAGCCGGGGCCAGGGGAGACTGGTCCGGCGCATGCTGGAGGGCGAGCGGTTGCGGAAACTGGCCATGGAAGCCCTCCGGGGGACTCCCTACAGCGGGGACGGCGTGGTCGTGACCGACCGCCGGGGCAACGTGATCCAGATGAACCTCTTCGCTGAACAACTGACCGGCTGGTCCGGGGAGGCGGCCCGGGGCCGGCCGATGCGGGAGGTCCTGGCTCTGGTGGACGAGGAGGCGGTTCCCCAGGTCGGGGCGCCGGGAGGGCAGTCGCGGGTGGCACGAATGGTGGGCCGGGACGGGACGGCGCGACCCATCCGCATTGCCTCCGTGCCGATGCCGGGACCGGCAGGGGATTCCCTGGGGCGGGTGACGGTCTTCCGGGACCGGACGGGGGAGGAGGAGGCCGAGTCCCGGACCCGGGAGTGGGAGGTCCGGTACCGGCGGGTCTTCGAGACGGCTCTCCTGGGCATCGCCTGGCTCGACGCCGAGGGAAGGATTGTCGAGGCCAACGGCGCCTTCTGCGATCTGGTCGACCGTTCGCGGCAGGACTTGCAGGGGATGCACTGGCAGGACCTGGTCGATCCCGCGGATCGGCAAGGCGTCGATGTCATCGTGGAACGGCTGTTCTCGGGACTCCGGGATCCGGTCCGGATCGACCTTCGGTATCCCCGTCCGGGCGGGAGCGTCACGGCACTCCACCATGTGGAGGGGGTGCGGGACGGAGAGGACCGGCTGGTGTCGATCCTGGTCCAGGCCCAGGCGGATTCCCGGAGCGACGCCGGGGATCGGGGCGCGTCGGGAATCTAGGAGGGTGGAGTCCCGGGCTTCGGGGCATCGCCGCCTGCCCGGAAGGCCCCGATGTAGAAGCCGTCCATGCCATCCCGCCAGGGGAGGGGCCTCAGCGTCCCGTCAGGGTGCCGGAAGGGGAAATCCCTTTCGATGGATTCGGGAGCCAGTCCACAGGCTTGGGCGTTGTCCCGGTGGTCGGGGCCCTCCTCCGGCACGAAGGAGCAGACGGCGTAGAGGACCCGTCCCCCGGGACGGACCATCCTGGCCGCCACGGCCAGGAGTTCCCGCTGGAGGGCGGCAGCCGCGGCAACGTCCTCCTCCCGGCGGGTCCATCGCACTTCCGGCCGGCGGACCAGGGTGCCCAGGCCCGTGCATGGGGCGTCCAGGATCACCCGGTCGAAGGAGGCCGGGGGCAGGACTCCCGGCAGGTCCCGGGCGTCCATCGCCAGGGTCCGGAACCTGGGAAGGCCCAGGCGGGTGGCGAGGCGTCGTGCCTCCGCGAGCTTCCGTTCGTGGAGGTCCACCGCCACCACCCGGGCCCCGGGGGCCTGCTGGAGGATCTGGATCGTCTTGAGGCCGTGCCCGGCGCAGAGGTCGAGGATCCGTTCGCCGTCCGCGGGCGCGAGGGCCTCGACCACGAGCTGGGAGGCCTCGTCCTGGGGGATCATGCGTCCGGGAACCAGGCGGGGGTCCGAGAGGGGGGTTCCCTCCAGCACCCGGAGACCCCGGGAGGCGAAGGGGGTGGGCTCGGCAGCAATCCCCAGGGAGCGGATCTCCTCCAGCACCTCGGCGGTTCCTTTCGGGGACGGGTAGAGACGCAGCGTGGACGGGGCCGGCTGGCCGAGGACCTCCCAGAGGTCGTCGGTCCAGGGGCCCCGGTCCGCCTGGCGGATCCGGGTGCCGATCCAGTCGGGCACCGATGCCAGGACCTCCGGCGGCATCCCGGCGAGGGGGTCGGGTCCCGCCAGGCTCCGTTCGAGGGATCGGCCGACGGCGTTGACGAAGCGGGCGGCCGCCTCGCCGCCCAGGTGGCGGGCGAGTTCCACGGCCGAGGAGAGGCGGGCATGGGAGGGCACCCGGTCCAGGAACAGGCCCTGGAAGGCCAGCACCATCAGGGTCTCCCGGAGCGGCGGCGGCGTGGCGTCCAGGGGGCGCCGCAACAGGGGCTGGAGGACCGACTCCAGGGCCCTCCGGCGCCGCAGCACGCCCAGCAGCAGGACCTGGAACAGGGCCGCCTCCCGGGATTCCAGGATCCCCCGGACCCGGTGGACCTCGTCGGTGCTGCGGCTGCGGCCCGACAGGACCCGGATCAGGGCCGATACGGCCTCTGCCCGGGGATTCTTCGGCCCCTGGGGGTTCACCAGCCCTCTCCTTCCCCCCGGCCCCGGGCCAGGGCCTTCGACACCCAGGGCAGGCAGGCGATCCCGATGGCGGCCCGGACCAGCACCGTCGCCAGGATCGTGGTGGTCGAGAAGGCGTCGATCACCGCCGTCCGGGCGGCCTCGGTGGCCGCCATGGCCGGGGAGACGAAGGGCCCGTAGAAGGACCGCATCACGACCTGGGTGGACCCCAGGCCGCTGACCGAGATGGGCATGAAGGCCACCAGGGTCAGGATGGGCATGAAGACCAGCAGCTTGCCCAGGGGGATGTCGGTCCCGAAGGCGAGCAGGAAGGACCGGTTCATCAGGGCATAGAGCAGCACCAGGCCCGTCCGGGATCCGATCACCAGGGGAAGGGCGGCCGGGTCGAGGCGCCGGAAGGCCTCCAGGATCCCGTGTCCCGCCATCCTCCCGATCCATCCCCGGTCCTTCGGAATCCGGGAGAGGGCCATCAGGAACGGGGGTGCCAGCGTGGCCCCGGCGGCGGCGGCCCACAGGAAGGTGCGCACCGCCGGATCCGGAAACGGGCACTGGCCCAGGGACAGCGCTCCGATCACCAGCATCCCGAACACCGACAGGTCCAGGAAGTTCAGCAGCAGGAACGGGCTTCCCGCCGATCCCCAGCCGCGGTCCGACCGGTTCTTCACCACGGCCGCCATCAGCACCAGGCCGAGGTTGTAGTTGATGATGTTCAGCAGGTAGGAGGCGCCCTTCACCCGGAGGAACTCCCCGAAGGGGACCCGCACCCCGACCCGCCGGAGCAGGGCGGTCACGCCGATCGAATCGACCAGGTAGGTCGCGGGGATCGCCCACAAAAGGGTCCACAGGATGCGGGGGAGGTCCGCGTGGCGCAAGGCGTCCCAGGCGGTCCCGAGGTCCGTGGTGGCCGCCAGATAGCCCAGCAGCAGGGCCGTGCCGATCCAGGCCGCGACCACCCGGGATCGGCTGGTTCGCAGGGTGCCTGGCTCGGGGGGCGCCGACATGGGGCGTATTCTACACGGATTGCTCTACACTAGAGCCGTCCGGGCGAGGGACCGGTCCCGGATCGGGCGGGCAGGGCGGAGAGATCGGGATGGGCGACCTGTTGACGCTGGAGACCGGACTGTCCTGCAACAACCGGTGCGGGTTCTGTCCCCAGCCGCCTCTCCGGGCCTGCGGCCCGGGATGGATCGACCCGGACACCGCCGAGATGCGCCGGCGCATCGAGGAGGCCTTCGCCCGGGGTTACCGGGAACTGGCGTTCAGCGGCGGGGAACCGACGATCCGGCCCGACCTGGCGGAACTGGTCTCCCTGGCCCGGGGCCTGGGCTTCACCCGGGTCAGCATCACCACCAACGGGCGCAGACTGCTCTACCGGGACTATGCCCGGTCGCTGATCGAAGCCGGCCTCACGGGGGTCAGCATCTCGCTGCACGGCCCGGTGCCGGAGATCCACGACGCCCTGACGGGGGTTCCGGGGTCGTTCCGGCAGGCCGTCGCGGGGCTGCGGACGATCGCCGGACTGACCGGGGGATCCCGGGAACGGTTCGACCGGAACACGATCACCCTGATCGTGCCGGAGAACGCCGGGCGGCTTCGGGAGACCCTGGTGCTGGCGGGCCGCCTCGGGGCGGGCCTCCACGTGGTCCAGCCCTTCATCCTGAGCCGGGAGACCCTGGGCGTGGCCTCCCGCTACCTGATGGACCGGGAGGCACTGGTGCAGGCCCTCCGGGCGGCGCTCCAGGACCCCCTGCCCCACGGAGGGAGGGTGAAGCCCTACAACCTGCCGCCGTGCCTGTTCCCGGACCTGGGCGACCGCCTGGAACTGCAGCAGTACGGGATCCGGACCTGGAGGATGCACCGGCGGGAACCGGGATCCGGGGGGCGGCACGAGGTTTCGGGGCAGTTCTTTAGGGATCGCCGGTGCGAAGGCTGTCCCGCCCGGTGTCCCGGGCACCGGCTGGAACACCTGCCCCAGGGGGAGATGGTCCGGCAGATCGGCGAGGCGGTGCAGCGGTGGGCCGCCTCCCGTCCCCTGCAGCGGGAGTGGGTCCTGTCGGGCCTGGACCTCCTGGGTCCCGAGGGCCTGGCGGAGGTCCTGCACGGGGCGCGGCGGGCCTGTCCCGGGGAGGTGCGGGTCCTCTGGGGAGGTATCGGGCGAACCGATCCTCTGGGATTCCTGCAACGGGTTTCACAGGCGGGAATCGACGAGGTCTGCCTGGTGATCCACCCGACCCACCGGAGGCTCCCGGACCGGGCGGCCTGGGTGCCCGGGAACCTGGAGGCGGTGCGGGGGGCCCTCGGCCTGCTGACACCCGCAGGGAAACCCCGTCCCTCGCTGCTGTTCCCGCTGGGAGCCCTGCTGGACGACGACTGGGACCTGTCCGAAGGGGACGTGCTGGGATTGGCCGAATCCGTCTCCCGGGCCGGGGGCACCGGGTGCTTCGTGGCGGCCTCGGAGACCCTGGACCCCCTGGATTCCCGAAGGATGCCCCGAGATCCCGGGGTTCTCGGGGAATGGGTGCCTCGTTTCCTCGGGACCCTCGGGGCCCGCCTCCGGCCCAGGCTGGTGCGGAGCATCGGATCCTCCCGGGACTCCTCCGGGCACGCGCTCGAGGACCGGGTCGCCGGGATGATCGGCGAGGTCCACTGGCGCGACGCGTGGATCGAACATCCCTTCGCGGGGAACGCCATGGGGTGGGTGTCGTGGTCCGAGCCGCTCTGGCTGTCCGGGGACCCCGACAGGGTCCCGGAGGATTCCGGCCGTCAGCCGCCTCCTTCGACGACCAGGTAGACCCGCAGGGTCTCGCCGGATCCCTTCTCGAGCGCCTCGATCCAGTCCTCGCCTTCGTACCGGCCCAGCAGCGGAGCGACGATCCGGAACCCCTTCCCCCGGGCCTCCTCGACCAGGGACTGGACGGCCTTTCCCAGTTCCGGGCCGGCGACGCCCGCGGGCATCGCCCAGACTCGCAGTTCCGGCATGCGCCGGACCACCAGCGGGGATTCCACCCGGGTGTTGGGGGGCACCGGGATCAGGAATTCCAGGGGCTGCTTCCCGCCCCCCTTCTCCAGCAGGCCCAGGTCCCGGGACTGGGCCATCATGTGGGCCATCGTCGGCACCTTCTGCCGCCGGGCCTCGTCCAGAAGCTGCCGGGCCCGCTTGCTGTTGTCGTCGGAGGTGTCCCCGTCGGGGTTCGCCACCGTGACGTAGTCGAACCCGGCCAGCACCGCCGGGTTCTCCCCGCTCCGGGGGACGCCCAGGTGGGGGGTGGTCATCCGAAGGCGTGTCCACTCCTGTCGCGAGAGGCCCAATCCCTCGGGGCCCAGTTGCAGGAACCAGTGGGTGGCCTTCGGGGACCCCGCGGGAAAGACGTTCGGGGTGGCCGGGGCGCCGGGGGCCTGTCCGCCGGCGGCACCCGGCGTTCCCGTGGCTCCTTCCGGCGGTCCGGGAATCGCCCCGGACCCGGGTTCCGCCGGTGCGACAAGGGCCCGATCGGGCGTTCCCGGATCGGGGGCCGGGGGCCGGAAGATCATCCACAACGCGATTCCTGCGCCCACCGCTCCCAGCACCACCGCGCCGATCCACCATCTCTTCATCTGGATGCTCCGCCTGAATGCCCCGGCCGTCCGCCGGCGGTCATCATAGCAAAGAAGCCCGCCGCGTGTCTGTCACCCCGGGGGCCCGTTGCATCGGGCGGCCCTTTCCGATACAGGACGGAAGGGCAGGAACCGGACTGGAGGGACGCCATGGATCACCCGCTGCTGGAACTGGCCGCCGACCGCACGGTGGTCTTCGACGGGGCGATGGGAACGGAAATCCAGCGCCGGGAACTGGCCGCGGCGGACTTCGGGGGCCTCGAGGGGCTCAACGAGATCCTGGTCCGGACCCGGCCGGACGTCATCGCGGACATCCACCGGAGCTACCTGGAAGCCGGCGCGGACGTGATCGAGACCGATTCCTTCGGGGCCAACGCGATCGTGCTGCGGGAGTACGGGGTGCCGGAACTGGCCCGGGGCCTGGCCCGGGACGCGGCGGCCCTGGCGGTGGAGGTGGCCCGGGCCTTTCCCGGCGGCGAGGGACGGCGTTTCGTGTCCGGGTCCATCGGCCCGGGAACCCGACTTCCTTCCCTGGGGCAGATCGACCCGGAGGAGATGCACGGGGCGTTCCTGGACCAGTCCCTGGGCCTGCTGGAAGGGGGGGTGGACCTCCTGCAGATCGAGACGGCCCAGGACCCCCTGCAGGCCCGCATCGCCGTGCAGGCATGCCGGGACGCGATGGATCGCCTGGGGCGGGAGGTCCCGATCTTCGTCCAGGTCACCTTCGAGCGCACCGGGAGGATGCTGCTGGGCACCGAGCCCCTGGCCGCCGTCACCACGCTGGCGTCCCTGCCCGGAGTCGATGTCTTCGGGGTCAACTGCGCCACCGGGCCCGAGGAGATGCACGGGGTCCTCCAGGTGCTCTCCCGGGCCTGCCCCCTGCCCCTGTCGGCCCTTCCGAACGCGGGCCTCCCCGAGAACGAAGGCGGCCGGCTGGTCTACCGGCTGACTCCCGGCGACTTCGCCCGGCACCTGCGGTCCTTCGTGACGGACCTGGGAGTCGCCTTCGTGGGAGGGTGCTGCGGGACCACCCCGGATCACATCCGGGAACTGGTCCGTGCCTTGCGGGGGGTCCGCCGCGGGGATCGCCGTCCCTCCCTCCCCGCCGGGGTCTCGTCGCTCTTCACGGCGGTGTCCCTGCGCCAGGAGCCCAGGCCCCTGATCATCGGGGAGCGGACCAACGCCAACGGGTCCAAGGCCTTCCGGGAGGCCCTCTCGGGGGGGCGCTGGGACGAGATGGTCGCCATCGCCCGGGACCAGCAGGCCGAGGGGGCCCATCTCCTGGACGTCTGCCTGGCCCTGGTGGGCCGGGACGAGGCCGCCGACGCCCGGGAGTTCCTGCCCCGGATCCGGGAGGTGGTGGAGGCCCCCCTGATGTGCGACACCACCGAACTGCCGGCCCTGGAGGTGGCGCTCCGGTGCTGGCCGGGCCGGATGGTGATCAACTCGGTGAACCTGGAGGACGGCGGGGAACGCCTTCGCCGGGTGGCCCGCCTGGCCCGGCGACATGGAGCCGCCCTGGTGGCCCTGACGATCGACGAGGCGGGCATGGCGATGACCGCCGACCGGAAGGTGCAGGTGGCCCGGAGGCTGGTGGACCTCCTGGTCGGGGAGTTCGGCTTCCGGCCCGAGGACCTCCTCCTCGACGTGCTGACCTTCACGCTGGGGTCCGGGGACCCGGCGCTGCGAGATGCGGGGGTCCAGACCCTCCAGGCCATCGGGCGGGTGCGCCGGGAGTGCCCGGGGGTCTGGACCAGCCTCGGGGTCAGCAACGTGTCCTTCGGCCTCCATCCCCGGGCCCGGCGGGTCCTGAACAGCGTCTTCCTGGACCTGGCCCTGAAGGAAGGGCTGGACGCGGCCATCCTGAACGCGGGGCGGGTGCTGCCGCTGGCGGAAATCCCCGAGGAGATCCGGGTCCTGGCAGAGAACCTGATCCTGGACCGGCGGGAGGGAGGCGACCCCCTGGAGGCCTTCCTGGGGGCCTTCGAGAACCCGGGAGCCGGGGCGGAGGAGGCCGCGCCCGGCGGCCGTTCGGCCCTGTCGCCCGAGGAACGGATCCGCCGGGCGATCCTCCGGGGGGATCGGTCCGGGCTTTCCGAGGCCCTGGAGGAGGAGGTCCGGAACCGGGACCCGATGGCGATCATCACGGGGGTGCTGCTGCCGGCCATGCAGGAGGTCGGCGATCGCTTCGGAAGAGGGGAGATCCAGCTGCCCTTCGTGCTCCGGAGCGCCGAGGCGATGAAGGCCGCGGTGTCGTGGCTGGAACCCCGGATGGAACGCCTGGACGTCGCTCCCCGGGGGACGCTGGTCCTGGCGACGGTGGCCGGGGACGTCCACGACATCGGCAAGAACCTGGTGGACATCCTGCTGTCCAACCACGGCTACCGGGTGGTGAACCTGGGCATCAAGCAGCCCATCTCCGAGATCGTGGATGCGCTTCGTCGCCACCGGGCCGACGCGGTGGGGATGTCGGGGCTCCTGGTGAAGTCCACCGTGGTGATGCGGGACAACCTGGAGGAGATGCGGCGGATGGGGCTCTCGGTGCCGGTGCTGCTGGGCGGCGCGGCCCTGACCCGGCGGTACGTCGAGGAGGACCTGGTTCCCCGGTACCAGGGGCCCGTGTTCTACTGCGAGGACGCCTTCGCGGGATTGCGGACGATGGAGGACCTGCGGGAGGGGCGGGCCCGGCCGCAACGGGCCAGGGCGCCGGCCGTCGCCCACGATCCTGCCCCCGCGGGGGATCCCCCCGTTCTTCCCTGGATCGCCCCTCCCAGGGAACCGCCTCCGGGGCTGGTCCTCGAGGAGGAGATCCCCTGGCAGGAGGTGGCCCGGTACGTGAACCGGACCTTCCTGTTCCGGGCCCAGTGGCAGTACCGCCGCGGCAGGATGACCGAGGATGAGTGGCGGCGCATGGCCGACGGGCTGCTCCTACCGATGTTCCAGCAGCGCCTCCAGCGGATGGTCGAGGAGGGGGTGATCCGGCCCGTGGGGATCCGGGGCTTCCTCCCGGCGAACGGCGACGGGGAGGACATCGTGATCTTCGACCCGTCGGGAAGGGAGGAGGTCCTGCGCCTGCCGATGCCCCGGCAGGTCGCGGCTCCGCACCTGTGCCTGGCGGACTACCTGCTGCCGCTGGCCTCGGGTCGCCGGGACACCCTGGGGCTCCAGGTCTGCACCGTGGGCCCCGAGGCGAGCCGGCGGGAGGCGGCCCTGTTCGAGGCGGGGGAGTACGCCGAGTACCTCTACCTGCACGGGATCTCGGTGGCGATGGCCGAGGCCGCCGCCGAGTGGCTGCACCGGCGCCTCCGGGAGGACTGGGGGATCGCCGGGGAGGACGACCCGGAGATCGACGGGATTCTCCGCAAGGGATACCGGGGATGCCGCTATTCCTTCGGCTACCCCGCCTGCCCGGACCTGGAACTCCAGCGGCCGCTGCTGGACCTGCTGGGGGCCGGGCGCATCGGCGTCACGCTGACCGAGACCTTCCAGATGGTCCCGGAGGCCTCAACCTCGGCGCTGGTCTTCCATCACCCCGAGGCCCGGTACTTCGCCGTCTGAACCCTGGCGGCGGGCCCCGGATTCCCGGCAGCCGTCCCGTCGCAACCATGCCCGTGGCAGACCGGCGCCCGCCGGTCGGCAGAGGGTTGAGTCTTGCCGGGCTTCCGCTAGGATCGGGCGGGAGCGGGGCGAGGGGACCTTGGCTGCGACGGCGATTCCTTCCTGGGGCCTCTACCGGTTGCTGAAGGGGATGGAATCCCGGAAGGTGACGGGACTGCTGCACCTGGACACCGCCCGGGGCCGGGTGACCCTGGGGATCCGGAAGGGGCGGCTGGTCCAGGTCGAGACCGAGGTCCCGGAACTGGGATTCGGGGCCTTCCTGGTCAAGGCCCGGATGGTGCACGATCCGGCCAGCGCGGAACGGCTGGCGTCCACCCGGAGACTGGTGGATGCCGGCGTGCTCCGGCCCGAGGACGCCGCGAAACTCCACGGGTCCTATGCCCGGAGCCTGCTGGCCCGGATCCTGGACGCCCCGGTCCATCACTGGAGTTTCGAGGCCCGGGAGGCCCTGGAGGGGGTCGTCTCGGACATGCCGGTGGACCCGTTCCCGGAACTGCTGAGGGCCCTGAGCCAGGTCCCGAATCCGGATCCCCTGCGGCAGGCGGTGCGGCGCCTCGTCCAGGCCGGGGGACTGTCCCTGGCGCCGGGATCGGAGTTCCTCCTCTCCCACGTGCGGGCCCATTTCGGCGCGACGCCGCTGGTGGCGCTGCTCCGGGAGGGACGGGTGGGGGAGATCGGGGAGGCGTCCCTGGAGGACCCCGACGCGGTCCGGATCCTGTTCGCGCTGGTGGTCGCCGGGCATCTCCAGTCCTCCGGGGCGAGCAAGCCGGGGGAGAAGGGGGCCTCCTCCCCGGTCCCCCAGGCCCCGCCGGAGGAGGCCCTGGAAGTGGCCCGGGTCGAGATGCGGAAGCCCCCCGAGGGCCCGGCCCTGGGCGACGGCCGCCGGAAACGCCCGTCGTGGATCGAGCCCGCGGACCCGGTGCACATGGCGACGGTCAGCAACCCCTTCGAGAAGGAGATCGCCTCGGCCTGGGCCGAGATGCAGCGGCAGACCTTCTACGAGACGCTCGGGGTGACCTCGGACGCCCGCCTCTCCTTCGTCCAGGCGGGATGGCTCAAGGGACGGGGCCATTTCGCGCTGGCGCGGTACCAGGACGTGCTGTCGCCCGACTCCCTGGGACTGCTGCGGCGGATCCACGATCATCTGGACACGGCGAAAGAGGTCCTGTTCGATGCCTCCCGGAGGACCGCCTACAACCGGCGCATCGAACTGAGCACCCCTTCCCTGGAGGCCACGGTCCAGAAGATCTTCGAGGCCCGGGATCCCCACCGCAAGGGACTCGAGGACCTGGCGGCCCGGCGCTTCCCCGAGGCCCTGGAGCATTTCCGGGACGCCGAGTCCCTGGACCCCGAGGAGCCGGAATACGTGGCCGCCCAGGGAAGGGTCTTCCTGTCGATGCCCCCGTCGCCGGAGAACCAGCGGCAGGCCCGGGCGCTGCTGGAACGGGCCCTGTCGGGCAATCCGGACCTGGTGGACGCCCTGGTGGCCCTCGCGGGTCTGGCCCGGATCGAAGGGAAGACGGACGAGGCCCGGGACCTGCTGCGCCGGGCGCTGGCCCTCGACGGGGACCACGAGGAGGCCCTGGCGCTCCGGGCGCTCTTGAAGCCGAGGGCGGCGGCGCCTAAGATGCAGTTCGCGAGGAAGGGATCCTCGTGGTGGGAACGCCTGAAGGAACTGTGGCGAAGGAAGAAGGGGCCGTGACCGGCCCGCGCTTCCGAAAGGGGGACCAGATGGCAAGCGCCTATGTGCTGATCGAGGCGGCGGCCGGCACCATCCTGAGCATCCTGAAGACCCTGCGCCAGATCCCCGAGGTGAAGGAGGCCCACGCGGTCACGGGCACCTACGACCTGATCGCCCGGGTCGAGGCGGAGGACATCAACGCCCTGGGGCGGGTCTCCTACGCGAAGATCCAGATGATCGACGGGGTGCTGCGGACCATCACCTGCAACGTCATCGAACTGGACTGACGCCGCGGGGTCGGGGGGAATCCGGGATGTTCCTGGCCAGGGTCGTGGGAACCGTGTGGTCCTCGGTGAAGTGGGACGGCCTGTCCGGGCTCCGCCTGCTGCTGGTGCGGCCCTATCACCTCGAGGACCTGCGGGACCGGGAGGCGGGGGGGGGCGAGGTCCCGCCGGCCCGGGTGGAGGACGGGGTCGTGGTGGCCGACATCCTGGGCGCCGGGCCGGGGGAGGACGTGATCGTGGCCTATGGCCATGCGGCCCGGGTGGGGATCGAGCCGGACCTCCAGGCGGGGGAATCGCCCCATCATCCCGTGGACGCGGCGGTGGTGGCCATCGTGGACCGCATGCACGTGGCCTGGGAGGGCCCGGGAGGAGGCGGGGGATCGTGACAGCAAGGGTGATCACCGAGACCGAGATCGAGGCGCTGGCACGGGACGGTGTGGTCGAGGTCCGGCGGGGCATGATCGTCACCCCCCTGGCCCGGGAGCATGCCTCCCGGAAGGGCATCCGGCTGGTCTATGCCGGGGGGACGGTCCCCTCGGCGGAGGACCTGCCCCGGGATCCGGGGACCGGGCGGAAGGGAGTCCTGGTGGACGAGGCCCTCCGGCAGCGGATTGCCGACGTGGTGGTCCAGGCGATGACCGAGCGGTCGGTGCAGGCCGCCCGGACGATCTCCCCCCACTCGCCGCTCCAGGAACCGGGAGTGGCGGATCGCCTGGCGGAGGCGGCGGCCCGGGAGCCCCAGCGGGCGGTGATGGTGGCCACCGGCACCAACCGGCCGGGGATCGCCGCCGCGATCTCCCAGGCCATCAGCGCCTGCGGCGTGGACATCCAGGACCTCTCCCAGACCGTGGTGGGGGACTTCTTCAGCATGATCTTCATCCTGAACCTCGACACGATGACCCAGGGCCTCTCCTTCAAGGCGTTCAAGCAGCGCCTGGAGGAGGCCGGGAAGTCGGTCGGGGCCGAGGTGATGGTGATCCACGAGGCCATCCTGAAGGCGATGCACCGCCCGTGAGGACTTCGCCGCACCGCGTCGCCGGCGACGGGGAGGAACCGTGATCTATCGTCCCGAGGAGGTGAAGGAGACGCTCCGGATGGTCGAGGTGGAGCACCTGGACATCCGGACCGTCACGATGGGGATCAACCTGCTGGGGTGCCCCGCCAAGGACCCCGAGACGGTGGGGGACTACATCCATCGGCGGGTGGTCGGGCAGGCCGCCCGGCTGCGCCAGGCCGCCGCCGAGGTCGAGGAGATGTACGGGATCCCCATCGTCAACAAGCGAGTCAGCGTGACCCCGGTGTCCCTGGTCCTGGAGGGGGCCCCGGAGGCCTCCTACCGGGCCGCGGGGCAGGCCCTGGAGCGGGCCGCGCTGGAACTGGGCATCGACTACATCGCCGGCTACTCGGCCCTCGTGCACAAGGGGGCGACGCCCGGGGACGCCCGGCTGATGCGGAGCATCCCCGAGGTGCTGGGGGAGACGACCCGGGTCTGCTCCAGCGTGAACCTCGCCTCCTCCCGGGCGGGGATCAACATGGAGGCCGTGGCGGCGATGGGGGAGGTCATCGTCGAGGCGAGCCGCCGGATCGAGCACGGGGCGGCCTGCGCCCGGCTGGTGGTCTTCGCCAACGCTCCGGAGGACAACCCTTTCATCGCCGGGGCGATGCACGGCGTCGGGGAGCCCGACGTGGTGATCAACGTCGGCGTCTCGGGGCCTGGGGTGGTGCTGGCCGCCATCGAGCGCCTGCGACACCTGGAGCAGCGGCTGGACCTGGGGACCCTGGCCGAGACCGTGAAACGGATGGCCTTCAAGATCACCCGGGCCGGGGAACTGATCGGCCGGGAGGTGGTGGCGCGCCTGGGACCGCCGGTCCAATTCGGCGTGGTGGACCTCTCCCTCGCCCCGACGCCGGCCCAGGGGGACTCGGTGGCGGACATCCTGGTGGCGATGGGCCTGGAGGTCGCGGGCACCCACGGGACGACGGCGGCGCTCTTCCTGCTGACCGAGGCGGTCAAGAAGGGAGGCCTGATGGCGTCGTCGTCCGTGGGAGGGCTGTCGGGGGCCTTCATCCCCGTCAGCGAGGACGGCGGCATGGTCCAAGCGACCCGGGTCGGGGCCCTGACGCTGGACAAGCTGGAGGCGATGACGGCGATCTGCAGCGTCGGCCTGGACATGGTGGCGCTGCCCGGCGACACCCCTCCCGAGACCATCGCGGCGATCATCGCCGACGAGATGGCCATCGGGGTGATGAACCACAAGACGACGGCGTGCCGCCTGATCCCCGTCCCCGGCGCCCGGGCGGGGGACACGGTGGACCTGGGCGGGCTGCTGGGCGAACTGATCGTGATGGAGGTCAAGCCCTTCCAGTCGGGACCGTTCATCCGCCTGGGGGGACGGATCCCGCCGGCGGTCTCCTCCTTCCGCAATTGACTTGGCTTTCCAGGCTGCGATAATGCAGCCAGCATGTTCGTCATCGACTTCATCAAGGGCCTCTTCCGCAGCCGCGTGGAAGGCGTCCAGATCGGCGCGAAGGGGAAGGTGTACGCGGCCCGGGCCCGGGCCCAGGGGAAGGTGGCGTCGAAGTTCAACGCGGCGGTGGACGGGGGGGTCGCGAAGGCCAAGGGCGCCGCGACCTCCGGCGGGAAGAAGGCCCCGAAACCGGAGGGAAGGAAGATGGGATTCCCCTGGATTGGAAAGAAGAAGGGCCAGGCGGCGGGAGGATCCGCACCCGTGGACGAGGAGGAGATGGCCGAGGCGAAGACCCAGGCCATCAACCTGGGGGAGTTCGACGACGCGAACTTCCAGCCCTGCGTGGGTTGGGTCGTGGTGATGAACGGGGTCCAGCAGGGCCGGGACTTCCGCCTGGTCGCCGGGCGCAACCGGATCGGGACGGCGGCCGACATGGAGGTGGTGCTGACGGACCCCTACGTCAGTGGGCACCACGCGACGATCGTGTACAACGAGGAGGACGGCTACCGGATCAGCGATGCCGGGAGCAAGAACGGCACCCGGGTCAATGGCCGGAAGGTGGACCAGGCGCAGATCGTGGACAACGACACCATCATCGTGGGACACACCGAGTTGCGGTTCAAGGCCCTGGACTGACGACCCCGTGCACGGGAGGACACCATGAGCGGCATCGGAGCCTGGCGGGCGTGGGCCGCCTGGGTCGTGCTGACGGCGATGGCCAACGCGGTCGAGGCCGCGCCCCTGAAGGTGCGATCCTTCGGCACGCAGGACTACGCCGAATCGGGGGGCCTGTCCTTCACCGTGTCGGCCCAGGACGAGAACGGGCCCCTGGAAGAACTCCAGCAGGGGGAATGGAGACTGCTGCTGGGCGACCGGGAGGTGGAGGCCCAGGCCCAGGTGACCCCGTTCTCGTCGGTGACGCCTTCCCGCACCGCGGTGCTGATCCTGATCCCGGCGACCCAGGCCTTCGTGAAGCCCGATGACAGCGCGAAGGCCGGTTCCGACCGGGCCCGGACGCCGTTCCAGTACGCCTGGGACGGCCTGGCGGCGCTGAAGACGCAGGTCCGGGACGAGGACACCCTGATGGTGGGCTGCTACAACGAAAGCCGGGTGCTGCCCTCGGAGATCTCGGGCAAGGCGGCGGCGGCCTCCTCGATCCGGCTGCCCGAGGACCTGTCCACGGTGGCCGAGAAGTGCGCGTCCGGCGATGCCTCCGGCGAGGCTCCCCGGCTGCCGACGCTGCTGATGGACGGGATCAAGGGATTCATGGCGAAGACCCCGGGCCGCCAGCGGTACGTCGTGGTGATCGTGTCCGACGGACAGAGCAGCGAGGAGATCCAGGAGAACTGGGCCCGGAGCCTCCAGACCCAGTCGAGCGACCGCTGGGTCGAGGTCTATGTGGTGGGGCTCGAGGAGAACCTCCGAGGCGAGGACCTCCAGAGGCTCGGGGCCGCCGGGGTCTACCGGGCCGCCGTGGCCCGGAGGGCCCTGACCGCCCAGATGAAGGAACTGGGGCCCTGGCTGTCGGGGCGGGGGGTGTACCAGGTCCAGTGGCAGGTGCAGGATCGCCTCTCCCGGAAGAATGCCGAGATGACGCTGGTCGCCCGGAGGGGCAAGGACGAGTATCGCAGCGATCCCGTGCCGGTGGGGAACCTCCAGCGGAAGACCGGCTGGGTCCGGATGGTGCTGCTGATCGCGGTGGCGGTCGTCGGACTGGTGATCCTGGTCCTGGTGGTGCGCCTGATCGTGCTGGCGGCGGCGGCCCGCCGGAGACGCCAGCAGGAGGAGCAGGCCAGGGCCGCAGCGGAATCCTACGATGGCCCCTCCCGGGGCCGCCTGATCGTCCGGGAGGGTCCGGCCCAGAACCGGACCTTCCATCTGGTCGAAGACGTGTCCTACATCGGCCGGGCGCCGGACAACCACGTCTGCATCCCCGACTCCTCGGTCGGGAAGCGCCACTGCAGCATCACGATCAGCAAGGACCGCTCCTACCTGCTGGAGGACATGCAGTCGGTGAACGGGGTCCGGGTCAACGGCCAGAAGGTCCTGAAGGTGTTCCTGAAGGACGGGGACTCGATCCGGCTCGGATCCACCGAGATGCAGTTCCGGCTGTAGCCGGGAGAATTCCCGCCGGGGGCCGCCTGGCTTGCTTCCGGATCAGAACAGGAACCCGATCTTCAACGCGTAGGTCCGTCTCCAGGTCGGGACGTCCAGGGTCATCTCGAAGCCGGCGGTGACGAAGGAGGCGGCGGCCTGGAGGCCCGCCACCAGGCGGTGGGCGAAGAGGTGCCGCGGTTCCAGGGAGTAGTACGTCAGGCGGGTCTCCCCGGGGCCGGGGGCCGCGGTCAGGTGCGTGCTGCCCATCGTGTAAAGGAACTGGTAGCCTCCGAAGGGCGCCAGCCGGAAGAGGCCCGCGACGGGCAGGGACTTGGAGAGGATCAGGGCCCCGGCGGCGTCGAGGAGCAGCAGGTCGTCCGCTCCCAGCAGGGTTCCCGCCTGGAGGTGGATCGCCAGGTCGGGCACCCGGTCCAGGCCCTCCAGGAACGCCCAGGCCAGTTCCAGGCCCAGGCCCCAGAGGCGACTGTCGAAGACCTGGGTCAGCAGGCCCCCGATCTGGAAGCCTGCCGGCAGGCCCTTGCGCACCTGCAACTGCCCGGTGGTCAGCACCGGTCCCGGGTCCCGGAAGACCGGGGGGCGTCCGGTGGCGGCGTCCCCCTGCCAGACCGGCCGGGATCGATCCAGTTCCACCAGTCCGACGGCGTAGGCGATCTCGATCCCCCAGGGGCCCGTGGTGTGGGCCGGCCCGGCGAACCGGCCGGCGATGCCGCTGCCGATCTGGGAGATCACGTCGTCGAAGCCGGACCGATCGACCGGGTCGCAGGGGGAGGCGGTGCAGGCCTGGAGGAAGGCCCGGGAGTCCGGCTGGAACGAACGGGCCGGTGCCAGGGCCGGGAGGAGCCACAGTGCGGCCATCGAGATCCATCGGAGACCGGTGCGATCCAGCATGACGCTGTCCTCCGCTCGGGGCGATTGTAGCACCGGGAGGCCGGCACGAGTCCGCAGGGGGGATTCCGGGGCGGCGGCAGGAGGGGGAGGAGACCCTTCCGGGATCACTTCCAGAGGTCGGCGGTGAAGCAGAACTGGCGGTCCTGGTTCTTCTGGGCGGTCACCCGGACCCGGAAGGACCGGCCCTCTCCGTCCGCCAGGGGAATGTCGTGCCGGAACCACCCCGCCTCGTGGATGCCGAGGGTCTGCCGGACCACCACCCGGTCTCCCAGGAGGACCTCGGCCACGACCGGGGATCCTGTATCCTGCTCGACGGCCCGCTGGGTCAGGCCCCAGTGGACGGTCAGCCGGCGGGCGGCCGGCAGGTCCTCCCAGGCGACCTCCAGGGGCTCCCCCCGATCCCGGGCGTGGGCCCAGAGGACCTCCCGGACCCGCCCGGCGATGTCCCGGTCGATCCGGCCGACGTTCTGCCACGGGTGGGGGGCGCCGCAGTGCCACCGCCCGTCCCGGAAGGTGTCGCAGGGAACCTTCCCCGGGCCCAGGCCCCGGCTGACCCGGGCCTCCTGCACGTGCTGCCGGGCGTCCCAGGCCAGGGCCTCCCGGTCCGGGGGCTTCCAGAGGTGGACCGTGACCCGGTCCTGGGGGATCGTCTCAATCACCCTCCAGCCGTCCGGCGGCACCGGGGATCGGTCCGGGAAGGAGGCCACGACGAAGACCCGGGAGTGCTTCGAGGCCTCGTACCAATCGGTCTGCTCGGCGATGTCCATCGGCAGTCCCGACAGCCAGGGCGATCCCGCGTGGGCCCAGGCCGGCGAGAAGACGATGAAGTCGCCCGGCTGCCAGCGGGCCCGGACCTCCTGGGCGGCCCGGGCCCAGTCCCCGGCCCCGGGAACCCGGGCCTCCTGCACCCGGGCGAGGACGAAATACCCCGCGGCGACGGCCAGCACGGAGAGACTTGCCAGGAATCGCCGGGTCATGGCTGCTCCGCGGTCGAGGGCCGGCGCCAGACGTCCAGCAGGGGCACTCCGCCGGGCGCCCACACGAAGGAGGGGCCCGTGGCGCCGAAGTCCCGGCGCACGTCCCCCTCCAGGTCCGTGAACTCCTTGTGCCAGTGGAACAGGAAGACGTCGGCGTTCCGGAAGTCCCAGACCGGGACGATGTCCCGCCTCAACAGCCCGTCCCGCCAGTACATCCGGACGGCGTCCCAGGTGGTGTCATGGAAGTCCACCCGGGTGTTGGGCGGGAGGGCCTCGTCCAGGTATTCCAGGGCGCCGAAGGCGGAGTTGCCCCAGAACTCCCGCTGCATCCCCTGCTGGCCCATCACGGCCCGTCCTCCGACGAAGGCGTTGTAGTACGACGAGCCGTCGGCGGTGTGCGTGAGGGTGTCCCAGGCCGCGGGGCCCACCAGCAGCAAGAAGGACAGGGAGATCCAGGCCAGCCGCCGCAGGCGGCCGGGTCCGCGGGGTTCCGGCGATTCGCCGGTCCCGTCCGCGTTCCCCGGGAGGCCCCGCAACACGGCCTCGAATCCCAGGCCCGCGATCAGGCACAGGAAGGGGACCCCGTGGAGCCAGTGCTTCGTGCCCCCGAAGATGGGGACGCTGGGATGGGCGATGATCGCGAAGGGGACCAGGAAGTTCAGGAACAGGAAGGACAGCAGTCCGGGCTCCCGGTCGGGCAGCCCATCCCGGATGCGGCGGAGCACCGGGGCGATCCGGGCCAGCCCGCGCACCAGGCCTTCCCGGGCCATCCGGACCAGGCCGATGCCGAAGAGGATCACCGTCGGCCCGGGGATCGTCATCGCCGACATCGCAAAGGGGAAGGACCAGGGGAAGGGGGGCTTCGTGTAGAGGGTGCCGAAGAAGTAGGCCCAGTAGTACTCGTGCTTGGCGTGGAAACCGAAGTACCACTTCAGGTGTCCGACGGGGTCGTGCCACAGCCGGGGCCACAGGGCCCAGTAGAGGATCGGCGTGATGGTCAGGTACCCCAGGAATGCCCAGGGGATCGAGGGGATGGCCAGCCGGGGTCCCGAGGAGGTCGGGACCAGCCGGAAGGCGCCCCGTCGGGTCCACAGCCACCAGGCCAGGACCAGGGGCGGGAAGAAGAAGGCGTTGTGCTTGGTGTTGAGGGCCAGGGCCAGGGAGACCGCCGCGGCGACGGCCCATCCCGGCGACGGCCGGCGGCTGCCGTCCTCGGAGGGCAGGCTCTTCCAGAAGGCGTATGCCGACAGGAACCACCACGCGGTGACGGGCACGTCGAAGCAGGCGAAGTGGGAATGCCAGAAGGCGTGGGGCTGGAACATCCACAGCAGGGCGGCGGCCAGGCCCGCCCGGTGACCCAGGAACTCCGCCCCGAACAGGTAGATGGCGGCCACCAGCACGGCGGCCAGCAGCAGGGCCGGCAGGCGCATCGCCGTGGATTCCCGGAACCAGCCCAGGATGGGCTTCGGGGGCTTCCCCTCGTGGTACCAGGACCGGGTCCAGGGCTCGACGGAGGGATCCCGAGGGCTTCCCAGCAGCCGCCACGAGGCCCCGAACAGGATCTTGGGAAGGGCCGGGTGCTCGCCGTTGTAGGCGAAGACCCGATCGACGGTCTCCTTCGAAAAGGCCTTGGAGGGGGTCTCCTTCAGCACGTCGAACCAGCGGGAATACTGCTCGGCGGCGTTGAAATAGAAGGACTCGTCCCGGGAGAATCCGACGTCCAGCGTGGCGGCCAGCAGGGCCAGGTGGATCGCGGCCAGCGCCAGGGCCACGGCCCGGTTCCGCCGGTTCAGGGGGCGGCGCATGGTCACTCCGAGAGGCGGAACACCTGCTGGAGGAAGGCCTCGAGGGGCAGCCGCACCTCGCAGAGCCACTCCTCTCCCGCGGGGTTCCGGTCCGGAGTGCCGTGGCGGGCATAGCCGCCCCGGGCTTTCGGGAAGATTTCGGCGAAGATCCAGTCCAGGTCGGCGGGGGCGGGGTCCCGGAGTCCCAGGGGCTGCTGGACTTCCCGCACCAGCGACTCCAGGCGCTGCCGCAGGGGCAGGCAGGCCTCCTGGCGAACGGCGGCCCAGAAGTCCGCCGACCCGGGGCTGAAGCGCGAGTCCTCCCGGGCCGAGGGGATCCGGAACCGGTTGGCCAGCACCACTTCGTCCGTCTCGGGGTCGAAAATCTTCTCCTCGGACAGACGGGCGGTCAGATCGCCGGACCGGAAGGCCTCCCTGGCCCGGGCCACGAAGGTCTCGCGGAGCCAGCCGGTTCCCTCCTCGGACAGCGATTTCTTCACGTCCGCCGGCAGGTAGAGGTCCATCGCCTGCTGGAGGGCCTTCCGGAGATCGGGCTCCCGGCCCTCCTTCGCCAGGGAGGCCATCTCCTTCCGGGCCTCCTCCAGCAGGAACTGGTTGCCCCAGGGACGGGCCACCTTCATCTCGCTTTCCAGGGCGGCGGCCTCCCGGGCCAGGGCCGTCCGGGTCGCGGGGTCGCTGCTGGCCTGGAACAGGGCTTCCAGAACCAGCCACAGCCGCCCGGTCACGGGCTCGGTCCGGGTCCTGGCGTCCGGGAGGGCCATGGCCTTCCGGTAGGCCTCGGCGGCACCGGTCCAGTCCTTCTGCTGTTCCCGGACGGCTCCCAGCCAGGCGAGGCACTCGAAGCAGTCCGGTTTCTGCTGGACCGCCTGCTCCAGGACCTGGATCGCCCGGGAGGGGTCCTTCGGCAGCGCCCGGCGGGCGGCCAGGACCGGGTCGCGGTCGCAGCCCCAGAGCGCCCATCCGATCCCCAGGCAGACAGCGATTCTCCGCATGGCCTCTCCCTCCGACCAGGCGGGGCGAAAGATACCACAGGGCCCCGCCGGGTCCAAGGAGTTCCGGCACGGCGGGATCACGAACCGCCGGGGGGATGCGTCACTGGCCGTCGGCCGGGGGCTGGGTCGCCAGGCGGTCCAGGATCTTCCGGTAGAGACGGAGGGTGTCCGGGTCGTTCCCGAGGGTCCACTGGACCTCGAACTGGTGTTCCTGGGCCGGATCCCGGGAGGGCCGGGAGGTGACCACCGTGGCGGCCAGGGACAGGAAGGCCGACTTGTCCTTCTGGCGGACGGGAATCCGGACCTGCACCTTGCGATAGACCGGCGGAGGCGGGTGGATCGACGCGATGCGGACTCCCATCGCGTGCATCTTCACCGTGCGACCTTCGAGTTCCCCCTCCTCTGCGATCCAGGAGATGGGCATCGAGGTATAGACGCTGATGGCGCTGCGATCGGCCACGGGCAGGGGGGTCTTGAAATCGAGGTCCAGGGGTTCCTCGATCCGGATCTCCGGGGAGGAGGGGGCGTTGGCATCCCGGGGCGACGGCGGCGCGGGGGGTACCCAGGCCCCGGCAGCGGGAAAGACGTGGACGAAGGACACCGCGCGACCCCGTTCCGAGGGGGGGATCTTCTCGATGAATCCCCCGTTCAGGGAGAGGGTCTGGCGCAGGAACTCCTGGAGGGGAACGACATCCCCTGCACTCCAGGCCACCAGCCACTCGGACCCGAATCCGGCCACCGATCCGTCGCCGGACCGCGAGAGGCGGGCCACGCGGACCTGGACGCAGAGCGGGAAGAGGTTCTCCTTCCCCCGCAGGTCCGTCCCGACCTCCATGCGAAGCCAGGGCGTGGCCCCCACCGGGAATCCCGGGTCCCCGATGAAATAGGCCCCCCGGGCCGACACGTTGTCTGATTCGAGGACCATCTCCCCCGATCCCTCCAGGGGAAAGGCCCGCATCATCTTCAGGATCCGCCTGCCGAGGCGCCGCTCCTCCATGATCGCTCCCCGTCGCGGGGCGAAGTATACCACGCCTCTCCGCGCCGGGCAGTGCCGCCGTCGCGGATCCGACCGTCGCCGGCCGGTGCGCGTCTTTCCGGGCCGCGGGTCGGGGAGCCGGGAACCATCCTCGGGGGTCGGGTTCTCGGCACCCTGGACCCCGGGCCGTCTCCCCGTTGACGCCGGGGGCGGGTTCTGGCAAGGGAGGGACATGCGGTGCCTGCTGGACGAGCGCATCCGGATCCTCGACCTGGACCTGGAGGACGGCCGGCAGGCGGACCTCGTGGAGGGCCTCGAGAAGCGATTCACCCACGAGAACCCGGTCTACTGGGACGCCCGGCGCAACCGGCGCCCCTGCCGCCATATCCCGAGGGAGATCCGGCTGTTCCGCCGGGAGGGGGCCGCCGAGGTCTCCCTGCCCCGGGGGGTCTCGGGGCTCGTCCGATCCCTGGTGGCACCCTTCGGGGCGACGGTGGAGGACCGCCGCTCGGCACCGGCGGCGTCGCTGCCTCCCTTCCGGGGGGAGTTGCGGGACTACCAGCAGGAGGCCGTGGATCGCCTGGTGGAAGCCGAGGAAGGGGTCCTCCAGGCTCCCACAGGCAGCGGGAAGACGGTCATCACCGCGGCGCTGATCTCCCGGGTCCGGGTACGCACGCTGATCCTGGTCCACACCGGAGTCCTGCTGGACCAGACGGTCGAACGGCTGCGGGCCTTCCTGGGGATGGAACCCGGGGTGATCGGCGCCGGCCGGGAGGACCTTCGGGACGTCACCGTGGCGATGGTGCAGACGCTCCGGCGCCGGGACCTGGCCCCCCTGCGGGAGGCCTTCGGGATGGTGGTGCTGGACGAGTGCCACCACTGCCCGGCGGACAGTTTCCAGTCGCTGGTCCAGGCCTTCGCGGCCCGCTGGCGGATCGGGCTCACCGCGACGCCGACCCGGAAGGACCGCCTCCACCCCGTCCTCTACGAGGTCGTCGGGCCCCTGGTCCATCGGGTTCCGGCCCGGGACCTGGTGGCCGGCGGCGCCCTGGTGCCGGTGGAGGTCGTCGAGGTGGAGACCTCCTTCGAGGCCCGCTATCGCCGGAACTTCGCCCGGCTGGTGGAACGGCTGGTCCGGGACCCCGACCGCAACGCCTGCATCGTCGAGAACGTGCGGCGGCATCGCGGGCAGCGATCCCTGGTGCTGACGGACCGGGTGGACCACTGCCACTGGCTGGCCGAGGCGCTGGGACGGCAGGGGCTTCGCACGGCGTTCCTGACCGGGGAGGTTCCCCGGGACGAGCGGCAGCAGGTGCTGGCCCGGCTGGCCGGCGGGGAACTGGACGTGCTGGTCGCGACGACCTCCCTGGTGGGGGAGGGGTTCGACCTGCCGGAACTGGACACGGTGTTCCTGACGACCCCCAGCGGCAACGTCGCCCGGACCACCCAGTCTCTGGGCCGGGCCCTGCGCCCGTCCCCCGGCAAGACCCGGGCCGTGGTGGTGGATTTCGTGGACCGCCGGGTGCCGATGCTCCGGAACCAGGCGATCCGGAGGGCCCGGGTCTACCGGGGGTTCCGGGCGTGAGGACCGGTGATGTCCGGGGGTGGTGCCCTGGGGACCCGTTCCAGGAAAGGGGGCCGTCGGGATGAAGGGGCTGCTCCTGGGGGGCCTGCTGGGATTCCAGGTCCTGACATCGGCGGCGGTCGGTCCCGCGCTGGCGATCCTCCCGGCATGGCCTTCGGCCGTTCGCCAGGAGTCCCGTTTCCTGCAGTCCCCGGCGTCCGATCCCCGGGCGGATCACCCGGAGTACTACGCCGTCACGGTCCCTCCCGAGGGGGCCTTCCGGCTGCCCGGGGAGTGGGAGCCGGTCCGGTCCGTGCTGCTGGACCTCCCCGACGACCTGGGGGCATCCATTCACGGGATCCTGGCCGGGATGATCCGGGAGGGGATCCGGGAGGCGGAGTGGCACGTGCTCGTTCCCGGCGCGAGCATCCGGAGGGTGATGGAGGACAACCTGCTGGCGGCGGGCCTGTCCCCATCGGACCTCGAGGAACGGGTGCGCTTCCTTCCGTTCGCCACCGAATCCCTCTGGACGATGGACTTCGGGCCGGTCCCGCTGCTGGACGACCGGGGCCGGCTGGCCTTCGCGGATTTCCGCTACTTCCGGGATCGCCCCCGGGACGACGCGGTCCCTTCCTGGCTGGGACGCCTCCTCGGCGTAACG
This sequence comes from Myxococcota bacterium, assembly GCA_017994695.1. Lineage (GTDB taxonomy): Bacteria > Myxococcota_A > UBA9042 > DTJE01 > DTJE01 > JAGOKF01. The sequence goes on along the minus strand of JAGOKF010000031.1, from coordinate 12,959 downwards.
ACCTATCGCCCCCCTCTGGACCTGGAGGGAGGCAACCTCCAGGGCGACGGGGAAGGCACCTGCTACACCACCCGGCGTCTGTTCCAGGGCAACCCCGATCGCACCGAGGAGGAGATCCGGGGAATGCTCCGGGAGTATCTCGGCTGCGACCGGCTCGTGGTCCTGTTCCCGCTGGCGGACGGCACGCACCACCTGGACATGCTGGGACGGCTCGCCGGCCCCCGGACCTTCCTGCTGGGCCAGGGCAGCCCGGACCGCAACACGGAGGAGACCGTCGGGAACCTGGAGGCGAACGCGGCGATCCTGGAGGAGGTGGTTCGCCGGGACGGCACCCGCCTGGAGGTGATCCGCATCCCGATGCCCTACCAGCTCGACGGCGTCTGGCGGACCTACACCAATGCGGCGATGGTCAACGGGGTGGTGCTGGTGCCGGTCTACGAGGCCGATCGGGGCCTGGAGACCGAGGCCCTTGCGGCATGGAGCCGGGCGGTCCCCGGCGCCCGGGTGGTGCCCGTCGAGTCCGAGGGGATCATCGGCTGGGGAGGGGCCCTGCACTGCATCGCCCGGACCATTCCCATGGGAACGCTGGCGAAACGGGTCCAGGACGGCCAGTGCCTGGAGGGGACGTGCCTTGCCCCCGAGGGGGCCTTCCAGGGGGAATGCCTCGATTCTTCGGACTGCCAGGGACCGGCCTGGGTCTGTGATCGCCCCGATTGCGACGCCGGGGGAGGCCCGGGCGATCCCCCGTCGGAGCACGGCCTGCCCGATGCCATCGCCGCAGGGGACCCCGGGACCGGAGAGAACCTGCCGGATCCGGGGATCGAAGGCGGGGACGGGGGCCCCGAGGAGCCCGTTCCCGGAGGCGCCGACGAGGGGATGTCGGAGGGCGTCCCGGGAACCGGAGGGCGAGGAACGCGCTCTGGCGGATGCTCCGTCTCGGCTCCGGGCGACGGATTCCGCCCCGGGAAGGGCCACGCGAGGATCGTCGTTTTCGCGCTGGGATGGATGGTCTATACTACGGCGCGGAATCGTTCCAGCCGGGGGACGGTATTCCGGGCAGAAGGGAGGAGCGGAAGATGAAGGTCCGATGTCCGAACTGCAGCGCGTCGTACAAGTTGCCCGCCGAGAAGGTCCGGGGAACGGGGACCGTCAAGGTCCGGTGCAAGAAGTGCGGCCAGGTGATCGAGGTGCAGCCGGAGGCGGACTCCGAGCCTTCCCAGGAGGCGGGACTTCCGGAGGCGCGCCTGACCCAGTCGTCCCCCGCCATCCAGGTCGAGAGCGCCGCGACGGCCGTCGGGGCCTCGGCTCCCGCCAGCGCCGCGCCTGCCAGCGCCTCGGAAACTCCGGTTTCGCTGAAGTGGTACCTGGCATCGGGAGGGGAGCGCCTCGGCCCCTTCACGATGGAGGAGGTGAAGGGGCGTCTCGCCTCCAAGGAGGCGACGCTGGAAACGCTCGCCTGGCGCAAGGGACTCGCCGACTGGACCCCCCTCGGGGAGTTCGAGGAATTCCGGGGGGCCTTCCACTCCTTCGACGAGGACGGAGGGGCGACCCAGCTGGTGGACGTGGCACGGCTGCGGGCCCAGCCTGCCGGTCCCTCGGTGGAGCCGCCCCGGGAGCAGGCCGCCGGCGGGGACGGGGGGCTGGTGTGGCAGCGCCGGGAGACGTCGGTCCTCTTCTCGGTGGACGACTACAAGCAACGCAAGGGGACCCGGGGCGTCGCCGCGGTGCCCCTGGTCGAGGTCCCGCCGGCCTCCCGGGCCGTGGAACCCCTGGAGACCAAAGTCGCCGTCTCCCAGCCGCCGGTGGTGGCCCCCCGGATCACGCTGGACGAGGCCGAGGTCCGGCAGGTGGCCGAGGCGATGGCTCGCAGGCGGCAGCGCCGGCGCAACCTGCTGGTCGGGCTGGGCATCGGGATCGGGGTCGTGGTGATCGCCGGGGCGGTGGTGCTCTGGCAATCCCAGTCCCCCGCGCCGGAACCGGCTCCGGTGGCCGTCGAGGCGCCCCGTCCGGCGGTGCCTCCGCCTCCCGAGCCTCCGCCGAAGGCCCCGGAGCCGGCGGCCGCCCCGGCGCCCCAGGCCCCCGCTCCGGCCGCGGCGGCCGAGGAGCCGGCCAGGAAGGAAGCGGCCCAGGCTCCCGCGAAGGCGCACTCGCCCAGGGAGACGGCCGCCAGGGCGGAAGGGAAGACCCCCCCGAAGCCCGCCTCCGCGACCGCGGCTCCGGACAAGCCGGCGGAGTCCCCGAAGCCGGCCGCCCGCCAGGAGGAGGATGCCAACGCGCTGCTGGCGGCCCTATCGCAGGGAAGGGATCGGCCCGCCGCCCAGGGAGCCGCCGGCGGGACCCAGAAACCGGCCGCGGCGGGGGACGACTCCTCCCTGCCCCTCCAGCTCTCGTCGGCCCAGATCTCGTCCGTGCTCCGGAAGAAGCAGGCCGCCCTGCAGGGGTGCATCCGGGCCGCGGGACTGCCCCTGCCGTTCCGCGCGACCGCCCGGATCACCATCTCGAACAGCGGCAGCGTGACGAGCGTCAACGGGAGCGAGACCAAGGGCGCCTCCGGGTGCGTCGAGGCCACGCTGCGGTCCACCGTGTTCCCGGCCTTCCGGGGGGACGTGATGACCGTTCCGGTCACGATCGCCGTCGAGTGAGGACATCCCGGGAACCTCCCTGCGAGGACCTCACGGTTCTGTTGACCTTTTCCCGGGGGGGGGATAAAGTCGGTCCGGATCGCCTCCATCGAACGAGGGCTTCATGAAGACGAGGGGCGCAGGGATTGTTGCCTTGTGTAGTGTGTTGCTGGCGTCTGCGGCGGGCCGGGCGGAACCCGCCGATCCCAAGGCCGGGGGGCCCGCGGAGAGCGAACGCCAGATCCAGGTCTTCCAGAAGAAAGCCTTCGTGAAGGCCATGCGGTTCGAGGTGGAGCCCACGTTCCACCTGACCCTGAACGACACGATGACCCGGCACGTCGGGGCTGGCGTGCAGGCCCGGTTCCACATCACGGACGAGTGGGCGATCGCGGCGGAATACATCAAGTACTGGGGCTGGTCGACCGACCTGGCCCGGGAGGTCGGGGAGGCCTACCAGGTCTACCCGGAAAAGCGCCTGATGGACTTCTACGTCGGCGGCCACCTCCAGTACTCGCCCCTGATGGGGAAGTTCCTGTGGTTCGCGCACCTGGGACGGCCGGTGTTCTGGGACTTCCACCTGATCGCCGGGGGAGGCGCCCAGAAGACCCTCCACGGCCGCTACCACGGATCCGGGAACTTCGGGGCCGGCGTGCGGTTCCAGTGGGCGCCCTGGCTGGCCACCAACCTGGAGATCCGGGACTACATCTTCCAGGAGAACTACGCCCACCAGGACAAGGTGGTGAACAACGTGGTCTTCACGGTGGGGCTGGCCATCTTCCTGCCCTTCCAGCACAAGGAATCGCGATAGGAGGGTGACCGCCATGAAACGCTTCGCGATCATCCTGCTCCTGTTGGTGGGTGCAGGGGAGGCCCAGGCCCGGATGACCTCGCTGGCCGACGCTCCGGCGATCCGCCACCAGAACCTGCTCCGGAAGGGCCGCCACGAACTGACGCCGGCCTTCGGGATCACCGTGGGCAAGGCCTACAACCTGGACATGGTGTTCCAGGCCTCCTACCAGTACCACTTCACCGACTGGATCTCGGCGGGCCTCGAGATCGGGTACGGTGGAGTCTCTTTCAAGACCGGCCTGACGAAGGGCGTCGAGGAAGAGGGGCGCCGGACCGAGGACCCGAACACCTACCGGGTCGCCCGGTCGGGCATCGGGCTGCTGGCGCTGGCGAAGGCGTCGGTGGTGCCCCTGGGAGGGAAACTGGTGCTCGGGGGGCGCTACCTGGGATACGTGGACTTCCACGTCAACGTGGGGGTCGGGATGGCGACCCTGAAGTACATGGACTGGGAGAACCATCCCGGAACCGTCCGGGTGGCCGCGCTGGTCGGGGCGGGGTTCCGGTACTTCCCCATCAAGCTCCTCTCGGTCAACCTGGACGTCAACGACTACATGATTCCCCGTCAGGAGACCCGGTCCCGGCCGTCCCGGTTCACCCAGAACCCCACGGTGATGATCGGGGTGTCCTTCTTCCTTCCCGAGGTCCGCCAGGGATTCTGATGCGGCGCGGGTCTTCCCGTTCCCCGGGCCGGTCCAGGCCGGGGGAGACGGCCGGTCGTCATCCGGGACGGGCTCGGGCGGAAGGTCGCCGCAGGGAATCCGCGGCCGATCCGGGCGGGAGGTTCCATGAAGAAGCATCTGTGGACAGGCGTGTTGCTGGGAGTCCTGTGCGGGGGGGTGGGCGGTGTTCCCCGGGAGGCCCGGGCGGGCCACTATGAACTGGCCTCCGTCGAGTGGGCCGACGAGGCGACCCTGGCGGCGCTGGCATCGGCGGGAATCGAGACGACCGAGGACCTGTGGAAGGCCACCCGGACCGGGAAGGGCCTCGGGCGACTGGCCCGGAAGACCCGGATTCCCGTTCCCAGGCTGCGGGAATGGCACCGCCTGTGCGACCTGATGTTCATCGGCGGGGTCGGGCCCCGGGTGGCCCGGGTGCTCACCGAATCGGGCGTCCGGGATCGGAAGGAACTGGCTCGGCAGGATCCCGAGGCGCTGACCCGGATCATCGAGGAGACCAACCGGAGGATCGGGGTGCTGGGAAAACTGCCGGACGTGGATAGCGTCCGGAGCTGGATCGAGCAGGCCCGGCAGCAGTCGGCCCCTCCCGGATCCCGGGGGTCCCGGTGAACGGTCGGGGAGGAATCCCGGAGGACGGGCCGGGGCCCCGGCGGGGGCCGGGGCCTGTGGACTGGTGGATCCGGGACATCGGGACCCTGCTGACGATGGACCGCCCCGGCGACGGGGACGGGGTCCGGGACGCGGCGGTGGTGGTCCGGCGAGGGCGCATCGCCTGGGCGGGGGCCGCCCGGGACCTGGACCCGGACCTCGTCCGGGACCTGCCGGTGCTGTCGGCCGAGGGGGGGCTCGTGACCCCCGGGCTGGTCGAGTGCCACACCCACCTGGTCTTCGCCGGAAACCGGGCCGGGGAGTTCGAGGCCAGGCTGTCGGGACGTTCCTACGAGGAGATCGCCCGGGAAGGGGGCGGCATTCTGGCCACCGTGCGTGCCACCCGGCAGGCCGGCGACGACGAACTGCTGCGCCTGGCCGAGGACCGCGCCCGGGACTTCCTGGAACAGGGGGTGACGACCCTGGAGGTGAAGTCGGGCTACGGGCTCGACCTGGAACAGGAACTGCGTCTGCTGCGGGTGATCGACCGGATCGGCCGGCGGGTCCCCCTGACGGTGGTCCCGACCTTCCTGGGAGCCCATGGGATCCCGCCGGAAGGCCGGGGGGATCGGCGGGCATGGGTCCGGGACATCCGGGATCGCTGGATCCCCGAGGTCGCCCGCCAGGGCATCGCCCGGTTCTGCGACGTCTTCTGCGAATCCGTGGCCTTCGACGCGGAGGAGTCCGAAGAGATCCTCCGGGCGGGGCTGCGCCACGGACTGCGACCGAAGATCCACGCGGACCAGTTGTCCGACTGCGGCGGGAGCGCCCTGGCGGCCCGGGTGGGGGCGGTGTCGGCGGACCACCTGGACCGGGCTCCCGGGCCGTCCCTCGAGGCGATGGCCCGGGCAGGGACGGTGGCGGTGCTGCTTCCGGGGTGCATGCCGGCCCTGGGGCGCCGGGACTTCCCCGACGCCCGCCCCCTCCGGAGGGCGGGCCTGCGGGTGGCCCTGTCCACCGACTTCAACCCCGGGACCTCCCCGACCCGGAACCTGCCCCTGATGGGCACCTTCGGGATGGCGTGGTGCGGCCTGACGCTCTGGGAGACCTGGGCGGCCCTGACGACCTGGGCCGCGGCGGCCCTGGGGATGGACCGGGAGGTCGGGAGAGTCGCCCCGGGCATGGCCGCGGACCTGGCGGCCTTCCGGGGGGAGGATCCCCGGGGACCCTTCTACGAGTACGGGACGTCCCGGGTGTCCTGGGTGATGCGGGGAGGGTGCCTGGCCTTCCGCCGGGATCCCTAGGGGCCGGCGGCGGACGCCGGGGAGGAAACCGGGGATCGGGGAGGAGTCGATGGGTGAGGCGACGGGTTGCGTGGTGGTGTTCTTAGGAGGACCCTCCCGGGAGCACGACGTCAGCCTGAGATCGGGGGCTGCCGTGGTCCGGGGGCTGCGGGATGCGGGCTTCCGGGTCCTGCCGGTCCGGGTGAGCCGACGGGGCGCCTTCGAGTTCCCTCCGGCGGAAGACCTGGATGCCCCCGCGGAATCCCTGGCGCTGCCGGCGGCCGTGGCCCGGATCGCGGAGGCCTCCCCGGTCTGCGCGTTTCCGGCCCTCCACGGGGTCTTCGGCGAGGACGGGCGGATCCAGGCCCTCTGCGACTGGATGGGAATCCCCTGTGTCGGGTCCGACGTGGCGGGTTCCTCGGCGGCGCTGGACAAGGTGTTCGGGAAGGCCCTCTTCGGGATGGCCGGCATTCCCACGCCGGCATTCCGGGTCCTGGAGACCCGCGGGGCGCCCGGGCAGCAGGAACTTGGGCGGATCGTGGCCGACCTGGGACTCCCCCTGGTGGCCAAGGTCCCCCGGGAGGGGTCCTCCTTCGGGGTGTTCCTGGTCCGGGACCTCGATGCGTTGCGGTCGATTCCCTGGGAGGACGGGGGTGGCCGCTGGCTCCTGGAGCGCTACCACGCGGGCCGGGAGTTCACCGTGCCGGTCCTGGAGGACCCCGACACCGGGAACCCCGTGGCCCTGCCCGTGATCGAGATCCGGGTGGCTTCCCATGCGTTCTTCGACACCGAGTCCAAGTACGATCCCCGGCTGGCCCAGGAGATCTGTCCCGCGCCGATCCCCGAGGGCCTGTTCCGGATCCTGCAGGACCTGGGAGTGCGGGCCCACCGGGCCCTGGCCCTCGCGGGGTTCTCCCGGACCGACTTCCTGGTGGACGATTCGGGCCCCTGGGCGCTGGAGACCAACACGATCCCGGGACTCACGGAGGTCTCCCTGTTCCCGAAGGCCGCGTCGGTCGCCGGGATTCCCTTCCCGGACCTCGTGGGGCGGCTGGTCCGCGGGGCCATCCGGAGGCATCGGCGTCCTGCGGGCTCCTGATGCCCGTCTTCCGGGAGGGCTGGCCGGTCGATCCGGTCCGCAGGCAGAGCGTCTCGGGAAACCGGCGGGCTAGAAGGGCAGCCCGCCGCCGCCCAGGTCCACGGGGATCGTGGGAATCAGGAAGATGGCCTGGTCGCTGTCGGCCGGGGACTGGGAGTCCTCGACCTTCGCCATGAAGAAGAAGCCCGTCAGCTTGTAGTTGACGAAGGGGATGTTCAACTCGAAGACCAGCGACGTGTCGGTGACGGACCCCGACAGGGTGCCGTCGTCGGCCAGCGTGAGGCCCTGGGGGATCCCCGCCTTCGGGATGAAGGTCGAAAGCATCGCGGGCAGTTTCTGCTCGGTCCAGTGGTAGGGCTTCACGCCTCCCTTGGCCTGCAGCTGCGCCCGGTAGGGGATCGGGATCCCTTCCACGATGGTGATGAGAGGCAGGATGACCGCCTTGGTCAAGAAGAGGTTGATCACCTGGTCCCCGACGATCTCCAGGGGAGCGATCTTCACGGTGAGCCGGAAGGGCCTGGCATCGACCCCGATGGGATCGCCGACGTCCACCACCCGCACCGTGAAGTCGAAGTCCCCGTGGGCCGCCGGCGTGCCCTGGAGCAGGCCCGTGGAGTCCAGGCCCAGCCCGGCGGGGAGGCTCCCCGCCGTCACCATCCACCCGTAGGGCTTCTGGCCGCCGACGGCGGTGAACTGGTACTGGTAGGTGGTGCCCTCCTCGGCGGCGGGCAGCGGGGACTTGCTGGTGATCGCCAGGTCCGAGGTGGCCCGGATGACGATGTCCAGCGCCTGGACCCGGGTCAGGGCCTGGGTGTCGTGGACCGCGACCTCGAAGGCGAAGGTCCCGGCCTTCGTCGGCCGACCGATGATCTCCCCGGCGGCCCCGAGGGCCAGGCCGGGGGGCAGGTCTCCCGACTCCAGGGTCCAGGAGTAGGGCGGGATGCCGCCCTTGGCCAGCAGGGTCGCCTGGTAGTCGGTCTGGATCGCCCCGTCGGGCAGGTCCCGGGTCAGGACCTCCAGCGGCGCGATCGTGCAGGCACCGTCCTGGCAGACCATCGGGGCCTCGCACTGGTCGTCGCTGAAGCAGTCGATGCACCGGCCCCGGAAGCAGATCTGCTGTTCCCCGCAGGGCTCCTCCTTCCAGGCCGGCGGGTCCCCCTGGCAGGTCAGCAGGGAGGTCTGGGTGCACTCGGTCTGGCCGGGGGTGCAGATCGAGGCGACGCAGCGCCCCCCCTGGCAGGTGTAGCCGCCCTCGCATGCGGTGGCCGGGCCGTAGCCGCTGCCGTCGGGCAGGCAGACCTCCACGGCGCCCTGGTCGTTGCACCGTGCCACGTTCGGAGTGCAGGTGGACGCCCCCTGGCAACCCTGGGGGGTGCAGACCTTCCCGCCCGTGCAGGGGGTGATCTCGAAGTCCGATCCGTCGGCCTTGCACTTCAGGAAGTTGCTGCCCAGACACTGGGTCTGTCCGGGACGGCAGAGGGCGCCGTCGGGCACGGGAACGTCCGGCTCGACCGGGACGTCCGGCCGGGTCGCGTCCCCGGGAAGATCGGTGAGGTCGGCGTCGGGAGAGACCCCGTCGGGCGTTCCCGGAACGTCCAGTCGTCCCAGTCCCGGGACTTCCCCGCCCCCCTGGCACGCCATTGCTCCGGCCAGCAGCAGCCCGTACCAGCGACTCGATCTCATGCGGCTTCTCTCCATTCGGGGTGCTCCGCGCAGCCGCCGTATTCTAGGAAAAGACCTGTCGGATTGCACGGATTTTTCGGGGACTGCAAGACCGGCTTCGGAGGGGTCCCGGAGTGCCGAGGGGGCGACGTTCCGGGCCGCGGGGAGACCGGAGGTGATACAATGCGGCGGGCTTCCAGGAGGCGACCATGAGAAGGCCCTTCCTCGTGGCGATGGGGATCCTCGGCACCTGGGCATGCACCGGGGGAGAGGTGGGGGGCGTGGCTCCGGCAACGGACCTCGCTCCGGACGCGGGGTTCGAGGATTCGGCAGACGTGCCGGGCGACGTGCCGGCGGACGTCCCGGGGCCGGAGGACGGCGTGTCGGACCAGGGACCCGGGGACGTCGTGCCGGACGAGGCGGGGGATCCGGGACCGAAGCCGCTGCTGTCGGCCCGTCCGGCGGTCCGGGCGGCGGACCTCGTCCAGGGGCCCAACGCCTGGGGGGTGGCCGGGAAGGCCTACGTGATGGAGAACTCCCGGGTCAGGCTGGTGATCCAGGACCGCGGGTCGGCCATCCACCTGGACCCGTACGGCGGATCCCTGATCGATCTGGACCTGCAACGGGGACCGGGGGAGGAGGGCCAGGACCACTTCCGGGAGATCTTTCCCATCGTGGGGTTGCGGGCGGTGGTCCCCGAGCGCATCGAGGTGCTGAAGGACGGCTCCGACGGCCAGAGCGCGGTGATCCGGGTGACCGGCACCGACGGCCCGACGGGCATCCTGCCCGACATCGACCCCCTCGCGACCCCCCTGGAAGCGACGATCTTCACTGACTACATCCTGACCCCCGACACGCCCTACGTCTGGATGCGGACCACGGTGGTGAACTCCGACCCGGGAGCGGCGATTCCCGACGTGATGGCGGGGGACTTCCTGGCCCTGGGCGGCGCGTCGTTCGTCTTCAGCACCGAGGGCGGCTTCACCGGGAATCCGTCGAGGATGCAGGCGATGGCCGGCGTCGCGGGGTCCGTCGCCTACGCCTACGGGGTTGCCACCGATTCCTTCGACGTCCCGATGGTGGACTCGAACGGCACGCTGACCCTGGTGTCCGCGGCGATGACGATCCCGGCCAACGGCGGGCGGGTGTCCTTCGACCGCTTCCTGGCCGTCGGGGAGGATCTGGCCTCGGTGATGGAAACGGTGATGTCGCTGCGGAAGGCGACTTTCCACCGGGTTTCGGGCACGGTCCGGGACGTGGTGTCGGGGGAGGAGGTTTCCGGGGGACGGGTCACCGCCTTCCCGGAAGGGAAGGGGACCCCCGAGGCGGGGGGCCATGCCCTGTCCCAGGCCCGGACCGGCAGGGGGAAGAGTCCCGGGGCCTACGACCTGGCGCTTCCCCCGGGGCGCTATGACCTGGTGTTCGATGCCCCCGGGCGGATCCGGGAACGGAGGACGGTGGACCTCACCGGCGGGGACGCCGCCCTGGACGTCGCCCTGGAGCCTCCAGCGATGCTGGGCATGGAGGTCCAGGAGGTGGACCGGGAGGGGACCCTGAAGGGGCACATCCCGGCGAAGGCCTCGCTGCTGTGCCTGGAGGACACCCCGGCTCCCTGGGCGGAACTGGGGGATCGGGAGGGAAGGGGACTGTGCGCCGTCCACTACAACCCGGACGGGAAGGCCCTCGCCCAGCCGGTGATGCCCGGCCGGTACCGGGTGATCGTCTCCCGGGGGCCCGAGTACGAGGTCTTCGAGGAGCCGGACCTGGTGATCGACCCCGGCCAGACGAAGTGGCTGGACGTCCGGCTGCTGCGATCGGTGGAGACCTCGGGCTTCCTGTCGGCCGACCTGCACCAGCACACCATCGGCAGCATCGACGCCGAGATGACCCACGAGCAGAAGGTGATCGAGAACGCCGTGGAGAACGTGGAGATCGCGGGCTGCACGGACCACGACATGATGACCTCCTATCGCCCGGCGATCGACCGGCTGCGGTTGTGGGACTTCGTGACGGCCTACGACGGCGACGAGGTCTCCGTGAGCCTCGTGGCCCACTTCAACATCTTCACGCCCGTCGGGAGCGTGCTGCGGACGGACCGGACCGCCGGGGACCTGCTGCCCTTCGTCGGGGGGCAGTTCTACGCCAATCGCCCCATCGAGGAGACCCTGGCGGCGGCCCTGGAGGTCCCCGGGGTGTCCCTGATCCAGATGAACCATCCCCGGGACGGCCACGCCTACCTGTCCTGGCTGCGATGGGACCCCGTCCAGGGAAGGAGCCTGGACGACAAGACCCTGTTCACCCCCTGGCACCTGATCGAGGTGAAGGACTCCCTGGGGCAGCCCGAGGACTTCCTGGCCACGGCCGACGCGACGATGTCCCAGATCGCCCGGAACTCCCCGGCCCGGGTCCCGGTGATGCGGGACTGGTTCTCGCTGCTGCAGCGGGGTCCGATCACCGCCGTGGCGAACTCCGATGCCCACAACCGGAACGACGGCGTGGGATCCGGGCGGAACTGGGTCCGGGTGGGGACGGACCGGCCCGGGGACGTGGCCGTCGAGACGATCACCCGGGCCCTGGCCGCCCAGAAGGTCGTTGCCGGCAACGGCATCTTCGTCCGGGTGATCCACGAGGGGAAGGACGCGATGGGGACGGAGGAAGCGGTGGTGCCTCCGAACCGGGACGAGGTGGTGATCCGGCTGGTGGTCCAGGCGCCGACCTGGGTGGACGTGAACCAGCTGGAGGTCTATGCCAACGGGCGTCCCCTGCCGGTGACCGAGGTGGCCGGGGTGCTGCTCCAGGACGTCCTGGTGCCGTCGGACCAGCACCTGCGGGTGCCGCTGCCGCTGTCCACGGGGGTTCATTCGCCGACGACGCGCATGGACGCCATCCTGCGCCTCTACCCGGACCGGGACACCTGGTACGTCTTCGTGGTCCGTGGAGCCGGCACCCTGTCCCCGGTGGGCCGGGGCGTTCCGTTCGCCTTCACCAACCCCATCTACGTGGACCTGGACGGCAACGGTTTCGGGGAATGACGGGGTCCCGGGACCCCGGGCCCGGAGCCGCCAGACCCCAGCCCGTCGGCCGGACGCCCGGGGAACCGGACCCGGAACGGCCCGTCGTTCCGCCACGCACCGGGACCGACGAACGGGGCGACCGAGGGCCCCGTCCGGTGGCACGGTTCTGGAATCGGGACCCGGGCATCACTTGCCCGGAGGGTCCGATGGAATTCCAGTCCGCCTCGCTGTCCGAGGTCCAGCGCATCGCCCGGGAGTTCGCGCCCCGCTTCTACCAGGAGGCCGATCGGGAGGATGCGGCCCAGGAGGGAGCGATCGGCCTGCTGGAGGCTGCCGCCCGCTACGACCCCTCCCGGGGAATCGCCCTGGAGGCCTACGGGGCCTGCCGCATCCGGGGGGCCATGTGGGACCATCTCCGGAAGGTCTCCCGCCGGTCCCGGGAGGTCGCCTCCTCGGCGGGGGAGTCCGGGGAGGAGCCGGCGGAGTTCCGGCGGGAGGAGTCCCACTCCCCCGAGTCCCGGGTGATGCTGCTGCGGTTCCGGAAGTTCCTCGCGGACCTGGCGGGCCGGCTGTCGCCCGAGGAGACCCGGCTGCTGGACCTGCGATTCCGCCAGGGGCTCTCCCTCCGGGAGGCCTCCCAGGTCCTCGGCCAGAGTCCCCAGTCGGTGATGCGACGGGAGCAGCGGCTGCTGGCCCGATTGCGGGAGGAATTCCTGGACTCCCGGAGGCGTCACGAGGCCGCCGGTCGGTAGATCACGAGCCGGCAGGGGATGTCCCCGTTGAACAGGGCCAGCCAGCGGTCGGGGCGGCGACGCAGGCGCAGGTTCTCGGACCCCAGCAGCAGCACCACGGTGTGGCCCGGGAGTCGTTCCCCCAGGCCATCGAGGTCCTCCGCCAGGGAGGGATCGGCCTTCAGGCGGGCGCCGTAGGGGGGATTGGCCACCACGAATCCCGGCGGCGTGAGGGGACGGATGTCGGCCAGGTCCGCCACCTGGAAGTCCGCCCGGGATCCCGCCTGCCGGGCGTGGGACCGGGCCCGATCGATGGCCGCGGGGTCCCGGTCGGTGCCCAGGACCAGGGGCCCCGTGTCCCGGATCGCCTGCCGGGCCTGGTCCCGGAGGGCGGCCATCCGCTCCCGGGCGGATTCCCCGTGGCAGGCCCATCGC
>JAGOKF010000030.1:7403-40449 GCA_017994695.1 Myxococcota bacterium | reverse complement strand
GAAGTATCCTACCACAATGGATCCATAGACCACGACCGATACCTTGGGCGGCCACAGGAACAATAGACCGGTACCGATCATGACCAGGTTGATGCCCGCATAGTAGGGATGTTCATACCCTCCGAGAAGCACGACCATCGCGATGATGCCGAAGCCCGTCACCAGCGTCAGCAGGGAAGTCAGCAGGGTGAAATGCTTCGAGGTCGATCGCCGGACCAGCAGCAGGTAGAGAATGGCGGCCAGAATGATTACGGAAGCCCGGATTACCCACAGGATTTCCACCAGTTCCTCGGGAGCGGTCACCCAGTCGAGGAATCCGAAGATTGGATAGAGGATGAGTGTCATCAGGAATACGAGGCGCCCGCCCGCCTGGTTGCGTCTCTGCAACCAGGAAAGCCAGGTCTCCTCGATCCGCTGCCTGAAATCGGCGCTCTCGATCTGGTCTGTCATACTACACGCGACGGGCCCTCAAGAAGAGATTCACCCCGTTCGGTTCCGAGATCACCTCAAGTTGCCTGCCCGGGTCGCAAAGGTCCGCGAAGGCAAGAATCTCCTCCTCGGTACGGTGCTGGAGGTACCAGGCCAACTGGTTTTCCATGATCCACCGGGTCGTATTGCTGTGGGCGAAGTTCCCGATCAGCAGGTCGCCTCCCAGGTCCAGCAGGTCGAAGAGTTTCCGGGTCAGCCGGGATGCGTTGTGGGGCTTCAGGTAGTCGTAGAGCCCGGATGCCAGGACGAGGTCATAGGGAGCCGTCGGGCGAAGGAGGTCGCTGTCCCCGAGCAGGTTCGTGATCGTGTCCCTCAAGGAGAACAGGCGCACCCTCGACATTCTCCTCCGGGCAATCAGACTTCTCAGTTCCCTGTTCGAATGGGCAAGAGCCTGCTTGTCCTGCTCGAACAGAACGATCTCCAGCGGGTCCTCGGGAGACAGGCCCTCGAGGAACTCCTTCAATTCCCTGGCGGGACCGGCGGCCACCGACAGGATGCGCATCGGCGTCCGCCGGGTCCTCAGGCTCTGGAATTTCTCCTGCATGATCGCCTTCAGCAGGTCCTTCCTCCCTCTGACCGCCTTTGAGGCCGCAGTCATCACCGCCGCCTTGTGAACGGCCTTTCCGAACAGTGTCGCCCCTTCGAAATCGTTGTCGTAGATGTAGATCATGACCCTGTAGTCTCCCGGATATCCGAGAGGCTTGCGAAAGGCCCTCTCCAGCACCGGCGCTTCCAGAAGGTAGGGCTGCAGGAGGGCCCTGGAGAAGTTCTCTACGGAGGCGTCCCGGGTCGCCGGGTCCGCCCGGAAGAGTTCGTTCAGATGGATGATCCAATCGTTCCATTGCCGCACGAATCCCTCCAGGAGGTGCCTGAACAGGCAGTCCCGTGCCGCATTCGGATTCCTGCCGTGGATATCCTCCCACCCGACCTCCTGTTCCAGCGCTCCCATCTCCTCCCTGGCGGCCCGCAGGAACAGCAGGAAATCCGCAATCCTCGCACGGTATTCATGGCACCCCACGACCGCCGTGCGCCCCACGAACGACCGGATTCGCTCCGCGTGGTTGGCGTGGGCACGCTTGACGTCGCGCATCCGGATCAGTTCCTCGATGTTCAACAGGTAGTCCGTCAGCTGGATCCCGAGCACCGCCCCGATCTCCACCTGGCGGATGGAGCTCACCACGGCAGGTCCGTCGTAGGCGATCCAGTCGTCGAAACCGATCCGGAGGCGGGCGATGGTCTGTCCCTGTTGCCACTTCGACGCGTCATCCACGTGGAAGGACAGTCCGGAACTGGAAAGGTCCTTCAACTGGATGTGGACGGGAGCGCTTGCCGTCGAGGTTTCCATCTGGCAGGTGACCGCAAGATCCGAGAATTCGTCGATCGAGTGCCTGTCGAAGCGGAAGGGAAGCCTTTCCTCTTCGGGGACCTCGATTTTCTCGAAGGACCTTCCCCTGTGGGTCGGGTCAGGCCTCCCCCGCTCCATCCCAGAACCGGAAAATTCGGTGGCCCCGCCCGTCACGCCCAGTCCCGCCAGTTCCTCTTTCACAGTCCCCCCCCGTTCCTGACCCATTCTTTGGATGCCCCCGTCCCCGGTACGGGCACCGGAGGCGGGGCGCTCCGCCCCCGGAGCGCAGAGCAAGCATATCGGCACCACCGACCCAGGGACAAGTCAACGCCCTTCAATGACCCGGTCGGGAGTCGCCATCCCGAGGACAGAGGGGGTGATCCGGATGGGCCCCCGGGGCACGGGAACGGGACCGGAATCCGTGCCGTTGGTGGCACCGACGCCTTTGTGGTATCGTGCCCCCATGCGGGTGGCGATCCTGTCGGACATCCACGCGAACCTGGAGGCCCTGGAGGCCGTGCTCCGGGAGGTGGACCGGGCCGAGGTGGACCGGGTGGTCTGCCTGGGTGACGTGGTGGGCTACGGGGCAAGCCCGGAGGAATGCTGCCGGATCCTGATGGACCGGGAGATCCCGACCCTCCTGGGCAACCACGACGCGGCCGTGACCGGGGCGATGGACGAGGGGTACTACTACGAGGGGGCCCGTCGGGCCCTCCAGTGGACCCGGGAGCATCTCTCGCCCGCAACCTACCAGTGGCTCTACTCCCTGCCCTTCTGCATGCTGGAACAGGACGTCGGCTTCTTCCACTCGGCGCCGATCCTGCCCTCGGGCTTCTTCTACGTGGTGCAGGTTCCCGAGGCCCAGACCCACCTGCAGGTGCTGGACCGCCTGAAGCCCGTGTCCTTCATCGGGCATTCCCACCTCACCCTCGCCTTCGCCCTGGGGCCGAAGAAGGTTCGGGCCGTGGACGCCACCACGGTGAAGCCCCAGCCCGACACCCGCCTGATCATCAACGTCGGGAGCATCGGGCAGCCCAGGGATCGGGACCCCCGGGCCTGTTTCGCCATCTGGGATTCCCTGAAGGGCACCACGCGGTTCGTCCGGGTCGAATACGACATCGAGTCCTCGGCCGACCGCATCCGGAAGGCCGGACTGGACGAGAAGTTCGCGAAGCGGCTGTTCCAGGGAGTCTAGCCCCGGCCCTCACTGCCGGAGCCCCAGGACCCCGTCCACCCGGTCCCTCACCCTGGCCAGCAGTTCGGGGTTCCCTGCAAGAGACTGCCCGTAGGAGGGCACCAGGGCCCGCAACGCCTGCTGGAACGCCGGGCTCTGGGCCCGTTCCGGGAAGCACCGGTGGATCAGGTCCAGCATCGTGTGGGCCCCGGTCGAGGCCCCCGGGGACGCCCCGAGCAGCGCCGCGAGGCTCCCGTCCCCGGCGACCACCAGTTCGGTGCCGAATTCCAGCCTTCCGCCGCGCTTCGGGTCCCTCTTGATGATCTGGACCCGCTGGCCGGCCACCTCCAAGGACCAGTCCTCCGGCCGGGCCTCGGGGTAGAAGTCCCGCAGGGCCCGGACCCGGTCCTCCATGGACTGCATCACCTGCTGGACCAGGTAGCGCACCAGGGGCCAGTTGTCCCGGGCGACGGCCAGCATGGGCCAGAGGTTGTCCGGGGATACGGACCTGGGAAGGTCCCACAGGGATCCGTGCTTCAGGAACCGGGTGGAGAAGCCCGCGAAGGGACCGAACAGCAGCCCACGACGGCCGGCCCGGAACCGGGTGTCCAGGTGGGGCACCGACATCGGCGGGGCCCCGATGGCGGCCTTCCCGTACACCTTCGCGTGGTGCCTGGCGAACAGCGCGTCGTCGCGACAGACCAGCCACTGGCCGCTGACCGGGAAGCCTCCGTACCCCCTGGCCTCCACGATCCCCGAGGACTGGAGCAGCGGCAGGGCCCCTCCCCCGGCACCCAGGAACACGAACCGGGCGACGGTCTCCCCCCTGCCGGACGGGGACCGCCAGCGGACCCGCCACCGGCCGTCCCGGGCCCGTTTCAGTCCGGTCACCTCGTGGGAGGTCCGCAGCAGGACCTGGGAGCGCCCCGCGAGCCCCTGGAACAGCATGCGGGTCAGTGCGCCGAAGTCCACGTCGGTTCCCCGCCGGACCCGGGTCGCGGCCAGGGGAACGTCCTCCCGCCTGCGCTCCATCACCAGGGGCATCCACTCGGCCATCTCCCTCCGGTCCCGGGCCCACTCCATGTCCCGGAACATCGGGTGGGCGGACATCCGGTCGAACCGTTCCCGCAGGAACCGGACGTCGTCCTCCCCCCGGACGAAGGCCACGTGGGGCACCCGGTTCAGGAATCCCCGGGGATCGGGCAGCCGTCCCCGCTCCACCAGCGAACCCCAGAACTGGAGGGAGATCTCGAAGGACTCGTTGATCCGGAGGGCCTTCGAGATGTCCACCGTCCCGTCGGGACCCCGGGGGGTGTAGTTCAACTCGCAGTTGGCGGCGTGGCCGGTCCCGGCGTTGTTCATCACCTGGCTGCTCTCCGACGCCACCTCCGGAAGGCGCTCGTACACCTCGACCTCCAGGTCCGGCATCAGTTCGCCGACCAGGGAGGACAGCATCGCCCCCATGATGCCCCCCCCGACGACCGCCACGTCCACCGCATGTTCCGGATCGGCCATGATCGTCCCCCTCTTCTCCCGGTCCCTCGTTCCGTCACTCGGATGGTTACTATCCGCGTTCCTGGGCCTCCTGGCAAGACCCGGCCGGGTCCTTCAGGGCTGCCGGGACGGCGAAGCGAGGTCCATGCCCGCCTCCCGGAGCCGGGCCAGCAGGTCGTCGAATGCGGCCAGCACGGCCTCGACCTCCTCGACGGTGTTGAAGCGCCCGAGGCCGAACCGCAGGGTCCGGCGGGCCTCCTCCGGGGACAGGCCGATGGCCTGGAGCACCGCCGAGGGTCGGGCGGCCTCGACGGAGCAGGCGCTTCCCAGGGAGACGGAAATCCCGGCCCTGGAAAGCCAGGCGACCACCGTCTCCCCGGCCAGCACCGGGAACGTGAGGCTCAGGCAATGGGGCACCGCCCGGCCGGGATCCCCGTTGCGCCGGAGACCGGGAATCCGCCGGGACAGCCCGTCCTGGAGCATCGAGGCCAGGGAAGCGACGTGGTCCCGATCCCGCGGCAACCCTTCGGCCGCCCGGGCCAGGGCCTCGCCGAACCCGACGACGGGAGCCACCGCCACGGTGCCGGGCCAGAGGCCTCCCTCCTGGCCGCCGCCCAGGATCCGCGGCACGGGGTGCACCGACCGGCCCTCCCGCAGAACCAGAGCGGCGGCGCCCTGGGGACCGTGGACCTTGTGGCTCGAGAGGGTCAGGAGGTCCGCCAGGGATGCCAGGGGGGCCAGGGGAACCTTGCCGGCGGCCTGGGCGGCATCGACGTGCAGCAGGGGCCCCTTGCGTCCCAGCAGCGACCGGATGGCCTCGATGGGCTGGACGGTCCCGATCTCGTTGTTCACCGCCATCACCGACACCAGCACGGTGTCGGGCCTCAGGCGGCGCCCGACCTCGTCGGGGTCCACCACCCCCGAGGACCCCACGGGCACCCACTCGACCTCGAATCCCGCTGCGGCCAGGGCCCGCAGGGGCTCCCGGACCGAGGGGTGCTCGATCGTCGTCGCCAGGAGGTGCCGGCCCCGCTTCGCCCGGGCCTCGGCGATGCCGGCCACGGCCAGGTTGTTCGCCGCCGTCGCCGAGGGGGTGAAGAACACCTCGGAGGCGCGCACCCCGCAGGCCCGGGCCACCTGATCCCGGGCCCGTTCCACGGCCCGGGCCGCCTCGACGCCGTGGGGATGGATGCGGGCGTGGGGATTGCCCGGCTTTCCCAGCCAGGGCAGCATCGCCTGGAACGCCTCCGGGTCCAGGGGCGTGGTGGCCAGGTTGTCCAGGTAGATCGCCATCGCGGTCGAATGATGCCACTCGGGCCGCCGGCTGTCGATCCGGGGAGGGCCCGCGACGAATTGCGGGGTTGACGAACCGAGGAAACGGCAGAACCTTCCTGCGGGCGTCCCGGAAGGGACTTCGACGCACCTGTCCACGGGAGTGAATCGATGGCGACTCGAGAGGAGATCCTGGAGGCCCTGCGAAGCGTGATGGACCCGGAACTGGGACGGGACATCGTTTCCCTGGGCATGGTGGAACAATGGGACATCGACGCCGAGGGCCGGGTCCGGGTGACGGTCCAGTTGACCACTCCCGCGTGCCCCCTGAAGAGCGTGATCCAGCGGAACGTGGAGCAGGCCCTCCTGCCGCTGCCGGGCGTCACCGCGGTCGAGGTGACGCTCGGGGCCCGGGTCAAGGCCCGGGAAAAGGACAAGGGGGAGCGGCTTCCCACGGTGAAGAACGTCATCGCCGTGGGGTCCGGAAAGGGCGGGGTCGGGAAGTCGACCGTGGCGGTGAACCTGGCCCTGGCCCTGTCGGAGGCGGGGGCCTCGGTGGGCCTGCTGGACGCGGACCTCTACGGCCCCAGCGTCCCCATCCTGCTGGGGATCCAGGAGACCCGGGCCTCGACGGTCACCATCGAGGGTCGGGACTACCTGGCGCCCCAGGAGGTCGCTGGGATCCGGGTCTTCAGCATGGGCCTGCTGCTGGATCCCGACCAGGCCGTGATCTGGAGGGGGCCCCTGCTCCACAAGGCCCTGACCCAGTTCCTGGAGGACGTCTGGTGGGGGGACCTGGACTACCTGGTCCTGGACCTGCCTCCCGGAACAGGGGACGTCCAGATCTCCCTGGCGAACCTGGTTCCCATCTCCTCCGCCGTGCTGGTGACGACACCCCAGGACGTCGCCTTCGCCGACGTCCGGAGGGCCCTCCGGATGTTCGAGACGACGAAGGTCCCGGTCCTGGGCGTCGTCGAGAACATGGCGACCTTCACCTGCGCCACCTGCGGCACCGTGCACCATCCCTTCGGGGAGGGGCGGGTGCGCCGGGCGGTGGAACAGATGGGGCTCGCGTGGCTCGGGGACCTGCCCCTCGATGGCCGCATCTCCCCCCAGGCGGACCAGGGGATCCCGTTCCTGCTGGGTGACCCGGAGGGCCTGCCCGCGGCGGCCATCCGCCGGATCGCCGGGGCCGTGGCGGCCCGCCAATCCGTGCTGAACTTCGGGAAGGACCGGTAGGATTCCGGCGACCGGACGGTTCAGGCCCGCCGGCGACGGGCGGCCAGGAAGGCTCCGGCCCAGGCCAGGACGCCCAGGATCACCCCCCCGGGCAGGGCCGGGAGACCGCCGCTGCGACAGCCGCAACCCCCGCCCCCCTGGACCACCATGGGTCCCGGACCCGGATCGACCGGAATCCGTTCGGCGCAGGCCCGGTCGCGGCACTCCATCCCGGCGGGGCACCGGTCGTCCAGGCAGAAGCCCTGGACGCACGCCCGCCCGTCGGGGCAGACGCCGCCGGGCGGACAGGGTTGCTGGCAGGCGCCGCAGAAGCACTCGGCCCCCTCCCCGCAGAGGTCCCCGTCATCGACGGCCCCGTCGCAGTTGTCGTCCAGCAGGTTGCACGACTCGGCCCGGGGCGCCGGCGCGGTGCAGGGCGTCCAGACGCCGCCGCTGCACGATTCGATCCCCTCCCCGCAGGCCGTCTGGCAGGCGTGTTCCCAGTCCTCGTCCGTCACCCCGTCGCAGTCGTCGTCGCGCCCGTTGCCGCAGAGGTCCTCGGGAAGGGGCCGAGGGGCCTCGCAGTCCCCCAGCGCTCCGTCCACGCACCTCCGGAGGCTGACCCCGCAGGGCGAATCGCAGACCACGTCGGAGTCCTCGTCCACGACCCCGTCGCAGTCGTCGTCCCGGCCGTTGCAGGTTTCCACGTGGCCGGCGCCCCGCTCGTCGCAGACGACGCCCAGGCCGTCGCCCGAGCATGCGTAGAAGCCCTCCCGGCACCGGTCCTCGTCGTCCCCGTCGCAGGGCTCCCGGACCGGGTACCCCTCATCCGTCGCCCCGTCGCAGTCGTTGTCGATCCCGTCGCAGACCTCCCTCCGGTTCGCCGGCGTGATCTCGCGGCATTCGGCCCGGCCGTCCCAGGTGCAGGCGACCCACCCGTCGGCGCAGAGGTCGTCGTCGGGGCCGTCGCAGGGAATCCCCGGGGAGAAGCCCTCGTCCGTCGCCCCGTCGCAATCGTTGTCGATCCCGTCGCACACCTCGATCCCCACGATCTGGACCACCGCCCCCAGTGCCGCCTTCAGGGCCGCCGTGGCGTCGCCGGAACCCTGCGATTCGTCCACCCGGTAGTAGCACTGCCGCCCCTTCGTCGGGTCCGGTTCGGAGGGGTCGCACCCGTACAGCCCCGTCCCCGCGGTGACGGCCATCTCGTTGAGGGTCAGGGCATCCACGCCGCTGCCGAAGCCCACCACGAAGACCTGGATGCCGAGGCCCGCCAGCGTGCCGATGACCTGGACCAGGTCGGCCCGGTTCTCCACCACCTCGGCAGGGTCCAGGACCGTGCTGGAGGGGAGGCAGTCGGGATCGCCGTCGTAGTCCCCGAACCGGCAGCAGTCCTGCATCCCGTCGGTGATCAGCAGCACGTAGGACCGCCGTTCGGGATTCCGGAGCACGGACTGGCCGGCCACGGCTTCCAGGGCCTGCTTCATCGGGGTATCGAAGGTCGCCAGGGGCCCCCCGAAGAAGCCCGGCGCACCCAGGGTCAGATAGTTGCGGATGGCCTCCGCGGTCCCCAGGTCCGGGGACACCACCAGGTTCGTCGAGACCCCGCAATAGCCCTGGGCCGGGTCCGGAAAGACCATCAGGCCGAAGCGGATCCGGTCCTGGTACTGGGTCACCACGTCGTCGATGGCCGGGACCGCCGCCGCGTATTTCCCGGCGGGATTCGTCGCGGCCTTCATGCTGCCGGACACGTCCAGCAGGATCAGGATGTTCGGCGACGCGCACTCGGGAGACTGGGCCGCCGCCGGAATCCCGGCCAGCAGCCCCGTCAGGGTCAAGCAGCAGATCCTCCAGGTCCCGTTCATCATCCCTCCGGAAGTTCCATCGCCCAGACCGCGCTCGGGCCGCCTCCGAATATCGCACGGATCGAGGGCCCGTTCCACGGGGGCCGGAGGCCGTTCCCGCCCCGGACGAGGAATCGCCCGGGAAGTGCCGTTCCTTCTCTTGACACGCGCCGAAGGCGGATGGTATGCAGCCCCGACCATCCGGCGAGGAGGAGACCGGAATGGTTCCGTCACCGGACATCTCCGCACCGCTCGCGGCGGGACTGGTGGACCTCGATGCCACCTACTTCGTCCAGCTGGGAGTCTTCCTGCTGCTCTACCTGCTGCTGTCGCAGGTCTTCTTCGGGCCCTACGTCGCCAGGTTGCGACGGCGGGCGGCGTCCACTCACGGAATGAGGCAGCGGGCCCAGGAGAACGAGCGGAAGGCGCGGGAGATCCTGCAGCGCATCGAGGACCGGATGGCGGAGGTCCGGCAGGCCGCGGTGGCCGAACGGAAGGCTTTGGCCGAGGAGGGGGCCCGGCTCCGGGAAGCGACGATCGCCCGGGAGCGGGACCGCCTCCAGCGGCGGGTCGAGCAGGAACTGGAGGAACTCCGGGTCCTGAAGGCCCGCCTGCTCCAGGAAGCGGACCGGAAGGCCGCGGAGCTCGCCGACGAGATGGAGAAGCAGGTCCGGTCGGTGGAGGCCCCATGAGGAGAGTCGCCCTGCTGGCCCTGGTCCTGTTCCCGGCCATCGCCCGCGCCTCCGGGGACGGGACGGGACCCGGGACGGACTTCTACGTCTACCTGGTCGACTTCCTGATCCTTGCCATTCCGCTGGGCATCCTGGTGACGCCGCGGCTGCGGCGGATGCTCCGGCAGCGGCACGACACGGTGCGACAGGAGATCGACGAGGCCCGGGCCCTGTTCGAGGAGGCGGAACGGCGTCTCCGGGATGCCGAGGCCCGCCTGCAGCACTTCGAGGAGGAGGCCGGGGCCCTGATGGAGGAGTTTCGCCGCCAGGGTCAGGCCGAGCGGGAGGCACTGGTCCACGAGGGGGTCCGGGTCGCGAAGAAACTGGAGGAGGACGCGGAGTTCCGCATTTCCCAGGAGGCCAAGATGGCCCGGGCGGAGGTGGTGGATGCGCTGCTGGCGCGGACCTTCTCCCTGGTGGAGCAGCGCCTCGCCGAGCAGTCCTACCGCCCGGTTTCGGACCGCCTGGTCGCCAGGCTGGTGGACGAGGTGAAGGCATGACCCCCACGGTCGCCCGTCGCTATGCCAATGCCTTCCTGGAACTGGCCGGGGATTCCCGTGCGGCCGATCGGCTGGTGTCGGAACTGGAGTCCTTCCTGACCCAGGTCCGCAAGGTCCCGGCCCTCCAGGAACTGCTGGCGGACCCCACGGCGCCCGCCGCCACCGTCTCCCGGGTCGTCCAGGAGGTCGCTTCCCGGATGGTGCTGTCGGAAACGGTGCGTTCCTTCCTGGGCCTGCTGGCGACCCGGCGCCGCCTCGGTCGCCCCGAGGTCCTGCTGGCGGTGGTCCGGGAGGAGCGGGATCGGCGCCAGGGACGGGCCACGGGCCTGGTGGAATCCGCCGGACCCCTGTCGGTGATCCAGGTCGCCCGGATCCGGGACGCCCTGGGAAAGGCCCTGGGAAGGCAGCTGACGCTGGAGCAGCGACGGGACCCCGCCCTGCTGGACGGGGTCCGGGTCACGGTGGGCGACCGGGTGTTCGACCTGACGGCCCGGACCTGGTTGAAGACCCTGCGGGAGAGACTGGCGACGGTCCGCTAGAGGCGAAGGAGATCCGATGGAACTGCGCATCGAAGAAGTCACCGAGATCCTCAAGCGGGAGATCCGGGACTTCGGCCGCAAGGTCGACGTCCGGGAGAAGGGGACCGTGATCACGGTCGGCGACGGCATCGCCCGCGTCCACGGACTTTCGGGGGCCATGGCCGGGGAGCTGCTGGAGTTCCCCCACGACGTGAAGGGACTGGTGCTGAACCTGGAGGAGTCCAACGTCGGCGTGGCCCTGCTGGGCGAGGTGAACCGCATCCGCGAGGGCGACGAGTGCCAGCGGACCGGGCGGATCGCCCAGGTGCCGGTCGGCCCCGCGGTGGTGGGCCGGGTCGTCAACGCCCTGGGACAGCCCATCGACGGCCTGGGCCCCATCGACACGAAGGATTTCCGCCGGATCGAACTGAAGGCCCCGGGCATCGTGGTGCGCCAGCCGGTCAAGGAGCCCCTCCAGACGGGCCTGAAGGCCGTGGACGCGATGACGCCCATCGGCAGGGGCCAGCGGGAGTTGATCATCGGGGACCGCGGGACCGGCAAGACGGCGGTGGCCATCGACACGATCCTGAATCAGAAGGACACCCACAACACCAGCGCTCCGGTCTGGTGCATCTACGTCGCCATCGGCCAGAAGCAGTCCACGGTGGCCCAGGTGGTGGACCGCCTCCGGAAGCACGGCGCGATGGAATACACCACCGTGGTGGCCGCGACGGCGTCGGAGACCGCGCCGATGCAGTTCCTGGCGCCCTTCAGCGGCTGCGCGATGGGAGAGCACTTCCGGGACAACGGCGGCCACGCCCTGATCATCTACGACGACCTCTCCAAGCACGCGGTGGCCTACCGACAGCTCTCGCTGCTGCTGCGGCGCCCGCCGGGCCGGGAGGCCTATCCGGGAGACGTCTTCTACCTCCATAGCCGGCTGCTGGAGCGGGCCGCGAAGATGCGGAGCGACCTGGGGGGCGGATCCCTGACGGCCCTCCCCATCATCGAGACCCAGGCGGGCGACGTGTCCGCCTACATCCCGACCAACGTCATCTCGATCACCGACGGCCAGATCTACCTGGAGTCGGACCTGTTCTACAAGGGCATCCGGCCGGCCATCAACGCCGGCATCTCGGTTTCCCGGGTCGGCGGATCGGCCCAGATCAAGGCGATGAAGAAGGTGGCGGGCATGCTCCGGCTGGAACTGGCCCAGTACCGGGAACTGGCGGCCTTCGCCCAGTTCGCCACGGACCTGGACAAGGCGACCAAGCGGCAGTTGGACAAGGGAGCCCGGCTGGTGGAACTGCTGAAGCAGTTGCAGTACCAGCCGATGCCCGTGGAGCAGCAGGTCCTGATGATCTTCGCCGGGACGGCCGAGGAGGGCTTCCTGATGGACATCCCCGTCGGGCAGATCCAGCGCTTCGAGGCGGAGTTCCTGGAGCACATGAAGGCTCAGCACCCCGAACTCCTGGCCGAGATCCGGGACAAGAAGGACATCTCGGCCGAGCTGCGGGCCTCCCTGGTCCAGGCGATCAGCGCCTTCAAGGGATTCTTCCAGTCGGAGTGAGCCCGGGCCGTGAGGGGCCCCGCGAGGAACGGCGATGGCGACCCTGAAGCAGATCCGGAGGCGGCTCAGCAGCGTCCGGTCCACCCAGAAGATCACCCGGGCGATGAAACTGGTCGCCGCGGCGAAACTGCGCCGCGCCCAGGAGAACATGCTCCGGGCGATGCCCTACGCGGCCCGCCTCCGGCGCATGATCTGGGACCTGAGCCGCCACACCGACCGGGCGATGCACCCCCTGCTCCAGGTCCGCGACCAGGAGAAGGTGCTGCTGGTGGTGATCACCAGCGACCGGGGCCTCTGCGGCGCCTTCAACAGCAACATCAACCGCCGAGCCGAGCGCTTCCTCCGGGACCGTGAGCAGGGGCACCGGGAGGCGGAACTGGCCCTGATCGGCCGGAAGGGACGGGACTACTTCCGGCGACGGAACCACCCGATCTTTCAGGAATACATGGAGGTCCTGGCGGCGCCGACGATGGACCGGGTGTCCGAGATCGGATCCCAGGTCGCGGCGCGGTTCCTGGACGGGGGCCACGACGCGGTGTACATGGTCTACAACGAGTTCAAGTCGGCGATTTCCCAGCGGGTCGTGGTCGAGCGGCTGCTTCCCATCGAGCCGGAGTTCACCGAGGAACAGGAGCAGCAGGATCGGGCCCTGGAGGGCCTGGAGTTCGCCTTCGAGCCGTCTCCCGAGGCGGTGCTGTCGGCGGTGCTGCCGCTCTACGTGAACGTGCGGCTCTACTACGCGGTGCTGGAAAGCCTGGCGGCCGAGATGGGGGCCCGGATGACCGCGATGGAGTCGGCGACCAAGAACGCCGGGGAGATGATCCAGCGCCTGACGCTCCAGTACAACAAGGCCCGGCAGGCCTCGATCACGAAGGAGATGCTGGAGATCGTCAGCGGGGCAGAGGCGCTGCGCTGATGCCCGGTCGCACGGTGCGGCCACCGGAGCAGGTCGGGGTCCCGCAAGGGTCCCCTTCGGGAGGATCGGAGATGGCGGAGATGGAGAACGGCGACGGCATCGTCACCCAGGTCATCGGTCCCGTGGTGGACGTCCGCTTCCCCCCGGGGAAGCTGCCGGAGATCCTCACGGCGCTCCGGCTGACGAATCCGGCGATCAACGACCGGCCGGACAACCTCGTGCTGGAGGTGGCGCAGCACATCGGCGAATCCACCGCCCGGTGCATCTCGATGGACTCCACCGACGGCCTGGTCCGGGGCATGCCGGTGAAGAACACGGGGAAGCCCATCCTGGTCCCCGTGGGAAAGCCCACCCTGGGGCGGATCCTGAACGTGATCGGCGAGCCGGTGGACGAGGGTGCCCCGGTCGAGGCCACCCACTTCTACCCGATCCACCGGGAACCTCCGTCCTTCCTGGACCAGGACGTCACGATCCGCCCCCTGGAAACCGGGATCAAGGTCATCGACCTGCTGGAGCCCTATCCCCGGGGCGGGAAGGTCGGCCTCTTCGGGGGCGCCGGCGTCGGCAAGACCGTCATCATCATGGAGTTGATCCACAACATCGCCATCCACCACGGAGGCGTGTCGGTCTTCGGCGGCGTGGGCGAGCGGACCCGCGAGGGCAACGACCTCTGGCTCGAAATGAAGGAGTCGGGGGTCATCGAGCGCGCCGCGCTGATCTACGGGCAGATGAACGAGCCCCCCGGCGCCCGGGCCCGGGTGGGCCTGACGGCGCTGACCGCCGCGGAGTACTTCCGGGACGAGGAGGGGCAGGACGTGCTCCTCTTCATCGACAACATCTTCCGGTTCACCCAGGCGGGGTCCGAGGTCTCGGCGCTGCTCGGGCGCATCCCCTCGGCCGTCGGATACCAGCCCACCCTGTCCTACGACCTGGGCGAGCTGCAGGAGCGCATCACCTCGACCAAGAAGGGGTCCATCACCTCGGTCCAGGCCATCTACGTCCCGGCCGACGACCTGACGGACCCGGCCCCGGCGACGACCTTCAGCCACCTGGACGCCACCACGGTGCTGAACCGGTCCATCGCCGAACTGGGCATCTACCCCGCGGTGGACCCCCTGGACTCGACCTCCCGGATCCTCGATCCCCAGATCGTCGGAGAGGAACACTACCGGGTGGCCCGGGAGGTCCAGCGGGTCCTCCAGGAGTACAAGGACCTCCAGGACATCATCGCCATCCTGGGCATGGACGAGCTCTCCGAGGACCAGAGGCTGACGGTGAGCCGGGCCCGGAAGATCCAGCGGTTCCTGTCCCAGCCCTTCTTCGTCGCGGAGCAGTTCACCGGAACCCCTGGGAAGTACGTGAAGATCGCCGACACGGTGAGGGGATTCGCGGAAATCCTCGCCGGCAAGCACGACGAACTTCCCGAGCAGGCCTTCTGGTTCGTCGGAACGGTGGAGGAGGCGGTCGAGAAGGGCCGCAAGCTCCTCGAGCAGGGATGAGGCGCCGATGAACATCGAGGTGGTCACCCAGGACGGCGCGAAGGTGAAGGACCTGACCATCGACGAGGTCACCCTTCCGGGCGTGCTGGGCGAACTGAGCATCCTCCCGGGCCACAAGCCCATGATCATCGCCCTGGGCATCGGCCCGATGGTGCTCCGCGGATCCTTCGGCGAGCGCTGGTTCGCCCTTTCCGGGGGCTTCGTCGAGGTGCTGGGGGACCAGGTCCGCGTGATCTCCGAGACCTGCGAGGCGTCGGACGAGGTGGACGCGGAGCGGGCGAAGGCCCACCTGGAGGAGGTCTCGGCCCGGATGGCCTCGATGCACCCCGGCATGGGGGAGGCCTGGAAGGCCGCCGAGGCCTCCCTGAAGAAGTCCGAGACCCGTCTCCGGGTGGTCGCGAACCGCCCCGCTGCCCGCTAGCACGGACCTCCGGAACGATTCCCCCTGCCATCAGCCACCTCGGTGTCTCCCCTGCGAACGGGCAAGGACCGGGCCGTTCTTGGGTTACCCGGAAACAGGGAATGCCGCCGGAGAGCGGTTCCGCAGAGGCCGGGGAGGAGACCGAGGGGGAACGAGGGAGACGTCAGACGCGCTCGATCAGGCCGGCTCCGCCCATGCCGCCGCCGATGCACATCGACACGATGCCGTACCGGGCGCCGGTGTCCCTCAGCTGGTACACCATCTGGACCGCCAGTTTCGCACCGGTGCAGCCCAGGGGGTGGCCCAGGGCGATGGCGCCGCCGTTCGGGTTCACCTTCGCCGGGTCCAGGTCATGGGACTTCGCCAGCAGGTCCAGGCAGGCCAGCGACTGGGCCGCGAAGGCCTCGTTCAGTTCGTACCAGGAGATCTCCTTCTCGGCGATGCCGGTCTTCTTCAGCAGCTTCGGAATCGCCTCCGCGGGACCGATCCCCATCACCTCCGGCGGCACGCCGGCGACCTGGAAGTTCACGAACCGGGCCAGGGGCTGCAGTCCGTACTTCTTCACCGCGTCCTCGCTCATCAGCACCAGCGCCGCGCCGCCGTCCGACACCTGGGAGGAGGTGCCGGCCGTCACGGTGCCGTTGGTCTTGAAGGCGGGCTTCAGTTTCGCCAGGCCCTCCAGCGTGGTGTCCGCCCGGGGCCCCTCGTCGGTGTCGAACGTGAACATCTCGCCCTTCTCGTAGTCGTAGACCTGGAGGGGGACGATCTGCTCCTTGAAGCGCCCGGCCTGGATCGCCGCCACGGCCTTCTGGTTGGAGGCGAGGCCGAACTGGTCCTGGCGCTCCCTCGTGATCCCGTACTTCTCGGCCACGATCTCGGCCGTGATGCCCATCGAGGTGTAGGCCTCGGGGTACTCGGCCATCAGGCCCGGGTGGGGCAGCAGGTTGTAGCCGCCCATCGGCACGGTGGACATCGACTCCACGCCCCCGGCCACGACCACCTCGTGGTAGCCCGCGGCGATCCCCTGGGCCCCCAGGGCGATGGCCTGGAGTCCCGAGGAGCAGAAGCGGTTGATGGTCATCGCGGTGACCGTGTAGGGCAGCCCTGCCAGGTACACCGCGATGCGGGCGATGTTCATGCCCTGGGTCCCTTCCGGGAACGCGCATCCGGCGATCACGTCGTCCACGTCTTCCTTGGGGAACTTGTCCTCGATGCGCCGCAGCGCCTCCTTGATGGGATTGGCGAGCAGGTCCTCGGGACGGTAGGACCGCAGCGCGCCCTTGTTCGCCTTGCCCACGGCGGTCCGGACCGCCGACACGATGTACACGGCTCTGGACATCTTCGTTCCTCCTCTGTTGGCCGGGGCCCGCCATTTGCATGACCCCGCGCACGCAACTTGTCAGGAACCCGGGGTCCCCGGGACCGTCCCGGGGACCCCGGTCGCACCTAGTTCCGCAGGGGCTTGCCGGTCTTCAGCATGTGCTCGATCCGGGCCTGGGTGGCCTCGGTCCCGCACAGGTACAGGAAGCCCTCCTTCTCGAGGTCCAGCAGGTGCTGCTCGGTCACCAGGGTCCCGGGCCGGACGTTGCCGCCCGTGAGCACCTTGGCGATCTGCTTGCCGGCCACGACGTCGTGGGGCGTCGCGAAGCCGCCGGCCCCGAACTGCTCGAGCCCCGCCAGGAACAGCGCCGCGCCGTCCGGGCCGGGCATGACCAGCCAGTCCGGCGGGGGCGGCGGGCGGTAGCCGGCCCGCCAGAGACCAAGGGCCGTCTGCTTCGCGTCGTAGAGCAGCCGGTCCCGGGAGAGGCTCACGCCATCCTCGGGCCGCAGGAAGCCCAGGGCCCGGGCCATCTCGGCCGACGTCGAGACCTTCGCCGTGGCGATGTTCTCGAAGGCCTTCTGGATCAGCGGCATCCGGGAGACGCCCTTCATGTCCCCGGGGATGCCCCGGAGCAGCCGGCAGATCAGTTCCTTGCAGCCGCCGCCCGCGGGCAGCACGCCGACGCCGATCTCCACGAGGCCCATGTACAGTTCCGCGTGGGCCTGGATCCGGGTGCCGTGCATCGACACCTCGCACCCGCCGCCCAGGGCCATGCCGAAGGGCGCCGTCACGACCGGCTTGCGGCAGTACTTCATCCGCTGGCCGGCCTGCTGCAGGCGGGTCACCATCTCGCCCAGCATGTCCCAGTTGCCCATCTGGGCCGCCATCAGCACCAGCCCGATGTTCGCCCCGACGCTGAAGTTGTCCGCATGGCCGCCGAGCACGAGGCCGTTCCAGTTCGCCTCGACCTCGTCCAGCGACTCGTGGAGCATGTCGATGATGTCGGTGTCGATGGCGTTCATCTTGGTGTGGAACTCGAGGCAGGCGATGCCGTCGCCCATGTCGTAGAGCGTCGCCCCGAAGTTCTCCTTGATCACCTTGCCCTCTTCCTTCAGGTCCGGCAGCAGGATGAAGGACTCGGGCTTGTCGATCGCCACGTAGGAGTCGGTGCGGAAGTCCCAGAAGAACTTCCGGACGCCCTCCTTCTTGTAGAAGGTCCCCTCGCTCTTCTCGAGCATGCGGGTGATGTGGGCCGGGACCTGGATCCCCATCTCGGCCATCTTCGCGACGCTGTCCTTCACGCCGATGGCGTCCCAGACCTCGAAGGGCCCCAGCTCCCAGTTGAAGCCCCACTTCATCGCGTTGTCGATGTTCACCACGTCGTCGGCGATCTCGCCGATGCGCTTCGCGGTGTAGTTCAGCGTGTAGGCCAGGGACTTCCAGGCCAGCTGCTGCGCCCGGTCGTCGCCGTTCAGCAAATTCCGGATCCGCTCGCCGGGATCCGAGACGCCCTTCGTGGACTTCACCGAGTCGAACTGGGGCTTCGTAGCCTCCCGGTAGGTCACGGTCTTCCAGTCCAAGGCCAGGCTGACCTTCTTGCCGTCGGGGCCGGTGTCCTTCTTGTAGAAGCCCCCCTTCGTCTTGCCGCCGAGCCACTTCTTCTCGACCATCTGGTGGATGAACGGGGGCAGCTGGAAGACCTCCCGCTCGTCGTCGTTCGGCAGGTTGTCGTAGCAGTTCGCCGAGACGTGCTTGTAGGTGTCCACGCCCACGAGGTCGGCGGTCTTGAAGGCCGCCGAGTTCGGGTGGCCCATCGGCTTGCCGAACACCGCGTCCACTTCCTCGATGGTGTAGTCGCCTTCCATCATCAACTGGATGGTCTTGTTGATCGCGTAGACGCCGATGCGGTTCGCGACGAAGTTCGGCGTGTCCTTCCCGAAGACGATCCCCTTGCCCAGGACCTCCTGTCCGAAGTGGACCCACGTCTCCACCACGTCGGGATCCGTCTCGGGTCCGGCGACCAGCTCCAGCAGTTTCATGAAGCGAACGGGATTGAAGAAGTGGGTGACCAGGAAGTTCTGCCGGAACTGCGGGCCGAAGCCCTCGGTCATCGACGCGATGGAGAGGCCGGAGGTGTTGGAGCTGAGGATCGCGCCCCACTTCAGCAGGGGCTCGATCTTCTTGAACAGGTTGCGCTTGATCTCCAGGTTCTCGACGACGACCTCGATCACCAGGTCGCACTCGGAGATCTTGTCCAGGTCGTCCTCGAAGTTGCCGACCGTCACCAGGGCGGCCAGTTTCTCGTGGTAGAACAGAGGCGCGGGCTTGAACTTCTTGGCCGTCTCGATCCCGTTCAGGGCGAACCGGTTCCGGGCCGTCCGGTCCTTCTTCTCCTCGTCGGTGAGATTCGGAGGAACGATGTCCAGGAGCAGACAGGGAATCCCGGCGTTGGCCAGGTGGGCCGCGATCCCGGAGCCCATCACTCCGGCGCCCAGCACGGCCGCCTTCTCGACTCGTCGCACCATGAAGCACCTCCGTTCTGCCAGAGACAACACCCGGGCCCGCCCACGGTGGCGGGCCGACCTGCACGACGCCTTCCCGGATTCCGGGCAGGCTTTCGGCGAATGGTTCGAGATTACCCGGTTGGAAATGTCATGCAAGGGCTTTTTTCGAGGGCCCGGGGGAATTGACGCCCCGCGGCACCGCCGACCCCGGGAGGCCCCCGGGAACCCCGCGTCGCGACGCGGAAACGGTCAGGAGCAGCCCGAGGTGGAGCCGCAGTTCTCGCACTTGTAGCAGGCGCCGTTGCGGACCATCACCGTGCCGCAGACGCTGCAGGGCGGGGCATCCTCCTGGTTCTCGAAGATGCTCGTCTGGAAGGGGGTCGGACGGGTCAGGCCCTCCTTCGCCTCCAGGTCCGGGCTTGCCTCCTCCCGGACATCCGCCTCTCCCTCTTCCTGCTTCAGGAACTTCAGCGCCAGCCACCGGAAGATGTAGTCCAGGATCGACTTCGCGTAGCCGATCTGGGGGTTCGAGGAGTACCCCGCCGGCTCGAACCGGAGGTGGGAGAACTTGTCCACCAGCACCTTCAGGGGCACGCCGTACTGGAGGGCGATGCTGATGGCCGTCGCGAAGGCGTCCATCAGCCCGCTGATCACGCTCCCCTGCTTCGCCATCGTGACGAAGATCTCCCCGGGGGTCCCGTCCTGGTACATCCCCACCGTGATGTAGCCGTCCAGTCCCGCGATGCTGAACTTGTGGGTCAGGGAATCGCGCTCGTCGGGCAGGCGCCGCCGCTGGGGAACCGGCGCCCCCTGGGGAGTCTTCCGCGGCCCCTCGTCGTTCTTCAGCACGACCGGCTGGGCCGACTTGCTGCCGTCCCGGTAGATCGCCACGGCCTTCAGTCCCAGGCGCCATGCGTCCCGGTAGGCCTTCTCCACGTCCTCGACCGTCGCGTCGGCCGGCAGGTTCACCGTCTTGCTGATCGCCCCCGACAGGAACGGCTGGACCGCGGCCATCATGCGGATGTGTCCGTCCACGGAGATGCTCCGCTTGCCCCGGGTCGGGCGGAAGGCGCAGTCGAAGACGGGAAGGTGCTCCTCCCGGAGCAGGGGCGATCCCTCGATGGTGTCGTGCTGCTCCAGGTACTCCACGATGGCGGTGACGTCCTCCCGGGAGTATCCCAGGCGCTGGAGCGCCCGGGGCACGGACTGGTTGACGATCTTGATCTGACCGCCGCCGACCAGGTGCTTGTACTTCACGATGGCCAGTTCCGGCTCGATCCCGGTCGTGTCGCAGTCCATCATGAACCCGATGGTGCCGGTGGGGGCCAGCAGGGTCACCTGGGCATTGCGGTAGCCGTTCCGCTCGCCCAGCGACGAGGCCTCCTGGAAGGACTTCCGGGCCTCCTCCATCAGGGTCCGGGGAACCAGGCGCTCGGGAACGGAGTCCAGGGCCGACCGGTGCTTTCGGATCACCCGGAGCATCGCGTCCCGGTTCTTCTCGAAGGCCTCGAAGGGGCCCTTCACCCCGGCGATCCACGCCGAGGCCGCGTAGGCGGTCCCGGTCATCAGGGCAGTGATGGTCGCCGCCATCGCGCGTCCCGCGTCCCCGTCGTATGGGAGCCCCCACTGCATCAGCAGGGCACCCAGGTTCGCGTATCCCAGGCCGAGGGGCCGGAACCGCTCGCTGTTGCGGCCGATGGCCTCGGTGGGATAGTTGGACCGGCTGACGATGACCTCCTGGGCCAGGATGAACGTCCGCACCGCCGCCCGGAAGGCCTCGGTGTCGAAGGCCCCGTCCTCCCGGACGAACTTCATCAGGTTCAGGGAGGCCAGGTTGCAGGCCGAGTCGTCCAGGAACATGAACTCGCTGCAGGGATTCGACGCGTTGATCCGGCCGCTGGCGGGGCACGTGTGCCAGTCGTTGACCTGGGTGTCGAACTGGAGACCCGGGTCGCCGCAGGCCCAGGCCGCCTCGCAGATCTGGCGGAACACCTCCCGGGCCCGGAGGGTCTCCACCACCTCGCCGGTGGTGACCGCCCGGGTCTTCCAGAGACCGTCCCGTTCCACCGCCTGCATGAACTCGTCGGTCACCCGGACGCTGTTGTTGGCGTTCTGGAAGAACACCGACTCGTAGGCCTCGCCGCCGAAGGCCCCGCTGTATCCGGCCTGGATCAGGGCCAGGGCCTTCTGCTCCTCCCGCACCTTGCACTGCACGAATTCCAGGATGTCCGGGTGATCGACGTTCAGGATGACCATCTTGGCGGCCCGGCGGGTCTTGCCGCCGGACTTGATCACGCCGGCGAAGGCGTCGAAGCCCTTCATGAAGGACACGGGGCCCGACGGGACGCCCCCTCCCCGCAGTTTCTCCCTCCGGGAGCGCAGCGGCGAGAAGTTGGTGCCGGTCCCGGACCCGAACTTGAACAGCATCCCCTCGGTCCGGGCCAGGCCCAGGATGGACTCCATCGTGTCCTCGACGGAGTTGATGAAGCAGGCCGAGCACTGGGGATGGGGCTCGACGCCCACGTTGAACCACACCGGGCTGTTGAAACTGCCGTACTGGTGCAGCACGAGCCAGGTCAGGTCGTCCTCGAAGGCCCGGGCCCCCTCCTCGTCCAGGTATCCGTCCTCCCGGGCCCACTGGGCCAGCGTCTTCACCACCCGGGAGATCATCTGCCGGAGGGAACGCTCCCGTTCCGGCGTTCCCATGTGGCCGCGGAAGTACTTGGATGCGATGACGTTGACCGCGGTCTGGCTGTAGAACTCCGGGAACTCCACCCCGTCCTGGCGGAACACGTCCTTTCCGCCCTCGCCCTGGATCACGGCGCTCCGCACCGCCCAGGTCACGGTGTCGTAGGGATCGGTCTGCCCGTCGGTGAACCGCCGGAGGAACGGGAGCGTCCTCCGGACCGGGGCCTTCGCGGGCTCCTTCGCCGGTTCCTTCGCGGGGGCCTCCGGCGCCGGGGTGGCGACCGGTTCCTCGACGATCGTCGCGACGGGGGGCTGCACCACGGGGGCCGCCCCGAACAGTTCCTGCACCACGCTGCTCATCTGTCCTCTCCCGGTTTTTCCCTTCCCGGATGCCCTTCCCATGGTTCCTCCGGGACCACCTCGACAAAACGACTCCACCCGACCCCGGGGGGCCGGACCCGAACTCTCGGCTGTCGGGAGTCGGCGTTCCTGCCATCTGGACGATAGACCCGTCGAGGGACCCTTGTCAAGAAAAAGACACAAGATGTGGTAGGGGATCAGGACCTATGGCACAATCCGTGGTCTTCCTGGGGACTTGCGCCCGGGAATCGACAGGGGGGACGTTTCTTGCGCCCCCCATGACATCTGGATCAGGGTTCCGGGTCCCGACCCCGGTCCGCTTCCCCGGGCGCTCGGGGCAGGACACCGGAGGAACCGCGGCATTTCGGGGTCTTCGGGCCGCATGGCCTCCAGGGGCACAATTCCTGCATCCCGGAAGGTTGGCGCCAGCGGAGGTGACGCATGGCCCCGACAAGAAAAGCCCTGAGACCGGACGAATCGCGGGTCGGCGCGGCGAATCCCTGGGGAGAGTGCACCGACATGCTGGACGAACCCCTGGCCCACGAGATCCTGCCCCCCGAGGAGGACACGGCGATCAACGGGGTGCTGGCCTACCTGAGCCGCGTCGGCGACACGGCGCTGCTGACCCGGGAACAGGAACGGGACCTCGCCATCGCCATGGAGGAGGGCAACCGGCGGACGTTCGAGGCCCTGGTCCGCATCCCCCTGTCCCGGGACCACCTCCTGACCTTCCCCTCGCGCCTGCTGGAGGGGGAGGTGGCGATGAGCGACGTCGCCACGCTGGAGGATTCGAGCCACGAGGACTGGACCCCGTCCCTGACCCAGGAACTGGAGCACTTCGTCGAGGAGATCCGGGGCATCGGGAAGCGGTGGGGACAGTGGACGAACCGGTCCCGGAACCCGGCGCGCCACCTGCCCTGGCTGGCCGGGGCGCTGCATGACGCCTACGGGGACTTCCGGTTCGGGGCCGGCATCGTGCGGCTGGTGATCCGCAGCCTCTGGTGCCAGGTGGAACGAATCCTCCGGGCGCCGGACGCCGGGCCGGTGGCCGAGCCCTGGGACTCGGACGCCTTCGGGGCCCTGAGCCTGGAGGAGGGGCTGCTGGTGGGGTCCGTGACCCTCGGGTCCACCCGGACCGTGCTGGGGATCGAGGGTGCGGAACTGGACGAGGCGCTGGCGACCCTCCGGGAGGCCCAGCGGCAGGTGAACGAGGCCCGGTCCCGGATGATCCGGGCCAACCTGCGCCTGGTGGTCAGCATCGCGAAGCACTACATGAACCGGGGCATGGCCTTGCTGGACCTGATCCAGGAAGGCAACATCGGACTGATGAAGGCCGTGAGCCGCTTCGAGTGGCGGTACGGGCACAAGTTCAGCACCTACGCGACCTGGTGGATCCGCCAGAGCATCACCCGGGCGCTGGCCGAGCACGGCCGCACGATCCGGGTGCCCCTGCACCTGGTGGAGTGCGTCTCCAAGGTCCAGCGGACCCGGGCACGGCTCCAGATGTCCCTGGGGCGGCCCCCGACCCGGGAGGAGGTCGCCCAGGCCTCGGGGTTCACCATGGACCAGGTGGAACGGGCCGAGCGGACCATGCTGCGGACCGTGAGCCTGGAGCATCCCATCGGCGAGGACGACGCCCAGTTGATGGACGTGGTCGAGGACACCGAGGCCGTCCAGCCCCTCCAGGAGGCCGAGGAGGCCGACCTGAAGAAGAACATCCGGAAGCTCCTGGCAGGACTGACGCCCAAGGAGGAGGCGATCATCCGCCTGCGCTACGGGATCGGGACCGCCCGGGAGCACACCCTGGAGGAGGTCGGCGAGGCCGTGGGGCTGACCCGGGAACGGGTCCGGCAGATCGAGATGAAGGCCCTGGGTCGGCTGAAGGGGCCCGCCGTGTCCCGGGACCTGGCCTCCTACCTCGAAGAGTCCTTCTGATCCCACGCCTTCCGCGTCCCCCGATCCCGGCAGAACGCCCGTTGCCGCGCGGCCCGGGGCGTTTGACGGCTCCCCCCAAATCCGGTAGGTTCGCGCGGCCCGAGAACGGGGGACAGGCCCGATGGAAACCACCGAGCAGGAACTGATCCGGCAGCGGCGGGCGAAGCAGGCCCGGCTGGAGGAGATCGACGGCGTCCGGTATCCCAACGACTTCCGGATCGACGGCCTGATCGCCCCGGTCATCGCCCCGTTCCAGGCCCTGGACGGGGAGGCCCTCGAGGCCCGGGAGCCGGCCGTTGCCATCGCGGGACGGGTGATGGCCGTCAACTCCTTCGGAAAGGCCGCCTTCCTGAGGATCCGGGACCAGTCCGGAACCCTCCAGGCCTACGTGAAGAAGGACCAGGTGGACGAGGTCACCTTCGAGCGCCTCCGCCTGACCGACATCGGGGACATCGTGGGGGTCCGGGGCACCCTGTTCCGGACCCGGACCGGCGAACTGACCGTGCTGGCCCGGGAATACCGGGTGCTGGCGAAGGCCCAGCGGCCGCTGCCCGAGAAGTGGCACGGCCTGAAGGACGTCGAGGCCCGCCACCGGATGCGGTACCTGGACCTGCTGGTCAACGAGGAGTCCCGGGAGGTCTTCCGCACGCGCGCGCGGATCATCCAGTACATCCGGCGGTTCCTGGACCAGCGGGACTACCTGGAGGTCGAGACGCCGATGATGCACCCGGTGCTGGGAGGGGCGAACGCCCGCCCGTTCCGCACCCACCACAACGCCCTGGACATGGACCTCTACCTTCGCATCGCGCCGGAGCTCTACCTGAAGCGCCTGGTGGTGGGGGGGTTCGAACGGGTCTACGAAATCAACCGCAACTTCCGCAACGAGGGCATCAGCCACAAGCACAACCCCGAGTTCACGATGATCGAGTTCTACCAGGCCTTCGCGACCTACCTGGACCTGATGGAACTGACCGAGGAACTGTTCCGGGGACTCGTCCGGGACCTGACGGGGGGATACGTGGCCTCCTGGCGGGGCACCGCGATCGATTTCGAGCCCCCCTTCCGGCGCCTGCCGGTCTGCCAGGCCCTCCGGGAATACTGCGGCTACGACGACGATGCCCTGGCGGACCCGGCCCGGAGCCTCCAGGCGGCGAAGGCCTGCGGGGTCGCCGAGGCGGACCTCGAGGCCGTGGTCCGGAAGTCCGGGGGGCTTTCGGGAGGGGGCCGGGACCTGGCGCTGGAGATCGGGATGCTGGCCTTCGAGGAGAAGGTGGAGCCCCTGTTGGACCAGCCGACCTTCGTGACGGACTTCCCCGCGGCGGTCTCGCCCCTGTCCCGGAGGAAGGACTCGGACCCCTTCCTGGTGGACCGGTTCGAACTCTACGTGGGGTGCAGCGAGATCGCCAACGCCTTCAGCGAGTTGAACGACCCCGAGGACCAGGAGCAGCGCTTCCGGGCGCAGTTGGCGGCGAAGGACCGTGGGGACGCCGAGGCGATGGAGTTCGACGAGGACTACGTCCGGGCGCTGTCCT
Source organism: Myxococcota bacterium (assembly GCA_017994695.1). GTDB lineage: Bacteria > Myxococcota_A > UBA9042 > DTJE01 > DTJE01 > JAGOKF01. The sequence goes on along the minus strand of JAGOKF010000030.1, from coordinate 15,118 downwards.
ACGGCCTTCCCCCGACCGCCGGCGAGGGCATCGGCATCGACCGGCTGGTGATGCTGCTCACCGGCCGGGAGAACATCCGGGACGTCATCCTGTTCCCGCTGATGCGGCCGGAGTCGTGACGCCGGGGTCGTGACAGGAGTCGGGCCGTGGAGGTCTTGCAGACCTGGCTGCTGCCGGTGATCCAGTTGCTGGCGGTGATCGGCCTGGCGATCCTGCTGGTCGCGGCGGTGGTCACGGGGATGCTCCGGGGACTGGCGGCGGTCACCGGCCGGGGATGGCTTCCGGGCTGGCGGCTGCAGGTGGCGCTGCGGATCCTGACGGGATTCCGGGCGGACCGGCCCTCCTGGTGGCACCGGCTGGTCCCCGTCAGCACCCAGAACTTCATCGCGATGGTGAGCACGGCCATCGGGGTCTGGGCCCTGGTCGTGGTCCTGAGCGTGATGGGGGGCTTCGAGTCGGACCTGAAGGGCAAGATCCTCCGGCAGACTCCCAGCGTGAAGATGGAGCCCGGGACCGCCGTGGCGGACGAGGACGCCCCGGACCGCGTGGCCGGGCTGGTGGCCGACCTCCGGTCCCGCCTGCCCCGGGATGCCGTCGTGGAGGCGTACGTCGAGGGGGAGGCGATGATCGTCTCCTCGGTGAACATGAGCCCGGGCATGGTGCTGCTGGGCCTCCCTCCCGGCGGGATCCTGGAGGCCCGGTGGCTGGCCCCCAACACCGACCCGAAGGCGATGCGGGTCCTCCGGGATCCCCTCCGCCTGATCCCCGACCGGGACATGGGCTTCCGGAGGATCCCCCGGAAGGGCCGGGACCCCGGCGCCTTGCCGCCGGTCGCCGCCCCGGTGGCGGACGACGTCGCCGGTCCCGCCGACGAGGAGCCCCCTGGGACCGCCGGCGCGATGCCCCCGATCGGCGGCCCCGAGGAGCGCGGGGGACGGGTGCTGCCCGCGATCCTGCTCGGCGAGGAACTGGCCCGGAGCCTGTCGGTGGGCGCCGGGGACGAGGTGACGGTGGTGGTGCCCGACGGGGACGTGGGACCGGCGGGGCTGCGGCCCCGGACCCGGACCTTCCGGGTGGCGGGGACCTTCGCCAGCGGGCTCTACGAACACGACCTCCGCACGGCCTACCTGGACGACCGGGAGGCGGAGGTCCTGTTCCTGCTGGGGGCTCCGAACCGGGTGGCCGTGGTGACTCCCGACCTGCGGACGGTGGACCGGATCGCCGCCGTGGCCCGGGAAGCGCTGGAACGCCACGGAGGCGGGGAGGTCCGGACGGTCCAGGAAACCAATCGATCCCTGTTCAGCGCGCTGCTGATCGAGAAGGTCGCGATGTTCCTGGTCCTGGGTCTGGTGATCCTGGTGGCGGGGTTCAACATCTTCGGGTCCCTGGTGCTGGTGGCGATGGAGAAGTCCCGGGACATGGCGGTGCTCCGGAGCCTCGGGGCCACGCACCAGGGCATCCGGGACCTCTTCCTGGCCCTCGGGGGGAGCATCGGCGCCGTGGGCATGGTGGCGGGACTGGCCCTGGGGCTAGGCACCTGCGCCTACATCCGGGTGGCGGGAATCCGCCTGCCCTCGGAGTACTACCTCCGGACCCTGCCGGTGGAGGTCCGGGGCCTGGAGGTGGGACTGGTGGCGCTGGCGGCGCTGGGATCGGCGCTGGTGGCGACCCTCTACCCGGCATTGTCCGTGGCCCGTCCCAGCCCGTCCGAGGGGCTGCGGAACGACTGAGGAGGCCCGATGGGCGAGGCGCTGCTGGAGGCGAAGGACCTGTGGAAGTCCTACCACCGGAGCGGGGCCGAGATCCCCGTGCTCCGGGGCACGGGCTTCCGCCTGGAGAAAGGGGAGCAGGTGGCCGTGCTGGGGAAGTCCGGGGTGGGGAAGAGCACGCTGCTCCACGTGCTGGGAACCCTGGACCGGCCCGACCGCGGGCGGGTCCTGTTCCGGGGCGAGGACCTGACCGGGAAGGCCGAGCGGGACCTGGCGGCCTTCCGGAACCGGAAACTGGGATTCGTCTTCCAGTTCCACCACTTGCTACCCGAGTTCTCGGCATTGGAAAACGTGATGATTCCGGCCATAATCGCCGGGACTTCCCGCCGGGAGGCGGCCCGGCTGGCCGGGGACCTGCTGGAGGCCGTGGGGCTTTCGAGCCGCCAGACCCACCGGCCCGCGGAACTCTCGGGGGGGGAGCAGCAGCGGGTGGCGATGGCCCGGGCGCTGGTGATGCGACCGGAGGTGATCCTGGCCGACGAGCCCACGGGCAACCTGGACGAGGCGACCAGCGAAGAGGTGCACGGGTTGATGGCGGACCTGAACGGGCGCTTCGGGGTGGCCTTCGTGGTGGCGACCCACAACCTGCGCCTGGCGGAACGGATGGGCCGGGTGCTTCGGCTGGAGAACGGGGTCCTGCACCCGGTGGAGGGCGCATCGTGAGGCGCGGCGGCTGGGTTGCGGTGTGCGGGGCCCTGTGGATGCTGGCGCCCTGCGGCCCCGTGCCCGCGGCGATGGCCGAGGAGGCCGCGGCGACCGCTCCGGGTCCCGTCGTGGTCGAGATCCGGTTCGACGGCCTGCTCCGAATCGACGCCGAGACGGCCCGCCGGCGCATCCACTCCCGGACGGGGCAGCCCCTGGACCCCGACACGGTGACCTCGGACCTGAAGACCCTCTTCGGGATGGGAGCCTTCGAGAACCTCTCTGCCGCGGTGGAACCGGCCGACGGGGGCGTCCGCCTGGTCTTCCGGGTGGAGGAGCGGCCGGCGGTGGACCGGGTGCGCCTGGAAGGCAACGACGAGGTGAAGGAGGACGACCTCCGGAAGAAACTGACGGTCCGTCCGGCGTCGATCCTGGACATCGAGCGCGTCGAGCAGAGCGCCGAGGCCCTCCGGGCCCACTACGTGGAGCAGGGCTTCTACCTGGCGGAGGTGACCTTCCGGCTGGATCCCAGGCCCAACCGGATGGTGGACGTGGTCTTCGTGATCCGGGAGCACGCGAAGGTCCGGGTGCAGCGCATCGAGTTCCTGGGCAACGAGCACGTGCCGTCCGAGGACATCAAGAAGTTCATGCAGACCCAGGAGGGGTCCCTGCTGTCCTTCCTGACGGGCAAGGGGACCTTCCAGAAGGAGGCCCTGGAGCAGGACGTCCAGCGGATCGCCTTCTTCCTGAACACCCGGGGCTACGCCCAGGCGAGGGTCTCGGAGCCCATCGTGACGCTCTCCCGGGACCGGCGGTTCATCACGATCACGATCCCCATCGAGGAGGGCCCCCAGTACCGGGTCGGCCAGGTGCGCGTCACCGGGGACCTGGAAGGGACCTCGGAAGCGGACCTGCTGCCCCGGCTGGCCCTGAAGCCGGGGGAGATCTTCAACGCCCTGAACGTCCAGAAGGACATCCAGACCCTGGGGGACTTCTGGAAGGACCAGGGATACGCCTTCGCCACGGTGTCCAACGACACGGACCTGCACCCGGACACCCGCCTGCTGGACTTCACCTACATCCTCCAGAGGGGCGACACGGCCCGGTTCGGCCGGATCGACATCGTCGGCAACGAGGGGACCCGGGACTGGACCATCCGCCGGGAACTGCGGATCTACGAGGGGGACCTCTACAGCGAGTCGAAGCTGCGGGACAGCGAGGCCCGGATCCGGCGCCTGGGCTTCTTCGAGACGGTGTCGGTCACGCCGCGGCCGGGGCCGAGGCCCGGGGAAGTGGACGTCACGGTGGAGGTCAAGGAGCGCCAGACCGGCGCCTTCAGCGTGGGCGCGGGCTTCAGCAGCCTCGAAAACTTCCTGTTCCAGGCCCAGGTGAGCAAGCAGAACTTCCTGGGACGCGGGCAGAACATCCGCCTGGAGGCCACGCTGTCGAGCCTGAGGCGGTTCTTCGTCTTCTCCTTCGACGAGCCCTACCTCTTCGACACCGACTGGACCTTCGGCTTCAGCGCCTACAACACGGACATCTCCCAGTACAACTTCTACCAGGCCTCGAAGGGGCTGGACTTCACCTTCGGGCGGCGCTTCGCGGACTTCTTCAGCGTGGCCCTCACCTACAAGCTGGAGGGCGTCAACGTCCGGGCCGGCGGCTACGGGCTCAAGAGTTCCTCCGACGTCCCGGTGGCGAACCTGGACCAGGTGGGCCTCACGAGCAGCCTGACGCTGACCGGGGCCTTCGACAACCGGGACGACCGGATGTTCCCCACCAGGGGCAACGTCAGCAGCATCAGCCTGGAATGGGCCGGGAGCGAGATCGGCAGCGACTTCGACTACATGCGGATCAACGTGCGGTCCCGGCAGTACTTCCCCATCATCTGGGGCATCGTGGGCAAGGTCGCCGGGTCCTGGGGCTACATCTTCAGTCCCAAGGGACGCCCGGTGCCCATCTTCGAGCGCTTCCAGGTGGGCGGGATCTTCACGGTCCGGGGATTCGAGCGGGCGTCCCTGGGCCCGTCGGTGCCCGTGGGATCCTCCCGGGACCCCTCGGCCTGGCCCTCCCCCTTCAAGATCGGCGGTGCCCAGCAGCTGATCCTGAACGTCGAGGCGGAGTTCCCGATCTTCCAGACCCTGGGGATCCGGGGAGTCGTCTTCTTCGACGCCGGGAACGCCTACGACGACGGGGAGTGGCCCAACCCGCTGAAGATGCGCCCGGCCGCCGGGTTCGGCATCCGCTGGTGGTCGCCCATCGGCCCCCTGCGGTTCGAGTGGGGCTTCCCCCTGAAGCGCCAGACCGGGGAGCCGCCGGTGGTCTTCGAGTTCAACATCGGGTCCTTCTGACAGGAGTTCCTCGGCAAGATGTCCCGACCCCTCATCCTGGTCACCAACGACGACGGCATCCAGGCAACGGGCCTCCAGGCAGCCATCCGGGTCGCCCGGGAACTGGGCGAGGTGCGGGTGGTGGCCCCCGACCGGGAGCGGAGCGGGGTCTCCCACGCGATCACGCTCTCGGAACCGCTCCGGGTGCGCGCCTTCGGGGAGGGGCGCTGGTCCCTCAGCGGCACCCCGGCGGACTGCGTGTTCATCGCGGTGAACCACCTGCTGGACCAAAAGCCGGACCTGCTGATTTCGGGGATCAACCGGGGCCCGAACCTCGGGGGGGACGTGCTGTACAGCGGGACCGTCGGGGGCGCGATGGAGGGCACGATCCACGGGATCCCGTCGGTGGCCCTCTCCCTGATCTCGGCCGCCGACTTCGATTTCGACGGGGTGATCCCGGCGGTCCGGACGCTGCTGGCCGACCTGGTCCGCCGGGGCCTGCCCCCGGGGGTGACCCTGAACGTGAACATCCCCGACCCCAGCATCGCCCCCTTCCGGGGCTTCCGGGTCGTCCGCCTGGGACGGCGGTTCTACAGCAACGACGTGATCACCCGGACGGACCCCCGGGGCGAGGACTACCTGTGGATCGGAGGAACCCGGGTCACGATGGAGGCCACCCCCGACACGGACTGCGGGGTGGTGCAGGAGGGATGGGCCTCGGTGACGCCGCTCCAGGCGGACTTCCTGGCGGCGGAGTCGATGGGGGACCTGGCATGGGTGGACCGGCTTCCCGGGGTCCCGGACCGGGATCCCCGCGGGGAAAGCGGGAACGCGCAGGAGGCGAGATGAAGGACCAGGAACTGGCCAGGGCGCTGGACGCCCGCATCCGGAACGTCCCGGACTTCCCGAAACCGGGCATCCTGTTCAAGGACATCACCCCGGTGCTGCTCGACGCCCCCCTCTACGGGCGGGTGGTGGAGGCCCTGTCGGAGGCGGTGGCCGCCGCCCGGGCCGATGTCGTGATGGGCATCGAGTCCCGGGGCTACCTCTTCGCGGCCCCGGTGGCCGCCCGCCTGGGCCTGCCCCAGGCGCTGGTGCGCAAGCCGGGGAAGCTGCCCTGGCGCACCCGGTCGGCGACCTACCAGCTGGAATACGGGACCGACCGCATCGAGGTGCACGAGGACGCGGTCCAGCCGGGCCAGCGGGTGGCGGTGCTGGACGATCTGCTGGCCACCGGCGGGACGATGGAGGCCGCCTGCCGCCTGGTCCGGGAACTCGGGGGCACGCCCGCGCTGGCCGCCTTCGTGGTGGAACTGTCCTTCCTTCCCGGGCGGCAGCGCCTGGCGACGGCCGTGGACCAGGTGGAGTCCCTGGTCGTGTTCTGAGGCCAAGGGACTCCTTCCTGGTTTCGGCCGAAGGACGGCGAGTCCGTGAACACCTCGCTGAGTCCCAGGCCCGGGAACCAGCGCACACAGGCAACCTCGTCAGTCAGCAGAAGCGCAAGGACGGCCTCCGCGAGGCCTCTTCCTGGACCGCATGGGCGGCGATCTGTTTCTTCCACGTGCTGGCAGGGTTCGTGACCAGTCGCCGTTCGACCGACCTCGACAGGGGGCCGGCGATCCGTTCCGATCGGTTTTCCGACGTCTGCCCCCCTTCCCACAGAGGGCAACGCACCCCTTTCCGGATCTTGACAAAGAAAGCGGGGAAAGAAGAATTCCTCCTCGGGCGATGGCGAGAACGGCAATGAACAAGGTCTGCATGGTTTCCCTGTTTTCCCTCTTCTGGTCCTGCGGCGGCCAGATCGGCTTTTCCGGCGTGAAAGATCCCATGAATGCTCCGAGAGACTCCGGGGAAACCGACACCGGACCGTCCGAAGAGGTCACGGAGGTGGACGAGACCGTCGGGGACGGTGTTTCAGACGATTCTCTGCTGCAAGGCGATGATGCTTCGGATTCGTCTTGGGAATCATTCCCCGACCTCATGGAAGACCTGACTGATGATTCCCATCGGGACGAGCAACCCCTTCCGGACCCGCTCACGGACAGCAGTTCGACCGACCTGTCCGATTGGACGGATGATTGGGGGCTCGACGGGGATTCGGAAACCGAAACACCCCAACCACCATGCCCAGGAGGCATGGGCTGCCTTTGCAGCGGACCGGAAGATTGCGATTCGGAATTCTGCGCAGAAACCACGGCGGGTCGGGTCTGCACTCCTCGTTGCTCGGACGACTCTTCTTGTCCAGAAGGAATGAAATGCGGCGAGGTGATGTTCAACAATGGCACCGTGAAAGGTTGCGTGGACCCGTTTGCAAGGCTTTGCCGGCCATGCAGGGCCGATGAGGAATGCAGACCTCAAGGGGGATCTCTTCCCGAGGAAGGATACCAATGCATCGAATATGGCTCCGACGGATGGTTCTGTGGTGTTTCCTGCCAGCAAGATGTGGACTGTCCATCGGGGTTCCGGTGCGTGACGACCCAGAGTGATGAAGGGACCAGACATTGCGTGATCCGAGAAGGTGCAAACTGCCCATGCCCGGAATCGTTCAAGGGAGTCTTCACGACATGTCACGTGGCCAACGTTCACGGAACCTGCTACGGTGAGAGGACCTGCGACTCGGAATGTTCGGCAAGCTCCCCCCAGGCCGAATCCTGCAATGGCATCGACGATGATTGCGATGGTTTGACCGACGAGGGGGAGGCAGATTTCGACCAGGACGGCATCGGTGATGATTGCGACCCGGACCGCGACGGCGACGGCGTGGTCGATGAAACGGACAACTGTCCCGTTGTGCCGAATCCGGGACAGCAGGACCTGGACCAGGACGGCATCGGTGATGATTGCGATCCGGACCGCGACGGCGACGGCGTGGTCGATGAAACGGACAACTGTCCCGTTGTGCCGAATCCGGGACAGCAGGACCTGGACCAGGACGGCATCGGTGATGATTGCGACCCGGACCGCGACGGCGACG
>JAGOKF010000030.1:0-7303 GCA_017994695.1 Myxococcota bacterium | reverse complement strand
ACCGCGACGGCGACGGCGTGGTCGATGAAACGGACAACTGTCCCGTTGTGCCGAATCCGGGACAGCAGGACCTGGACCAGGACGGCATCGGTGATGATTGCGACCCGGACCGCGACGGCGACGGCGTAGTCGATGAAACGGACAACTGTCCCGTTGTGCCGAATCCGGGACAGCAGGACCTGGACCAGGACGGCATCGGTGATGATTGCGACCCGGACCGCGACGGCGACGGCGATCCGGACGTGACCGACTGCGAGCCGAGCAACCCGTACATTTCGACCAACGCAAAGGAATCGTGCAACGGCTACGACGACGATTGCGATGGTCTTGTGGATGAGGAAGGCTCTATCGACTGTCTCTTATATTTTTCCGATCAGGATGCGGATGGCTATGGAAGCAATGTTGATTTCCTGTGTCTGTGCGGTCCTTATGGTGTCTACAGCACTCGTTTTTCCGGTGATTGCGCTGATCAGGATTCCACAAGACATCCCGGACTACCAGAGATTTGCGACGGAAGAGACAACAACTGCGACGATGTTGCCGATGAAAGCCCCTGCCCACAACCCATGATCGTGATCCCAGGATCCGCTTCGTCCGGTCCTCCGATTCAGAATCCAATCGGGACAGGAATCTGCGCGGTTTTCGGGACATTTCCGGGGGGCCCGAACACCAATGACGAACGCAATCTTCCGGCCTTCATGGCGTTGCTGGACGGCATGAACGGCGCGTCCTCGTCAGCCATCAGCTCTGTGCCGCAACTGAATTTTGGCCATTTCCCGAATACCGGGGCCTACTACACGGGAGACTATCCCGGAGCGGACACCGTCCCAGTAGCGGGTTCAGGGGCGCTGGCCGCCCGTTTCCGAGGCTTCCTTGTCATTTCGGAGCCCGTGGTCTGGACGATGGAATTGATGGGAAGCGACGCCGTGAAACTGATCATCGCGGGAAATGTCGCAGCGCTCCTCTCCTGGGCCAATCGGGGATGGAAATATTCCGTTGGTGTCCGGTTCGAGTCCGCGGGCATCTACCCGATCGAGATTCAGTGGAGCACCAACCAGCTGAGCGCGAATGCATATGATGTATTAGAACTCGGATACGCCTGGGGAGTTCAAAGCGGGGATAATGGCGTGATGCATTGTGCCCCGCAGGTGCTGCAATGTTCCTGGAAACCATCTGCCGCTTATCAACTAGTCCCTTCCAGTCTTCTGATTGCTTCGTCCGATGGTCAGCCTGTGGACTGCCAGCCATGCGATTCCGACGAGCAGTGCGCCCCAGGCCATGTCTGCAATGCGGCAGGGATCTGCCAGGCCGTCTTGTAGCGTCCCACCAGTGTCCTGAAATGAAATAATTCCACCAAGAAAAAGTCCGGGGGCGTGGAATCGTCTTCCTGAAACGGCACAACGAGCGGATCCGGTTGTTGGAGGCGGACCGGAAGGAACCGGAGTCGCGGATCCGATCGCGACCCGCGATCAGTCGGAAACTGTAGAAGTCGGGTCAAGGGTGTCGTACATGGATGGAAGTTCGGAGGACGTTGACCGCTTACTTCTGCTTGGGAGCCACAAAAAGGGCAATGATCACAACCGCAACCAATAGCCAGACGATTCCGGTATCCATCGTCATACTCCTTCATCGCTACTTCGCCCAAAATGGGCGGCGCAAACAAACTGGTCGCACTCACGCACGCTGGCGTGTGGCCGAACGACATTTGCGGCCAAGTACTAGCCTGGCTGCACGCCGTTGGTGTTTGATTCTTCAGTCTCCGCTGCGTCCTCGGCGTCGGCTCCGCCGAGTTTCAGGGGAAGCCGGATGGCGTGGAGGCGGTAAAAAACAGGCTTGGGTTGCAGAGATGCTCTCTGCCACGCAGGCGCGCCCTGTAGCCGATCTTTCCGGAACAGCAGGATTCGACCGGATTCCGGCGTCCTGAGCAATTCTTTCGCATTGACTTTTTCTTCATGGACCGCCGTAGGCACCGTGCTGGTGGGTGTCTGCCACGCCTTGGTAGGAAGGTCCGTCCACGACAAGGATGGGTGGGGCGTCCTGGTGCTTGGAATTGGCAGTGGTCTTGGGACCAGCAGAAAGAAACAAAGGCCGAGTGCTACGAGGAGCCACTGCCATGGTTTCATGGAATTGCCCAGAGACCCCGGCAAGAAGGTAAGATTCCAAGGGACAAAGTGCAAGGAAGTGCCACTTTTCCTGCGCCCATCTCCCGTCCGAAACGAACCCGGACGACCTTGCGAAGAACGACTCATTGAACATTGGGGTCCCAGGGAGCCCCGTCGTGGTGGATGGCCTTGTAGCCGTCGCCGTCGGCATCGACGAAGACCGGATTGGTGATCGTCATCGGGAACTTTCCGCTGATGGGCGTCATCCGGTGGGCGGCCAGCGTGGACCCGGCCACCACGACCAGGTGGGCGTCGGTCGGGGTCGCCAGTTCGAACTCCTCGTCCAGGCGCAATACCTCGCCGGACTCCAGGGGCGCGAAGTCCCGGGCCACTTCGCCGTTGACGAAGAGACGGACGAACTGGAGCCCCATCCAGGGCGGCGCCATCACCCGAATCCGGACCGGGACCACGCCCCCGACGGCCGCCACGACGTCCCCCAGGGATCCGCCGCCCGCCTGGAGATCGACGACCGGGCCCCCGAGGACCTGGGACCGGAAGGCCTTGATGGCCGAAAAGACCTCGCCCTGGGGCAGGGTCTCCGAGACCGGGGATTCCACGGGGACGAGGTTCCGGGGATTGCCGTAGTTGCCGTCGTAGGTGTGGGAGTCGGACCCGCCGATGCCGGCGATGGCATACCCGCGGTTCAGCAGGTTGAACCACGCCGGCAGGTTCTGGTCCAGCACCGTCTCGACGTCGTCGAACTTGTTGTAGACCTCGACGGCATCGACCATCCGGAGGTCCAGGTCCGGAAGGGCCGCGGCGGGATCCGAGGAAGCGGTGATGCCGTAGGACTCGAAGGTCGCCCCTCCCCGGTAGGGGTGGTTCACGGCCAGGAACTCGCACTGGAAGCCTTCCCGGGCCTGGCGGTAGACCTCGACCGGGGTCGTCGGGCGCACGGCGTTCCCGTCGTCGTCATAGAGGGTGTAGGCGACGGCGAAATAGGTGTCGTAGGCCGGCGGGGCCAGGCAGCCCGCCGCGGTGGTGTGTCCCCAGAGGGGGGAAACCTCGCAGCCCGTGTAGGAGATCACCTGGTCCTGGATCCCGAGGCGGGCGATCGTCCCGCGGTGATTGCCGAAGAAGTCGTGGTCGGTGGGGTTCATCACGTCGATGCCGTTCGCCACGGCGTTCCAGACCCGGTCCTCCACGGGGACGAAACTGTCGATGCTCCGCTCGCAGTGCTCGTGGGTGTTCACCGAGAGGAAGCCGGCGGTGTCCACGGCGGGGGCGATCCGGGCCGTCGCCTCGGTCACCTCGCCGGGGCGCACCGTGACGTCCTGGCGATCGGCGGTCCACGTCAGTCCCCGGGCCACCGTGAGGGTGTAGTCCCCGGGCACCACCGGGACCTGCCGGTCGCCCCGGGGGATGGGGTCGTACTGGACGCCGCCGGCGTTCCAGTCGGCCCCGCGCCCCGCCTGGAGGGTGGCGGCGGCGGTCACCGGCCGGTCCTCGGGGCCGGTCACCCGGATCCGCAGCCTCCCCGCCGGGGGGAGATCCAGGGCCAGGGGCGTTTCCGCCGGCTCCCCGGGAACCTCGATCCCTTGGAACCAGGCGTCGGCCGCCCCGGGCACCAGCACCCGGAAGTCGTAGGTCCCAGCAGGCAGCGTGACGGCGCAGTTCCCCTGGGAATCCGGCCGGGCCTCGGTGACGAATCCGCCGGATCCGACCCCCGCCCGGCGCACCTGGACCCGGACCTCCCGGAAGTCCGTGAAGGGGTCCTGCCGCCGGAGGGACACGGGGAACGGGATCCCCGGGTCCTCGCCCCGCCAGGTCATCAGCCGGGACCGGAGATCGTCCACGGACCCGGCGCCGACGTCCAGCCGGAAGGTCCGGGTGACCGTGTCGCCCTCCTGAAGCACCGCGGTGCCGGTGGTCAGCAGCAGCATGTCCTCCTCGGCCAGCAGCAGGGAGAAGGACGTCGCCCCCTCGGGGGCCAGGGCATAGGAGACCGGAAGGTCGGACCCGGCGAGCCAGCGGATGCCGCTCTTCCCCGAGAGGCATTTCTGGTCGGGGCCGCAATCCACGTGGAAGGGCTCCAGGCGCTTGCCCATCTGCATGACGATCCCGACGTCGGCGGCCACCTCCCCGGCCGAGGGGTTCTCCAGGATGACCCGGATCTCCAGGGCCGTGTCCTCGGGCCCCAGGCGGTATTCCACGGCGCTCCGGGCCCCCGAGGAGAAGGTGGGCAGGATGCTGTCGATCAGGGCCATCCCGCCGTCGCCGCCCTCGAAGCGGACGACGGCCTGGCCGCTGCACGACCCGTCGTCGACGATGCGCATCGTCGCGGGGCGGAAGATGCGGCCGAAGCCGATCATCGGGAAGAGTTCCAGGAAACGGTCCTCCCCGGAGGTCCCCTCGGGACGGACCAGGTCGGCGTCCACCAGGGCTCCCCCGTAGGGCGAATAGAGGCTTCGCTGCTGGTTGCGGACCACGAATCGAACGCGGGAGTTCTGAAGGACGACGTCCCCCGGGACGCCCGAGGCGGTGGGGCCCCCGACCAGGTCCTCCTGCGAGGCGGCGACGATTCCCCGGGCGCCCGGCACGCAGGCGGGCGCGTCGGCCTCCCCGGCCTCGTCGGGAGTCCCGGGATCGGGCTGGGAGACCTCGGGCAGGTCGGTTGGGGACTCGTCCCGGCCCGGATCCTCCGGGGAATCCCCCGGGACGTCCGGGGTCCAGAGGTCCCGTCCGGGGACGTCAGCGGGGGAAAGGTCCGTCGCCGATTCCACGGAGCATCCGAGGGCGGCACCGATCCAGAGGGCCGTCCCGATTCGAAGCAGCCGGTTCCCGCAACGCATCGCATCCTCCCCGGAGAAGCCGGTCCGAGCCCTCAAGAGCCGGTCCGGCGCCGATGAGACTCCGAACCGGACACCGTGTCAATCCGGTGACATTTCCATGACAGCCTGGTTTGAGCCACGGCGCTTCATTCCCTTCCCATCCTGCCCTTCCCAATCGGGCTCCCATGCCTCAGAATCCCGCCGGCACCAATCCCCGGAAGCGGTGCCGGGTTCGCGACCGGGGTGCGCGGGAGGATGGGATGCGGAGTCTCCGGGATCGGGTCGTGGTGGTCACGGGCGCCGGGTCGGGCCTGGGCCGGGCCATCGCGCTGGCATTCGGGAGGAAGGGATGCCGGGTCCACGGACTGGAACTGGACCCGGAACGGGCCGAGGACCTGGGACGGGAGGGCGCCAGGGAAGGACTGCGGGTCGCCGGGCACCCCGCGGACTGCACCGACCCGGCGGCCCTGTCGGCCGCCATCCGTGACATCCGCGACCGGGAAGGCCGGGTGGACGTGCTGGTCGCCAACGCGGGAACCGTGGTGTCGGGGCTGGCCGAAACGCTGCCCGGGGAAGACTGGGAACACATCCTGGACCTGAACTACCGGGCCGTGGTGCTGGCGGTCCGGGCCGTGCTGCCCGCGATGGTCCACCGGGGGGAGGGCCACCTGGTGCTGGTGTCCTCGATGGCAGGCCTGCTGCCCCTGCCGACGGTGGCCCCCTACTGCGCCACGAAGGCCGCCACGGCGATGCTCGGGGAGACCCTCGCGGTCGAGACGGTGGGGACGGGTGTCGGCGTCACGACGGTCTGCACCGGGTCCCTGAGGACCCGGGTCCTTGAGGACGGCCGGCTCCGGCTGCCCGATGGCATCGCATCGGGACTGCGGCGGGCGATGGCCTGGGGGTCCGGCTCCCCCGATGCCCTGGCCCGGCGGATCGTCCGGGCGGTCCGCTGGAACCGCCCCTACGTCTTCGCCCCGCGGGAACTGTGGCCCCTGTGGCTGCTGCGAAGGCTGTCCTTCCGGCTCTACCTGGCCGTGCTGCGCCTGGTCTTCCGGCACCCGCTGAAGTCGCTGCGGAAGGCCGTCGCCGTGCCCGAGGAGACCGATGATGAGCGACCATCCCTCGAACGATGACCTGTTCGAACCCTGGTTTCTGGGCCCCCTGAGGCTCCGGAACCGGCTGCTTCGATCGGGGTGCTTCGAGGGGATGTGCCCCGACGGGCGTCCGACCGACGCCCTGCGGGATCACCACCGGGCCGTGGCCCGGGGCGGGGTGGCCATGACCACCGTGGCCTACTGCGCCGTGCACCCCGACGGCCGGTCCTACGCCACCGAGATGTGGATGCGCCCGGAGATCGTCCCGGCCCTGCGGGAACTGACCGAGGCGGTCCACCGGGAGGGGTGCGCCGCGAGCCTCCAGATCGGCCACTGCGGCGGCTTTTCCGACCCGCGGGTGACCGGGACCCGGGGCATCGCCCCGAGCCGCTTCTTCGTGACCTATCGCCTGGGCTTCGCCCGGGAGGCGACCGCGGCGGATCTGGCCCGCCTGGAGGAGGACTTCGAGGCGGCGACGAGGATGGCCCGGGAGGCGGGATTCGACGCGGTGGAGGTCCACGGGGGCCACGGATACCTGCTGAGCCAGTTCCTGTCGCCCTGGAGCAACCGCCGCCGGGACGGCCTGGGAGGGGACCTGGAGAACCGGATGCGGTGGCCGGCCCGGGTGGTGGCCCGGGTCCGGGAGGCCGCCGGGCCGGGGATGGCGGTGCTGGTCAAGATGAACCTCGAGGACGGCTTCCGGGGCGGGCAGGCCGCCGGGGAGGCTCCGGCCATCGCCCGGGGTTTCGCCGATGCCGGGGCGGACGGGGTCGTGCTGAGCGGCGGCTTCACCAGCCGGACCCCTTTCTACATGCTCCGGGGGGACCTGCCGGTCCGGGAGATGGTCCGCAACGAGCCCTCGCCGCTGCGGCGCCTCGGGTTGACCCTGTTCGGTCGCCTTCTGGTGCCCGTCCACCCCTACCGGGATGCGTTCTTCCTGGAGGACGGCATCCCCGTGGCGTGCAAATCGCCGATCCCGGTCGTGCTGGTCGGCGGAGTCCATCGACTGCGGGACATGATCCGGGCCAGGGACCTGGGGTATTCCGCCTTCGCCCTGGGACGGCCCACGATCCGGGACCCGGACTTCCCGGCCCGCCTGGCCCGGGGGGAGGCGGACGAGTCCGACTGCGATCGCTGCAACCGGTGCGTCGCGGCGATGGACGGAGGAGGGGTCCGCTGCGTCACCAGCGACCAGGAAGAACGGGGAGCCGGCCCCTTTCCGTGATCGCGTACCCCCGGGATTCGCCTCTCTCTTGCAGCAGATGCAGGGCCA
>JAGOKF010000029.1 GCA_017994695.1 Myxococcota bacterium | reverse complement strand
CGGGCGGCCTCCGCAACGCTGCGCCCGCCCTCCCTCACCAGAGTCACGAACTCCATCCGTGCGTCCATGATGCTTCGATACCTCCATGGCATCGCCGGGCTCCTCGCTCCATCCGATGCCTCAAAGTGTCACCCATCTGCCCGGGCTGACCTGTAACGGATCTACCCGGTTTGGACCTGGCGCGGACCTCCTCCCGGGACGCGATCCCCTGGGACTTCCACATCGACGACATCGGCTTCCGCTGCTGCCGATAGCCCCGGGCATCCAGCGGTGATGGTCGCTTGGATCCGCTCCGTGGAGGGTGGTTGACACGTGTCGCGGGAAGCGGGTAGGAGGGGACAAGGTCCACGGGGTTGCGGGAATGGCCTTGGCCAGGGACCTGGGCCCGGAAGGAGCCGGGACGTTCATCCCTCGCAGAGGGCTCTGGATTCTTGGCCTGTGGTGGCTGGGGCTCGCGATTCTTCCCCATGACGTGCAGGCGCAGGGGGCGGCGGATTCGCAACTCCCCGCGGCCCTGGTGCCGCTGATCCGGGAGCAGAACGGGTCGCCCCGGGATCGCTGGACCCTGCCGCTGGTGGGGGCCTTCCAGGAGCCCTGGGGATTCCGACTGGTCTTCACGCTGGATCCCCGGCAGCCCGAAGGGAAGAACCTCGTCGAGGTCCAGTTGCATCGGCTGGACCGGGGCGGGGACTTCCTGGCCAGGACCCCGTCCTTCGGGTTGCGCTACCTGGGTCCCACGGAGGGAGGCCGGCCGGCCGCCCCGGTCCTTCCCCTGATCGAGGAGGTCCGCGACACGGTCGCCCGGAACGACCCGGGGGGGATCGATCCCGCAGGTGCCCTGGCCGGCCAGGAGCCGGCGCCGGCACCGGGTCCCCGGAAGGGGGACTGGATCGACCGGGTCATGGTGGGCATCGGGGCCCTGCTGGTGGCCCTGTTCCTCGGGGGCCTGCCCTTCCTGCTGATCCGCCTGTGGGGGGAGGTCCGACGCCTGTCCCCTGGCTGGGTCCTGGCGGTGCTGGCCATCGGCCTGGCGGTCCGCTGGATTCTGCCCCACCGCCCGGTCATGTACTACATGGGATACTGGCTGGTCCAGGCGGCCGATTCGCTCCAGGAAATCCCGAAACACGGACCCGCGGGCCTGGTCTTCGATCACCTGCTGTTCTGGTTCACCGGGCCCTCCCACCGGGTCCTGTCGGGCAGCAATGCCGTGCTGGGGTCCCTCATTCCCCTGGCGGGGGCCGGTCTGCTGGCCCTGTCCGGCGCCGGCACCGTCGCCGTCCGGGCGGCCGCGGCGCTGCTGGCCCTCACCCCGGTCTTCGCCCGGGATTCCACCACCGAGAGCCTGCTGGTCCCCGCGACGCTCTGGTGCCTGCTGGGCCTGGCCTCCTGGCAGCGCTACCGCCGGGATCGGGCGGCCTCGGATGCCCTCTTCGCCTTCACGGGACTGATGCTGGCGGCCTTCTCCCGCCCGGAGTTCCTGGCCCTGGTCCCGATGCTGCTGGTCTTCCTGCCACCGCCGGATCCCGGGCCGGTCGGGGAAGCCGTCGCTCCCGGCGCCGGGTCCCGGGTCGCCCGGCTCCTGGTCGCCGTTTCGGTTCCCCTGCTGGCCTTCCGGGTCTGGCACCTGCAACTGGCGGTCGGGTCGGAGGTCTCCCTGGGCAACCTCCCGGTCCTGAAAGACCCGGCCGCCCTGGCGGTCCTGGCCCCGGATTTCCTGCGCAGGAACCTGGCCTTCCGGCCTTCCTGGTTCCCGGTCGGAGTCACGGTCCTGGCCTTCGTCGGACCCCTGGTCCCGGGGAATCGCCGCCTTGCCCTGGGGCTTCTGCTGGCGGCGCTGACGGGCCTCGCCATCTCCCTGGTGGACCTGCCCCACGTGTCCCTTCCCCGGGTCCAGGCACCTCCCCTGGTCTTCCTGGCCCTTTCGGCCTCGGCGTCCCTGGCGTCCCTGTTCGGCCCCGTTCCCAGGACCCGGACCCGCCGTGCCCTGGGCCTGGCCGCGGCGGGGGCCCTGGCGCTTTCCACGGTGTTCTCCACCGCCGTCATCCGGGAGCGCACCAACGCCGACGACGAGGAGGACCTCTGGCGGGAGGTCGCCCGGACGCTGCCCGGGGAACCGGTCGTGCTGGTCCGCCGGGGACCCGAGGACCAGCCGGTCGAGCGCCTGCACCTGTTCCACCCGGACTACTGGTTTCGCCCGCCGTTCCGCGAGGACCTGGTGATCAACGCCGACCGCCTGCCGGCGCTGGACCCCGCGGGGCGACCGGTCTTCTTCGTCCTTTCGACCCGCTGCTGGCTGCGGGAGTGTGGCCGGTCCGGGATGCACCCCGCCTGCGCCCGGGTGATGGAGGACTTTGACCTGCAGCCGGTGTTCGAGCGGGACGTCCCCGTCCGCCGGGTCGAACTGGATCGCAAGGTCCGGCCCGACCAGGACCTGGACTTTCCGTGGTGCGTGGGGCAATCCGACGGGATGCGCCTGGGGCTCTACCGGGTGGGATCCAGGCGGAGCAGCATCACCTCCGCGTCCTCTCCGTCGCGGTAGTAGCGGCGGCGGGTGCCCACCGTGTGGAAGCCCGCCCGCTGGTACAGGGTCTTCGCGGCCAGGTTGCTGGTCCGGACCTCCAGGGCCACGAACTCCGCCTGTTCCTTCCGGGCGTCGCCCACCACCCGCTGCAGCAGTTCCCACCCGAGCCCCTGGCGACGGGCCGCCGGGTGCACGGCCAGGTTCAGCAGGTGGAACTCCGGCCCCGCGACCCACCACATCGCGTATCCCAGCAGGCGCCCGGACGGGTCCCGGGCCAGAACCGACCGGCTGAAGGTGTTGATGGTCTCCCGCTCGAAGGCGCTCTTGTCCCAGGGGTCGTGGAAGCACAGGCGCTCGACCACCATCACCTCCGGGATGTCCTTCCGGCGCATGGGGCCGAAGGTCCAGCGGGACGCCGTGTCCGTTTCCGGGGTCATCGATCAGGGCTCCTCGATCTGCACGAACGGAAGGATGGCCGGCTTGCGTTCCAGCCGCCGGCGGATGAAGGACCGGAGGGACGCCACCAGCACCTCCTCCAGCAGGGCGGCCCCTCCGTCCCGGTCCAGGGCCGCCACCTGTTCCGCGGCGTGCTGGGCCGCCTCGTCCAGCAGCCCTTCCGGCACCTTGGGCAGGCCCACCCCCCGGACCTCCACGGTGGCCCGCCAGTTCTTCTTTCCCCGGCGCGCCCGGAGCAGCGCCGCCACGACCCCGGCCTGCCCGATGCGCCGCCGCTCGTCCAGGGCCAGTTCCGTCGCGGTGCCCACCAGTGGCTCGTCCAGGAAGTGGGGCGTCAGCGGCAGGTGGGGCAGCAGCCTCGTCTCGGAGGCCGTCACCTCCACCATCTGCCCGTTTTCCGCCAGGTGGACCTCCGGGACCCCCTCCTCCAGGGCCAGTTCCGCGTGGGCCCGCAGGAACGAGTACTCCCCGTGGACCGGCACGAAGGACCTCGGCCGGACCAGGCGGATCATCTCCCGGAGTTCCTCCCGGCAGGCGTGTCCCGACGCGTGGATCGGCGCCATCTTCTCGTGGACGACCCGGGCTCCCAGGCGGGCCAGGGCGTTCAGCATCCGGTGGATGGCCTTCTCGTTTCCCGGGATCATCCGGCAGGACATCAGCACCGTGTCCCCCTCCTGGATCCGGAGGTCCGGGTGGTCCATCTGGCTCGCCCTGTAGAGGGCCGACCGGGGCTCCGCCTGGCTTCCGGTGCAGACCACCACGACCTCCCGTCCGGGGATCCGGTGCAGGGCCGACGACGCCACCAGGTCCGGGATCGGCGGCATCCGGAAGGCCCGTTCCGCGGCGGTCTGGTACACGGTCAGGCTGCGGCCGACCAGGCAGAGCCGCCTTCCCGTGCGCCGGGCGGCGTCCGCCAGGGCTCGGAGCCGCAGCACGTTGCTGGCGAACATCGCCACGATCACCCGCCCCGGCGCCTCCTGGAACTGCCGTTCCAGTTCCAGGGCCACCGCCTCCTCGCTGCGGGTGTGCCCGGGCACCTCGGCATTCGTGCTGTCCGAAAAGAGCAGGCGGACCCCCTGGTCCCCCAGTTCCTTCAGCCGTTCCCGGTCGAACGGGCGGCCGTCCAGGGGGTTCGGGTCGATCTTGAAGTCCCCCGAGTGGACCACGAGCCCCACGGGGGTGTGGATCGCCAGGGCGTAGGCGTCGGGGATCGAGTGGGTGACCTGGACGTACTCGAAGCGGAAGGGCCCGATCTGGAGGTCGTGTCCCGGGGCCACCGGGCGCAGGTCCAGGGGGTGATCCTCGCCGTACTCCTCGCGCTTCAGGCGGATCAGTTCGCAGGCGAAGGGCGGGGCATAGATTGGCGCCGGGCAGACCTCCGCGACGAAGCCCACGGCGCCCAGGTGGTCCTCGTGGCCGTGGGTCAGCAGGATCGCCTGGACGCGTCCCCGGTATTCCGACAGCAGGTCCAGGTCCGGCAGGATCTTGCTGGCACCCACGAAGCCGGCATCGGCGAACTGCACCCCGGCGTCCAGGATCACCCAGTCGTCGCCCAGGCCCAGCAGGGCCAGGTTCATGCCGATCTCCCCGAGCCCTCCCAGGGGCAGGAAGCGCAGCACCGGATCGCGTTTCTCGTCGCGGGGGAGCGTCTTTGCGGAGGTCATCGGGGCCTCGTCGAGGGTCTTTCCGCGGGTGGCCCCGGCCGGGTCGTCCCGGCGAGGGCTGTGCCCGTCACTTCCCGGTGAGCAGCCGGGCGGCTTCCAGCGCGAAATAGGTCAGGATCAGGTCCGCCCCGGCCCTCCGGATGGCGATCAGCGACTCCATCATCGCCCGGTCGTGGTCCAGCCAGCCGCGCTCGGCGGCGGCCTTCAGCATCGCGAACTCCCCGCTGACCTGGTAAGCGGCCAGGGGGATCTCGAACTCGTCCCGGGCCACCCGGATCAGGTCCAGGCACGGACCCGCGGGTTTCACCATCAGGATATCCGCGCCCTCCTCCTCGTCCAGCAGCATCTCCATCAGGGCCTCCCGGCCGTTGGCCGGGTCCATCTGGTAGGACCGGCGGTCCCCGAACTTCGGGGCCGAGTCCGCCGCATCCCGGAAGGGGCCGTAGAAGGCCGAGGCGTGCTTGGCCGAGTAGGCCATGATCGGCAGGTCCTCGAAGCCCGCCTCGTCCAGTTCCTCCCGCAAAAAGCCGATGCGGCCGTCCATCATGTCCGACGGCGCCACCATGTCCGCCCCGGCCTTCGCGTGGGACAGGGCCTCCTTGGCCAGCAGTTCCAAGGTCGGGTCGTTCAGCACCTGCCCCTTTTCCACCAGGCCGCAGTGCCCGTGGTCCGTGTACTCGCAGAGGCAGACGTCGGTGATCACGCAGAGGTCCTCCCCGAACTCCTTCTTCAGCGCCCGGATGGCGCGCTGGACGGGGGCCTGGTCGCTGTAGGCCTGGGTGCCCAGGGGGTCCTTCTTTTCCGGGATGCCGAACAGGATGACGGCCGGGATGCCCAGCCGGACGACCTCCCGGCAGGTCTTCACCGTCTCGTCCACCGACAGCCGGAACTGGCCCGGCATGGACGGGATCGGTTCCCGGACCTTCTGGCCCGGGGCCACGAAGAGCGGGTAGATGAAGTCCTCGGGGGCGAGCCGGGTTTCCCGGACCATTCTTCGCAGCGTGTCCGTCTTTCGCAGCCTTCGCATCCGTCGTTCCGGAAAGCCCATGATGCCCCTCCCATTCGGGCCCTGGACGTGGTAGCACGGCCTTCCCTTCCGGTCAAGGCAGGTCCGGGCGCCTGCGGTTCCTCCCGTCCCCCCGGTCCCTGGCCCGCAGGGTCGAAAAGGTGCTTGACAAGGCCTGCGGACGGGGCTAGAAACGCCTCCGCATTTCGGGCTCAGCCCTTCCCGGGGGTGTAGCTCAGTTGGGAGAGCGCTTGAATGGCATTCAAGAGGTCAGGGGTTCGATTCCCCTCACCTCCACCCGGGAGTGTTGGTAACCGCTCCGCATCGAAACCACTAATCGGGTCGTATCCACCGACATCCAAACGAACGCTCGTTCCGGCCCGTCAGCGCGTGCTACACTCCACCGAAATTCCGAGGGGAGGAACCATGCCCGAAATCACGCGTCGCAGGACCGGCGAGTTCATGCGCCACCTGTTCGCGATCCTGATGGACCACCCCGATGGCATGCAGGCCGGCGACGCGGTCGCTGCCGTGCGCAACCGCGTCCATCTGACCGAGTACGAAGCGGGCGAGTACCCCTCGGGGGGCCAGCGCTTCGAGAAGATCCTGCGGTTCGCCACGGTGGACACCGTCAAGGCCGGGTGGCTCGAGAAGCGCAAGGGCCTCTGGATCGTCACGGACGCCGGCCGGAAGGCCTACCAGGACCTGCCCGACCCGGAGGCCTTCTACAAGAAGGCGGTCCAGTTGTACCACCAGTGGAAGGCGGCCCAGCCTGCCGGCGAGCCGGAGGGAAAGGACGAGGCTGCCGACCCGACCAGTGCGAGAGCGGCTACGGTCACGTTCGAGCAGGCCGAGGAACAGGCCTGGCGCGAGATCCAGGAATACCTGCGGGGCATGCCCCCCTACGACTTCCAGGACCTCGTCGCCGATCTGCTGCGGGCGATGGGTTACCACGTCGCCTGGGTGTCGCCGCCCGGGAAGGACGGCGGCATCGACATCCTCGCCTGGGGTGATCCGCTCGGTACGCGCCCCCCGCGAATCAAGGTCCAGGTCAAGCGGGTCCAGCAGAAGGTCAACGTGGATGGCCTGCGGTCGTTCATGGCCCTGCTCGGGGATGACGACGTGGGGATCTTCGTGACGACGGGCGAGTTCACGAAGGATGCCGAGGACGAGGCCCGCACGCAGGAGAAGCGCAAGGTCACCCTGATCGACCTGGAGCGCCTGGTCGATCTGTGGATCCAGCACTACGGCCGCCTGTCGGACACGGCCCGGTCGCGGCTGCCGCTCCAGCCGATCTGGTTCCTGGCGCCGATGGCATAAGAGAGGCGAGGATGGCTGCGAATCTGTCGTGGAACGAGATCCAGGCCCGCGCGGTCGAGTTCCAGTCCCGCTGGGCGGGCGAGGCCTCGGAGGATGCCGAGGCCAAGACCTTCTGGAACGAGTTCTTCCAGGTCTTCGGCGTGGACCGGCGCCGGGTGGCGAGCTTCGAGGCACGGGTCAGGTTGCTCGAAGAGAAGCAGGGCAGGATCGACTGCTTCTGGCCCGGCCTGCTGCTGATCGAGCACAAGTCGCGGGGCAAGGACCTCGACGCGGCCTACGTGCAGGCCGTCGGCTACTTCGACGGCCTGAAGGAGCGGGAACTCCCGAAGTACGTGCTGGTTTCCGACTTCGCCCGCTTCCGCCTCTACGACCTCGACGAGGGGACGCACGTCGAGTTCCCCTTGGGGGAACTGTCCCAGAACGTGAAGCGCTTCGGCTTCATCGCCGGCTACACGCCGCAGAAGATCCGGGAGCAGGACCCGGTCAACGTCCAGGCCGCCGAGGTCATGGGCCGGCTGCACGACCGGCTGAAGCAGGCCGGCTACGACGGCCATCCCCTCGAGGTCCTGCTGGTGCGCCTGCTGTTCTGCAATTTCGCCGACGACACCGGGATCTTCCCGGCCCAGTCGTTCCGGGAGTGGCTCGAGACGCGGACCGCCGAGGACGGCAGCGACCTGGGTCCGCGCCTGGCCGAGTTGTTCCAGGTCCTGAACACGCCCGAGTCCCAGAGGTTCAAGAACCTGGACGAGCAACTGGCCGCGTTTCCCTACGTGAACGGGAAACTCTTCGAGGAGGTCCTGCCCATCCCGTCCTTCGACGCGGCCTCCCGGGACCTGCTGATCGAGTCCTGCGCCCTGGACTGGGGCAAGGTGAGCCCCGCCATCTTCGGCGCCATGTTCCAGAGCATCAAGGACAGGGAGGCCCGCCGGGCCCTGGGCGAGCACTACACCAGCGAAGCGAACATCCTGAAGACGATCCGCCCGCTGTTCCTGGACGACCTGCGGGCCGAGTTCGAGCGCATCCGGGGGAACCGCTCCGCCCTGCTGGAGTTCCACAAGAAACTGCGCCGCATTCACGTCCTGGACCCGGCCTGCGGCTGCGGGAACTTCCTGGTCGTGGCCTACCGCGAACTGCGCCTTCTGGAGATGGAGGTGCTGCGGGCCAGCCAGGAGGTCCGCAGGCAGGAGGGCCACCGGGACATCGACCTCCACGGCGTGATCCAGGTGGACGTGGACCAGTTCCACGGGATCGAGATCGAGGAGTTCCCGGCCCGCATCGCCGAGGTCGCGATGTGGCTCGTGGACCACCAGGTGAACCTGCGGGCATCGGAGGAGTTCGGCATCTACTTCGCGCGCATCCCCCTGCGGAAGTCCGCGAACATCGTCCTCGGGAACGCGCTGCGCATGGACTGGAGCGACGTGGTGACCCCGGAGCGCGTTTCCTACATCATCGGGAATCCGCCGTTCGTGGGGGCGAAGTTCCTCTCCGAGGCGCAGCGTTCGGACGTTGCGGTGGCGCTTCAGGGCATCGAGGGTGGTGGCCTGCTGGACTACGTCTGCTGCTGGTACGTCAAGGCGGCGCGCTTTCTCGCGGAGCCCTCGCCCCTGCCCCAGGAGGCCGGGCGTCCGCGGGGGGCCCACGTGGGCGTGGCCTTCGTCTCGACGAACTCGATCACGATGGGCGAGCAGGTCGGGGTGCTCTGGCGCGCGTTGCTGCCCCTGGGCTTCAAGATCCGCTTCGCCCACCGGACGTTCGTGTGGTCGAACGAGGCCCGGGGGAAGGCCGCGGTCCACTGCGTGATCATCGGCTTCGGGCTCGGGGACTGGCCCCGCAAGACGATCTTCGAATACCCGGACCCCAAGGGGGAGCCGCAGGCCAAGGTGGTCGCGAACATCAATCCGTACCTGGTCGATGCGGACGACCTTCTTCTCACCCGCAGGCGGCAGCCGTTGTGCCGTGTGCCTCAAATGTTCAGCGGCAATAACCCACTTGAAGGTGGTAACTACCTCTTCACCGCCGAGGAGCGGGAGCGTTTTCTGGAAAAGGAGCCTCGCTCCGCGCGGTATTTCCGCCGCTGGATTGGGAACGATGAGTTTCTTTACGGTACTGAAAGTTACTGCCTTTGGCTTGGAGACTGCCCTCCAAATGAACTCCGGCGAATGTCCGCGGTTCTGGAGCGGGTTGAGGCTGTCAGGCGTTTTAGAATGCAGAGCAAGTCTCCTTCAACTCGAAGGCTTTCGGAAACTCCAACTCGCTTTCACGTCGAGATCACCCCGAAAGGTAACTCGCTGGTTTTCCCAGTGGTTTCATCTGAGAAACGAAAATATATACCGATTGGGTACATTGGGCCAGACTCGCTATGTGGCGTTACGCTTCGGCTGATCCCAGACGCGACGCTCTGGCACTTTGGCGTCCTTCATTCTGCGATGCACATGGCCTGGACATCCTACACCTGCGGTCGGCTGGAGAGCCGCTATCAGTACTCCGTCTCCATCGTCTACAACAACTTCCCCTGGCCCTTGAACCCGCCCGAGAAGGTGCGGGCCCAGGTCGAGGCAGCGGCCCAGGGCGTGCTCGACGCCCGGGCGAAGTACCCGACTTCGAGCCTCGCGGACCTCTACGACCCGCGGTCCATGCCCCCGGAACTCGTCGAGGCCCATCGCGCCCTGGACCGGGCCGTGGACGACGCCTACCTCGCGACCCTGCCCGAGGGATGGCCCAGGCCCCGGTTCGACGCCGAGATGGACCGGGTCGCCTTCCTGTTTCGCCTGTACGAATACTACACCGGCGGCCTGGACCTGGCGCCCGCGGCCAGGCCCGGCAAGGCGACCCGCCCGCGCCGGACACGAAGCGATCAGGGCGGATCCGTTCGTTGACGGGCCCCGACCACACTGCCGCCCACGCGAAGGAAACAGGCCAGGCCCACGCATCGCCCATGCGTCGGTACCAGGCATGCCTGAAGGAGCGGGCAACCCCTGCGAAGCAGCATGTCCGGACGGGCCCGGCGTTCGACCAGGCGATCGGGCGTTCGACCGCCTGCCCCGGAAAATCCAGGTGCGCATCGCCGCCCGGATGGATTGCCTTGCGGACGACCCCCGCGCGCCGGGCTGCAGAGGTCTGCTGCTGACCCCTATGCATGCGGACACGTCATGGTTCGCGGCGATGCGCTGGCCGACGATGATCGGACACGCTGGCGGACGTCCCACCGGGTGTCGCGAATGGCGTCGAGGCAGTTGTCGCGAACCCGGCGGCCCGCGGCCTCAGTGCCCCGCAGCCGCATCGCCGCCTGGCGCCGCCTCGTGCACCCGGGCCATCCGGGCGGTCAGTTCCTCCCAGGGCCGGTCGTCGTTGTCCACCAGGCCGAAGTTGCTGTCCTCCCCGTCGAACCGGCCGTTCGGCGGCTCGTCGAAATACTGGAACCAGTGGTGGCCGACGATCCAGGGGGACTGCTGGCTCCGGGTCGCGTAGTCCTCGAAGGCGTTGGCCCGATCGGCCTGGGTGTCCAGGACGGGGTACACGGGAGGCCAGGAGTTCGGCAGCCCCGAGTCGGCCGCCCGGAACGAGAACTCGGTGATCAGCACCGGCCGACCCGACAGGTCGGCAAACGCCCGGAGCCACCCCTCCACGGGGACCAGGGGGGCGAAGGCTTCCTGGACCGCTTCGGTCAGCCCCTCGACGTAGGCGTAGTAGTTGACGCTCACGACGTCCACGAAGGGTCCCGCCGCCGCCACGACCTCCGGCGGGGTCATCACCGACACGAAGCGGCTGCCCAGCACCAGGTGGTTCGGGTCCGCGGCCCGCACGGCCCTCGTTGCGACCTCGAAGAACCGCGATGCGGCCTCCAGCAGGAATCCCGACGGGTCCCCGGCATGGCGCTCGGCGACGGCCCGACCCGGCGATCCCTCGGGCAGGGACAGGTAGTCCTCCAGCAGCGTCCGGGAAGTCCGCCAGTCGGGACCCCAGTGCATCTCGTTGTCCAGGAACCACCCCAGCAGGCCGGGGTCCTCCCGGCGCGGCGCCACCTCCCGGGCGGCGATGGCGGCGCAGCGATCCTCGAACTCCGGGGCGAAGTAGTCCGGCACCTCGCCCGTCAGCCAGTCCGCGCCGCTCAGGTACAGGATGACGGTGTACGGCATGCGTTCCCGGAACAGCCCCACGTCCGACCAGGCGCCGATCGTGTTGAACCCCCAGGAACGCAACCGTTCCGCCGTCGCCTCGGCCCAGGCCTCCCGGTCGGGGTACCGGGCGGCGACGGCTTCGCCGTAGGGGCTTCTCCCGGTGACCCGGTCCCGCTCGCCGCTCGGCTGCACGTGGTTGACGCCCACGGAGTAGAAGGGCTTCCCGTCGGGCGTCACCAGCCACCAGCGATCCGGCTGGAGGTCCACCCGGAAGAACCCCGTCGCCTCGAAGGGGTGCTCCACGGCATCCCCGGTCCAGGGCGGAGGCCCGTCCGGCGGGAGATCCCCGGGGTCCTCGTCCCCGTCGTCCGACCCGGCCCCCGCGTCCTCATTGGCGGGGTCGGGAACAGCCGTCGAGTCTTCCGGCTTCCGGGGGTCGTCGGCCCGTTCATCGCCTGCGTCGCGATCCGGGTCGATGTCCCCGACGTCCCCGGCAACCAGGTCCGGCCCTTCGGGCGCCGCGTCGAAAGCGACCGGCAGTTCGCCGGACGGCCGGACCTCCGCAAGACCCGCATCCGGGGCCGACCCGGCGCCGTCCCGGGGCGATCCCGTTGCAACGCAGCCGGCACAGGCGGCGGCCAGAAGCCAGGAAGCGATCGAGGAAAGGTCCCGTGTCATTTCGATTTCCCGGGTCTTGGGCAGGCGCGGTTTTCGCGAAGCGGCGCCATCGGGCGCACGGTACTCCACCGGCCCTTGCCGGATCAATGGCCGGCTGCCCCCGGAATCCGGGTGGACCCGGCATCTGCCGGGCGGGCGAGGGCTTCGCCGGGACGGTTCGCGCCTCTTTGGGAATCCCCGCCCGATTTCCTCTAGAATTCTGCCGACGCGAAAGGAGCAGGTCCCCGTTTCCAGGAGGAGGCATCGATGAGACGCATGGTGGCTCTGTCCGTGATCGTGGCATGGGCATGGGGATGCCCGACGAGCATCGCGCCGTTTCCCGACGTGGGCGGCCAGGATCCGGGAGGGACCGACCCGGGGCGGGATCTCCCGGCGACAGACGTCCTCCCGTCCGACCTCGGGACGGACCCCGGACGGGACGTCCCGGCGGATCCGGGGTCCGGGGCGGACCATTCCGATGTCCAGCAGGACCCGGGAGGACTCGATGCGCCATCCCCCGGGGACACGGCGGAGGACCCCCTGGTCGAAATCGATGTGCCCCCGGAGGATCCGTGCGGACCGGCGACCAACCCCCAGTGCCGTCCGGCGGCCTGCGCGACACCGGGCGGCGGGACCGGGACCTGCCAGGGGACCGTGGGGGGCGCCTGCCGCTGCGTCGGGGACCAGCCTCCGCCCCAGTGCACCTCCGATCGGGATTGCATCAACCGCCAGTGGTTCCAGCCATGCGAGGGGCACTGGGACTGCCTGGACGGCACCTGCGGGGAGGTCTGCGGCCGTCCCTGCGGCGACCAGGCCTGCGATCCCGATGCGGGGGAAAGCCCCCTGGCCTGCCCGTCGGACTGCCCTCCCCAGGTCCCCTGCCGGGGCAACGGGGACTGCCCCGGGGACTCCTGGTGCGCGCTGGAGCCGGGAGACTGCGGCGGCGCGGGAACCTGCCAGGTCCGGCCGACCCTGTGCCCCCGGATCTACCAGCCGGTCTGCGGGTGCGACGGGAACGACTACCCCAATCGGTGCCAGGCCGCCGCGGCCGGGGTGGGGGTCCGATCGGAAGGGGTCTGTCCCGCGGGGGAATGCACGGTGCCCAGGGACTGTCTTGGGCGCCCCTGGCTGGTGGACTGCATGGGACACTGGGCCTGTTCCGATGCCGGAGCCTGCCAGGAAGTCTGCGACTTCGAGTCCTGCGGCGACGATCGCTGCGACGGGGATCTCGGGGAGGACTCCGGGACCTGTCCAAGGGACTGCCGGGTGGACCTGTGTTCCCTGCAGGCCGGGCCCTTCTGCCTGCCGTGGGACTGCGACCTGCCCGACGGCAGCCAGGGACGGTGCGGATCCCGGCAGGACGGCGCCTGCCTGTGCGGGCCCCGGTTCGGGACCTGCACCGCGGATCGGGACTGCCTGGGCCAGACCTGGCCCATCCGGTGCCTGGGCCACTGGGACTGCGAGAATGGGTCCTGCGAGCCGCGTTGCGGCGACCCCTGCGGGAACCGTCTCTGCGAGCCCGCCCAGGGCGAAGACAGGACCACCTGCTCCCCCGACTGCCCCGACCGCGACACCCGCTGCGACGACGGGACCGTTCCCCTGTGCGAGATGGTCCCCCCGACCTGCAACGAGTGGGAGATCCTGGCCTGGCAGAATTCCTGCTTCGCCTGCGTGAACCCCGCCACCTGCCGGCCCTGGGGCGAGCCCGGGTGCGCCCGGGATGCCGGCTGCCCGGCGGACCAGTGGTGCTCCCCCTGCGGGACCTCCTCCTGTCCTCTCTGCGACAACTGCATCCCCGCCTGCGTCCCCCACGGCTGTCCCACCGAGCCGGTCGCCCAGTGCAAGATGGTCCGGCCGGACTGCGGGGAGGGGGCCGTGGCGGTGGTGAAGGACGGCTGCTGGGTCTGCGTGGACCGCGCCACCTGCCGCTGACCGGGGCCGGTCCCCGGACTGCCCCATGCACCCGGTCCGGATTCGCCGGCAAACCGACATCCGAAGCGGGGTGAAGCCCTGGGCTTCCCCATGCGACGCTCCGCGGGGCGTTCCCCTGCGCCCGGACCTTGGGCTTGCCGCGATCGGGAAACACCCGTCGGTCGCGTCGATGGGGTTGCATGGAATCCCGGAATTGCGACACAATTGCCTCATCATTCCGCAGACGAAGGGGGGAAACAGGGAGGTGGGATGATGAACGTCTTGGACGGACCCGTCCTGCGATCCCTTGCCCTGATCGGATGGGTCGTGGTGATGGTTCCGGGCTGCGGTCGTGGAGGGAATGCCGGGGTTCCGGACATGATCCCCATCGAACCCGGAATGGACGTGCCGTCCGACCTCGCCGGCGATGCCGGGAACGGGCAGGACGACGGGTTTCCGGAACGCGATGCGGGCGGCGATCCGCAGCCCGAAAGCGGCGACACCGGATTGGAGGACCTCTCGGATCCGGGGGGCGATCTTCCGGCGGAAACCGGGGACGAGGACGTGAACGGCTCCGATTCCGGGGATATGGGCCCAGGGGATCCGGCGCCGGATTCGGGGGAAGCGGAGTGCGTCCTGGACGAGCATTGCCAGGAAGGACGGCAGGATCCGGGGCCCTGCCGGCTGGTCCGGTGCGTCGAGGGAAGGTGCGTCGTGGATCTGGCCGAGGACGGGGAGCAATGCGATGACCAGGACCCGTGCACCTGGATGGACCGCTGCTGGAAGGGGGTCTGCACGGGCACGGTGGACGACTGTGACGACCGGAACCCGTGCACCGAGGACCGGTGCGAGGCATTCATCGGGTGCATCCACGAAGCCCTGTCCGTGGGACTCTGCAGTGACGGATCGGCCTGCACGGAAGGGGACCGCTGCGTGGAGGGCGTCTGCCAGGGCGACCCCGTGGCTTGCGACGACGACAATCCCTGTACCGAGGATTTCTGCGACCGGTCGAAGGGTTGCCTTCACAGTCCACGGTCCGGCCTCTGCGACGACCGGGACGGGTGCACGATCCGGGACCACTGCGAGGAGGGCAAGTGCCGGGGTACGGCCCTGGACTGCAATGACGGAAACCCCTGCACGGACGACCGCTGCGAGGAGGGCACCGGCTGCATCCACGAAGCCAACCGGGCTCCCTGCGATGATCGGAACCCCTGCACCGACCAGGACGCCTGCAGCGATGGTGTGTGCCGGGGCCGACCCGTGGCCTGCGAAACCCCACCCGCCCCCGAGTGCCTCGCGGACGGGAGCGCGATGGTGACCCATTCCTTTCCGGGGACCTGCATCCACGGGACCTGCGTCTATGAACGGAAGGAGATCCCCTGCGATCGAGGCTGCGTGGACGGGACATGCCTGGACGAGGACGCCTGCACGAAGGTGCGATGCGAACCGCCCTGGCCCTGCCTGGCTCCCGAGGGGACCTGTGTTGCCGGACGCTGCATCTACTCCTATGCCGATGGGGAGGCGTGCGAAGACGGCAACGCCTGCACGTTCGGCGAGGCCTGCCACCGGGGCGTCTGCGCCGGTCTTCCGGTGGTCTGCAATGAACCGCCCGGGGACTGGTGCGAGAACGCGACCAGCCTGAGGGACTGGCAGGTGGAAGGACTGTGCGACGAGGCCACGGGAGAGTGCCGGTACCGGTTCGTCGTCCAGGAGTGCATCGGCGGCTGCGTGGATGGCGCATGTCTCTTCCTCCCGGGCCTGTGGCAGGCCGAGATGACTCCCGCCGGACGAGTGGGCATGAGCGGCCGGGATTTCCTGGGGGCCTGCGTGGTGCAGCCTGTTGTCGAGGGAATGCGCGCTTCTTCGGCGCACTACACGCTGGATGCG
This sequence comes from Myxococcota bacterium, assembly GCA_017994695.1. GTDB lineage: Bacteria > Myxococcota_A > UBA9042 > DTJE01 > DTJE01 > JAGOKF01. Next base: position 25,638 of record JAGOKF010000029.1, on the reverse strand, counting down.
GGATTCGAACCGTGAACGGGAGGTCGTCATGAAGGGAATCATGAGACTTCTGGTGTGGACGGTCGCATGGGTTGGCTGGCCTGCCCAGGCCTGGTCCGTGCCGTGGCTGCTGAATTTCAGCGGCCGGCTCGGCACTTCCCAGGGCGACTACACGGGCGTGGCCGAGGTGCGGGTGACGCTGTATGACGATCCGGCCTCGAGGGATCCGGTCCACGTGCTGTGGACCGAGGTCCAGCAGGTCTACGTGGATGGGGGGCGTTTCCACATGATCCTGGGCCTGGACCCGGGGAATCCGGTCGACGTGGCCCACGTCGCCAGCGGGAATCTCTGGATCGGGGTCCAGGTGGCGGACGACGAGGAAATGACTCCGCGGATGCGGGTGGCATCGGTTCCCTTCGCCTTCATGGCCCAGGATGCGGAAACGCTTCAGGGGCAGGGGCCCCAGGCCTTCGCGGCCGCCGATCACCGGCATGCCTTGTCGACGATGGCCGGAACGGTGGCGGAGTCGCAGTTGCCGGGTTCCGTCGTCCTGGAGGCCGAGATGGCCGCGGCGCTGACCCAGGGACTGGCCGGGAAGGCGGACGCGGTGCACGGGCACGGGATCGGGGACGTGGCGGGGCTGCAGCCTGCGCTGGACGGCAAGGCTCCGGCGGGCCACGACCATGGAGGGGTCTATGCGCCGGAGGGACACGATCACGATGCCCGCTACGTGAACGAGGGTCAGGGGGACAGCGTGACGGGGCGGATGGTCGTGGACGGGACGCTGGGGGCCGAGGATCTGGGGGATTTTGGGTGTGAAGTCGGGCAGGTGCTGAAGTGGGATCCCCTTCTGGGGTGGGGCTGCGGGGCGGATCAGGACACGGACACGACCTACGGGGCCGGGAACGGCCTGCGCCTGGAGGCCGGGGTGTTCTCGGTGGACGAGGCGGCGATCCGTGGGTGGTGCTACGACGATCCCGGGGAACTGCACGTGGTTCTGGACCCGCGCTATGCCCCTTCGGTCCATGCCCATGACGACCGGTACTATGGCAAGGGAGAGGTGGACGGGATGCTGGGGGCGTACCACACGGCGTCCCAGGTCGATGCGCTGCTGGCTGGGAAGGCGGACGCGGTGCACGGGCACTGGATCGGGGACGTGGCGGGGCTGCAGCCGGCCAGCGAGGACTGGGCCCGGGGGGTGTGCTACGACACGGTGTCCGAACTGGAAGCGGCGCTGTCCGGATGGGACCAGGACGCCGCAGACGACCTGACGACCGCCACGATCTTCGCCGGGGATGTCCAGGGAGCGTCGGGGGACCTCCGGATCGCACCCCAGGCCGTGACCTCTCTGGCCATCGCGGACGGGTCGGTCACGAACGCCGACATCGCCGGGGAAACCGGATTCCTGTCGGTCCGGGACCATGGCGGCACCGAACATTTCATGGTGACCAACGGGGCCATCGGCCTGCAGTTCGTGGGGGCGGGCGCCACCACCGTGGGCTTCGATGCGGCTGGACACCGCGTGATCATCTCGTCGGAGGACCGCGACTCGGGGGGCACGGTGACCAGCGTCGGCCTGTCCATGCCTGAAACCTTCTCGGTGGGCGGCTCCCCGGTTACCGGGAGCGGAACGATCCGGGTGACGTGGCTTCCCCAGCAGATGAATACGGTCCTCGCGGCCCCGGACGGGGCCGGGGGACTTCCGGTGTTCCGGCGACTCGTTTCCGGCGACCTGCCCGCGCTGGATGCGTCGATCGTCGGGAGCGGCACGCTTTCGACGGACCGCTACTCGGCCTACGAGGACCTGTTGGCCGAATCGCGAATCGGGACGGGGCCGGGCAGCCTGGCCACGGGGGATCACCAGCATTCCGACCTGTGGAGCCTGGGCGGGAACGCCGGGACGACCCCGGGCTCCCAGTATCTGGGAACCTCGGATTTCCAGGCGCTTGAATTGCGGACGAACGGCCAACGCGCCCTTCGCCTGGAGCCCGAGACCACGCAGCGCAGCACCCATATGGATTATTGGACTGCGCCCATTCATCTCGCCGGATACCGACTGAACGAGGTCCGTGCCGGAGCCGTCGGTGCAACCATCGGGGGCGGTGGGGGGAGACGCTTTGGAGAAGAGATGCCGAATCGCGTGAATGACATGTTTGGAACCGTTGCCGGGGGAATAGCAAACCAGGCAGGCGATTCGAACCGTTCGCTTGGGAGCTCCTGGGGGGCAACCGTTGCGGGCGGACAGTCCAACATTGCGAGGGGCGAATACTCGACGGTGGGCGGAGGCCTCGGGAACATGGCCACCCAGCCCAACTCGGCAATTTGCGGTGGCTGGTTGAACATGGCGACCAACTTTTACGCGACCGTTGGAGGAGGAGGTGCGAATACCGCAAGCGGTGGTTTTGCCTCCGTGCTCGGGGGAAGGGAAAACGTTGCCGGAGGCGAATATTCGAGCGTTGTGGGTGGTTGGGGCAGCCGGGCCCAGGGGGACTATTCCCTGGCAGCCGGGAGGCGGGCCAAGGCCAACCAGCCGGGGTGCTTCGTCTGGGGGGATTCCACGGATGCCGACGTGGCCTGCGACACCCAGGATCGGTTCGTCGCCCGGGCATCGGGGGGCGTCCATCTCTACACGAATTCCAGCCTTTCCACCGGAGCCTACCTCGCGTCGGGCTCCGGCACATGGACCTCGCTGTCCGACCGGGAGGCCAAGACGGACTTCGAGCCGGTGGACCCGGAGGCAGTGCTGGACTGCCTGGCCGCGATGCCGGTCACCACGTGGCGGTATCGCGAGGAACCGAGCGGCGCCCGGCACATGGGACCGATGGCCCAGGACTTCCATGCCTGCTTCGGGCTGGGGGACTCGGACCGGCACATCGCGACGATCGACTCCGACGGGGTCGCCTTCGCGGCGATCCAGGGACTGAACCGACAGGTCGAGGAGTTGCGGCAGCGGGTGACGGAACTGACGCGGGAGAACCAGGAGTTCCGGTCTCGCCTGGAACGCCTGGAAAGAACCCTGGCCGACGCGAACGGCCCCCCGTTCCCTCCTGGAACCGGCGGGGCAGGCCGTCTATGCTTGCGCCGACCTTCCGGATGGACTGGAGGCCCCAGTGCCCCGATTCCTCCCGATCCTGGCCCTGCTGGCAGGCGTCGCCTGCTCGTCGAAACCCGCCCTGGACCCGAGCCGCTGCGGACCCGCGAGCCCCGAGGTCACGGCGTCGTGCCACCTCCCCGACGGGTCCTGCTGGGACCTGTGGTGCAAGACCCTGAACGCCAACGGGGTCTGCTTCGTCGGGGAGGAGGAGATCCGGGACCGGGAGGGCTGCGAGAAGACCTCCAAGGGCACCTGGAGCACCACCTGCCCCTGCCGCCGGGAGGGGTCGATCGGCGGATGCCGCACCTCGAAGGAGGACGGCCGATCGGTCACCCGGTGGATCTACGGGGGGATGTCCACCGACGACTACCGCCATGCCTGCGAAACCAGCGTCTACAACACCTTCCTGGCCCCCTGACCCCCTCGTTCCGGTCCCCCGGCGATCCTCTCCGGCACCCTGATCGGCGGGAAATGCAGCGCGTATGCCGGAATGCACGCTGTCGGAAGCGTTCGACCCATGCGGAATGCCTGTCCGCGGACTGTCCGCGGCCTCCCGGCCTTCCAGGCCGCGTCCCTCCCGCCTGTCGAAAACCTGTCGAGGAAACCGGCCGGAATTCCCGTGTCCTGGCAACTGCCCGACATGACAGGCGATTCCAAAAGGTCGATCCGGGGGGGATTGACTCTCGTTTCGGCCCGTGTCAGACTTGAAACTGGACTTGGAAATGGGGTCGGACGGCCGCTCCGACACCCGCCGGGGGACCCGGGCAACCGGGGAACCCGCGGGACGAGGAGGGAAACCTCGGAGGGGCCGGCAGCCTCGAAAGAGGCCAGCCGATTTCCCGGTTCTTTGAAACTCTGTAGTACAGGGGAACGAACCCGGAAGGGCACGTCTCTGAAGTACCGGAGAGGAGGCCGATGCGGGGGAGCCGCGGCATCCCGGCGAAAGCGGGGGTGTTCGGGGCGAGGATCCCGGGGGGGCCGCAAGGGCCCGCGCCGAGAGGCGAAGGGCGGTGGCGGCACCCGGAAAGGCCAAGGCCGGGGAGGGGAATGCCCCAGGGAGGAGTGAACGCCTGGGAGAGCAGGAAGTTCGCCGGGGGCCATGGAGACATGGCGGCGAACTTCCCACCGGCAGCGGGATCAAGCCCTTGAAGCGAGGGCACCTCGGAACCCCATTCCGAGGGGCGTGATCGGATTTGCAGCCCCCTGGGAACGTCGTGACGCGGCGCCTCGTGCGCGGCGGCATGCACGGTCCGGATGCCGAAAGGCGGACGGGCCGATTCCCGGGAGGACGCCGCGGGACCTCCGGGTCCCGATGCCGATCGCGCTGGCCCAAGTCGCAGGAAGGGATGCGCGGGTCGAGAGGCCCGGCGACCGCTGTTCGGGAAGGCTCTGAGAGAGAGGAACCCCGAGGGCGCGCCCGGTTGAAACACACCGGGGAGATGGCGACGGGAGGAAGGCGTCGGAGCCGGCGGGAACGGCAGGGACGCAACGTGACCCGGAGTTGGATGCTCCGGGGTTGGTGGCTCGTCGCTTTTGGGTTGCGCCGAGGGGGCGGAAACCTCGTGAGAGCCGGTGGTGCCGGAGGACGGCACCCTGGGGATGCGGGGATGACTCTGGAGTGGAGCGGAAGGCCGAGGAAGGCATGCCTGGAAGTTCGCGCTTCCGGCACCCGGCGGGCGAATACCACGCGGTGGAGGAACCACGAGGTGGGGTCGCCGAACCAGTAGGGCGATAGCCCGCCGGGAAGTCTTCGAGGGCACAGCCAACCACAGGAGAGTTGCGCCGGACGCGGCGACGCGCGAGGCGAACCCGATATCACCGACAGGCTCTGGGGAGGCACTCGGTCGTCCCCCCTGTTTCCAGGTCCAACCATGCGGCGAGCCTCGGCTCGCCGTTTTGGTATCCAGCGGTCACGTTCAGCGAAAAGCTGGTTCCCGGAGGTCTTCCCGTGTGCAGGTCATGGCTGCCGCTCTGGCTGGTGCTGGGGGGGCTGTGCTGCGGTTCGGAATCCTGGTCCTGCAAGGACGACTACGACTGCGACGGGACGGACCTCTGCCAGGTCTCGACCGGCCGGTGCGTCGCCCTGTCCAGCGTGGAGTGCCGCCGGGACCAGGACTGCGTGGCCCCGGAACTGGGCTGCCTGGACCTCCGGTGCGTTCCCCGGTGCTCGGACGAGTCCCCCTGTCCCCAGGGCAACCAGGTCTGCCAGGAGGGGCTCTGCGTGGTCCCTGGCGGGTCCGGCCTGGACTGAAATTCCCATTCCCGGTCTCAACCTTCCAGCAGCCGTTCGGCCGTCTGGCGAAATGCCGCGAGTCCCCGGCGCCGGACGGGGGTGTCGCCGAGCCGGGCCTGGAAGTCCGACTCGTCCCACCGGAGGACCTCCCGGATGTCCAGGAAGGGGAGTCCCGGCAGGGGCCGGAAGCAGGGATGGTCTGGGAGGAAGGCCTTCCGGACGTAGGGGCAGACGTCCTGGCAGCGGTCGCAGCCGTAGAGGTGGCCTGCCAGGGGGATCCCGTGGGGGACGGGGTCCCGGAAGGTCACGGTGAGGTGGGCCAGGCACCGGCGGACATCCACCCGGCCCGGCGTCCGCAGCGCCCCCGTGGGGCAGGCCTGGAGGCAGGCGTAGCAGAACCCGCATCCCGGAAGGGGAGGGCGGGGGCCTTCGTCGGGGAGGACCTCGGCGGCGGTCAGCACGACCCCCAGGAAGACGAAGGACCCCAGGCGGGGATGGACCAGGAGGCCGTTGCGGCCCACGAAACCCAGTCCCGCCCGGGCGGCCCAGGCCTTCTCCAGGATGGGGCCGGTGTCGGAGTAGCCCCGGCTGGCGCAGCCCGTCTCGGCGGCGACGGCTTCGGCCAGGGCGTTCATCGATTCCTGCATCGGTCCGTGGTAGTCGGGGCACCAGGCGAAGCGGGACACGAAACCGGCCCCCGGCGGGAGGGCCTCGATGCCCGGATGGGGGCTTCCGTAGGACCGGCAGGCCACGATCACCGTCCGGATTCCCGGCAGCAGGCGGGCGGGATCCAGGCGGTCGGCCACGCGGCGATGGATGTAGGAGAGTTCGGGGGGATAGCAGGAAAGCAGCCGGGAGAGTTGATCCGGGTCCGCCGGCACGGGGGTCGCCGCGACCGAGGCCACGTCGTCCAGTCCGGCCGCTTCCGCGAGGGACCGGATCCGGGAGGCCGCGATTGCCGTTCTCATGGCCGGCCATTATACTTCCGCGACCTCGCGGGAGGGCATCGCGCTGGACGTCGAGGGAATCCGCATCGAGGCCCGATCGCTCGGGGGGATCGCCACGACGCTGGCGTTTCCCGAATGGTCCCTCTGCGTGGACCTGGGCATCTGCACGCCCGCTGCGCTGCGCTGTCGCACCGTGGCGCTGACCCACGGCCACGGGGACCACCTGGCGGGCCTGTTGAAGTACCTGTCGGTCCGCAGGCTCTACGGCATGGCCGCCCCCACGCTGGTGGTGCCGAGGGGAATGGAGGAGGGCGTCGAGGCATTGGTCACGGACCTGGGGAGGCTCCAGTCCCGGCCCTACGAGCGGCAGACGATCGCCGTGGAGATCGGAGGGGAGGTGCCCCTGGGCCAGGGACTGTGGCTGCGATCCTTCCCGGTGGCCCATCGCCAGCCGGCGACGGGGTGGCTGGTGGTCCGCCGGACCCGGCGCCTGCGGGAGGCCTTCCGGGACCTGCCGGGGGCCGAGATCGCGAGGCTCCGGGCCGCAGGCGAGGAAGACGTGCTGATGGACACCGTCGAGGTCCCCCTGGTGGCGGTGACAGGCGACACGTCGGCGGAAGTGGACCTGTCCCGGGATCCCGGGACCGTGCGTGCCCGGGTGCTTGTGCTGGAGGCGACCTTCTGGGGCGAGGACGAGGAGCGGGGCATCCAGGCGGCGGCGCTGGGACAGCACCTCCACAGCAGCCAGCTGGCCGGGGTGATCCGGGGAGTCGAGGCCCGGGCGCTGGTGCTGTACCACCTGAGCCAGGTGCATTCCGTGGAGGAGGTCCGGGAACGGCTGCCGAGGGTGCTGCCTCCGGAGTGGCTGCCCAGGACCCGGATCATCGAGCCGCTGCCGGAGGATCGCCTGTAGGCCCTCGGGCCGCCGGGAGGCCGGGAAGGAGGGGATCGTGGAGTTGATCGGGGTCCGCCGGTTCTTGCGAAGGGTCCTGTCCCCCGAACAGCGGCGGGTGATCAAGTTCCTGGTCGTCGGGGCCTCGGGGGTTCCGGTGAACCTGGGGGTCGTCTGGGCCACGACCCGCCTGCTTTCACCGGCGATGCTGTCCGGTGCGCGGGATCGCCTGGCGGAGGCCTTCGGGATCCCGGCGATGACCGCGATGGGCCTGCGGGACATCGTGGCCTACGGCCTGGGGATCGTGGTGTCGATCCTGACCAACTTCCTGCTGAACAACTTCTGGACCTGGGGGGATCGGGTCGCCGGGGACGACCGGGGGCGCTTCTTCCGGCGGCTGGTGAAGTTCTACCTGGTGTCGTCGCTGGCGGCCGGGGTGCAGCTGGTGACCTCCTCGGGGGTCTCGGCGCTGGTCCGGGGAAACGCCTTCTTCAACCGGGTCATCGAGGGGGACTTCCGGATCTACCACGCCTTCGCGCCGATGGTCGGCATCCTGGCCGGCATGACCATCAACTTCGTGATCAACAACTGGTGGACCTTCCGGCGCCGATCCTGACGGAATATCCGGCGCGACGGCCCGGCCTTCAGTGACGGCCCCCGGATCGTCCCGACGTCAGGGCGGAAAAGAGTTTCGTGTACAGTTTCATGCAGTGGCGGACGGCCTCGATGGCCTCCTCCGGCCCCAGGAAGTCCTGCACCAGGACCTCCTTGTTCTCCAGTTTCTTGTAGTCCTCGAAGAAGCGCCGCAGTTCGTCCAGCCGGTGGGGCGGGAGTTCCTGGATGTGGGTGAAGTGCTTGTACTCGGGGTCGTCCATGTGGACGCCGATGATCTTTTCGTCGTTCTCGCCCTGGTCCAGCATCGTCATCATGCCGATCGGGCGGACCCGGAGGATCGACAGGGGCACCACCTGCTCCTGCATCAGCACCAGCACGTCCAGGGGGTCGTGGTCGTCGCCGATCGTCTGGGGGATGAAGCCGTAGTTCGCGGGGTAGATCACCGAGGAGTAGAGCACCCGGTCCACCCGGATGATCCCGCTTTCCTTGTCCAGTTCGTACTTGACCTTGCTGCCCTTGGGGATTTCGATGACGGCCTGGAACTCCGAAGGCGCCTCGTCGCCGATGGAAACGTCGTGCCACGGATGCATGGGGGAACTCCCGCGAGATGCGCCGCAAGGATGATGCCAGGGGAGGCGCTCGTCAAGGGGATCCTGGCGGCCTGCGGCCAATCAGGAGGACGTGGCGGCCTTCCCGCCGGACCCGGACCAGAGGGCGAAGGAGGCCTTGTGGAAGTCCCGGTTCGCCCGGGCGATGTGCCGGATGCTGATGCGCTTCGGACAGACCGCCTCGCACTCGCCGTAGTTGGTGCAGTGGCCGAATCCCTCGGCCTCGCTGGCCCGGATCATCGACAGGGCCCGCTGGAGCCGCTCGGGCTGCCCCTGGGGCAGCAGGCCCAGGTGGGACAGTTTCGCCGACACGAACAGCGACGCGGAACCGTTGGGACAGGCGGCCACGCAGGCCCCGCAGCCGATGCACTCGGCGGCGTCCATCGCCAGTTCGGCCGCCGGCTTCGGGACGGGGATGGCGCTGGCGTCGGGTGCGTTGCCGGTGCGGACCGTGATGAAGCCTCCGGCCTGGATGATCCGGTCCAGGGCCGACCGGTCCACGACGAGGTCCTTCAGGACCGGGAAGGCCGCCGACCGGAAGGGCTCGATCACGATCTGGTCGCCGTCCCGGAAGAAGCGCATGTGCAACTGGCACAGCGTGGTGCCCGGCCGCGGGCCGTGGGGCGTGCCGTTCACGACCGCCCCGCAGCACCCGCAGATGCCCTCCCGGCAGTCGTGCTCGAAGTGGACCGGCTCCTCCCCCTTCCCGATGAGTTCCTCGTTCAGGACGTCCAGCATCTCCAGGAAGGACATGTGCTCGGAGATGCCCTTCAGCTCGTAGCGCTGGAAGCGCCCCTCGTCCCCCTTGGACTTCTGCCGCCAGATGTGAAGAGTCAGGTTCATTTGTAGCTCCTCTGGGCGAGGTGGACGACCTCGAAGGACAGCGGCTCGACGTGGCGCACCGGGTCCTTCCCCGGCCCGGCGTACTCCCAGGCGGCCACGTGGCAGAAGCGCTCGTCGTCCCGCTTCGCCTCGCCGTCCTCGGTCTGGAACTCCTCCCGGAAATGCCCGCCGCAGGATTCCTCCCGCTCCAGGGCGTCCCGGGCCAGCAGTTCCGCGAACTCCATGTAGTCCGCCACCCGGGCCGCCTTCTCCAGTTCCTGGTTCAGGTCCGCCGCGTCGCCGGGAACCCGCACGTCGTTCCAGAAGGCCTCCCGGATCCGGCGGATCTTCTGGATGGCCGTGGTCAGGGACTCCCGGGTTCGGGCCATGCCCACGTGCTCCCACATCGTGAGGCCCAGTTCCCGGTGCAGGGAGTCCACGCTGCGGCTCCCCCGGACCGCCAGCAGGCGCCGGAACAGGTCCCGGGACCCCTCCTTGGCCTCCTGGAACTCCGGGCGATCCGGGGCGACCTTCGGGAGGCGGCTGTTGGCCAGGTAGTCCCCGACGGTCACCGGGATCACGAAGTAGCCGTCCGCCAGGCCCTGCATCAGCGCCGAGGCCCCGAGGCGGTTCGCCCCGTGATCGCTGAAGTTGGCCTCGCCCAGCACGAAGAGGCCCGGGAGGTTGCTCATCAGGTCGTAATCGACCCAGAGCCCGCCCATCGTGTAGTGGAGCGCCGGGTAGATCCGCATGGGCCGCCCGTAGGGGTCCTCCCCGGTGATCCGCTCGTACATCTCGAAGAGGTTGCCGTAGCGCTCCTCGATCACCGCCCGGCCCAGGCGCTTGAGGCTGTCCCGGAAGTCCAGGTACACGCCCCGCCCGCCGGGTCCCACGCCCCGTCCCTCGTCGCACATGCGCTTCGCGGCGCGGCTGCTGATGTCCCGGGGGGCGAGGTTGCCATAGGAGGGGTACATCCGCTCCAGGTAGTAGTCCCGCTCCTCCTCGGGGATCTGGTCCGGTTCCCGCTGGTCGCCGGCCTTCTTCGGCACCCAGATCCGCCCGTCGTTGCGCAGGGACTCGGACATCAGGGTCAGTTTCGACTGGTAGTCCCCGGCCACCGGGATGCAGGTCGGGTGGATCTGGGTGTAGCAGGGGTTCGCGAAGGCGGCCCCCCGGCGATAGGCCCGGTAGGCGGCGCTGACATTGCAGTTCTTCGCGTTGGTGGACAGGTAGTAGAGGTTGCTGTAGCCGCCGGTGCACAGCAGCACGGCCTCCCCCGCGTGGGCCTCGAACTCCCCGGTCACCAGGTCCCGGGTGATGATGCCCCGGGCGCGGCCGTCCACCACCACCAGGTCCACCATCTCCTTCCGGGTGAACAACTGGACCGCCCCGGCCCCCACGGTCCGGGCCAGGGCGCTGTAGGCCCCAAGGAGCAGTTGCTGGCCCGTCTGGCCCCGGGCGTAGAAGGTCCGGGAGACCTGGGCGCCGCCGAAGGACCGGTTGGCCAGGTAGCCGCCGTACTCCCGCGCGAAGGGGACCCCCTGGGCCACGCACTGGTCGATGATGGCGCCGCTGACCTCGGCGAGGCGATAGACGTTCGCCTCCCGGGCCCGGAAGTCCCCGCCCTTCAGGGTTTCGTAGAACAGGCGGTAGATGCCGTCGCCATCGTACTGGTAGTTCTTGGCGGCGTTGATGCCCCCCTGGGCGGCGATGGAATGGGCTCGTCGGGCGCTGTCGTGGTAGGTGAAGACCTTCACCTGGTAGCCCAGGTCTCCCAGCGTCGAGGCGGCCGAGGCCCCGGCGAGACCGGTGCCCACCACCAGGATCGTCGATTTCTTCTTGTTGGCGGGGCTGACCAGGGCCGCCTCGTTCCGGCGGCGGGTCCACTTGCTCTCGATGGGACCGGAGGGGATGCGCGGGTCCAGTTTCATGTTCGCCTCCTGCACTATCGGACCCACCCGGCCAGGACCGAGATGGGGATGGAGAGGTCGCCCAGGACGACGATGGCGGTCAGCAGGTTCGCCAGGGTCCGACGCAGGCCGTCATGGGCCGGATGGGACCAGCCCACGGTCTGGAACCAGGACCAGAGGCCGTGGCGGAAGTGCAGCAGCAGCATCACCACGGCGACCATGTAGGTCACCGCCACCCAGGGGACCCGGAAGCCGTTCACCACGTTGGCATGGGCGTCCAGGTGGACGAACGGCAGTCCGGTGTTGCCCACGGTCAGGTGCAGCAGGTGGAAGACCACGAAGGCGGCGATGATCGGCCCGGTCCAGATCATCGTCCGGGCCTCGTAGGTGGCCTCCCGGTAGCGCCGGACCCGGTATCCCTTGGGGCGGGCCTTGAAGGAACGGACGGTCAGCACCAGGGCCGACCAGAGGTGCAGGACCACGCAGGCCAGCAGCACCAGCCGCGTCCCCCAGAGCAGCGGGGCGGCGCGGTCCGAGTGCAGGAAGGCCCCGTACTGGTTGATCATCTCCCGGCCGTTCGGGGCGAAGATCTGCAGGTTGCCCAGCATGTGGACGAACACGTAGGCGAAGAGGATCAGGCCCGTGATGGCCATCACCATCTTCTTTCCCGGACTCGAGGACCACCAGGAACCCAGTGCCGACATGATCGATCCCTCGTTCAGGAGAAGGCCCCGCCAGCGGGAACAACAGGGACCGCCCGACGGGATGGAAGGCAGTCTAGGACCCGTGATTCCGGGATGTCAACGGATTTTCCGCAAAAACGGCGCCGGAAAGGGCTACTCAGGGATCCGGATCTCGGCGCGGCCCTGGTGGAAGAAGGTGGCCATCCAGTGGATGGCCTGGTCCCGCATCCGGTGGCCGTCGGCGCCGTTGGTGTTCAGGAAGTCGCCGTGGACCGCCGGTTCGAACTGGCAGATGCCCGACTCGGGGGGCTCCCCGGCGCTCGGGAGGATGCCGGGGATGGGCCGGTACTCGGGGCCCACCAGGGTCAGGTCCATCGCCCGGGCCAGCGTCTCGGTGGAGGCGTTGGACACGGTGTCGTCGTCGATCACCTCCTGGACCAGCATCCGCACCCGGTTCCCCTCGGGCCGGAAGTAGCCGTCCCAGAGAGCATCGGCGTAGGCGATGGCGTCTCCGGCCCAGATCCCGTGCTCGGCGCTGTTCAGGTAGCCGTGGGCCAGGAAGACGTCGCCGAAGGCCCGCTGGACGTAGAGATCCACCAGGTGGAAGAGGCCGATGCCCCCGACGTTGCACACGAACGCGGAGATCCGGGGCACGAAGGGCAGGGCCAGAAGGCCGATGATGCTGCCGAGGCTGTGCCCCACGTACCCGACTTCCCGGACGTCCAGGCCGGGGCCCTCGGGGGGAAAGAGGGCCGGGTCCCCCGCGAGGCCGTCCAGCAGCAGGGTCGCCGAGGCCACGTCCAGGGCCGCCTGGCGGAAGTTCTCCCGGATCTTCAGGGGGTCGTCCACGGGCAGGAAGGCGTAGCCCCAGGAAAGAGGCTCGGTCCCCTTTCCCCGGCTCCCGTGCCGGGGCCAGTCGAAGCGCAGGACCGCGATCCCCTGCTCGACCAGTTCCCGGGCGATGATGCACATCGCCCGCTGGCTCGAGGCGATGCCGTGCTGGACCATCACCACCGGGAAGGGGCCCGAACCGGCCGGGACCATCAGCCGGAAGTCCACCCGGTCCGGGGGGAATTCCTCGAAGGTCCCGTCTGGACGACGGTGCCAGATCCCGTCCTCCCCGGTGAGGTTCCAGGGGTGGAAGATCCCCTTCAGGGCCAGGGGCATCCGGTCCGCGGGCATCGGGCAGTCGTCCAGGCGGCCGTCCCGGATGAGGTCCGGCTGTCCGTCGTCGTCCAGGTCCACGTCCCAGGTGACCGGGGGTCGATCGGTGTCCCGGAGGAACCGGGCGAACAGTTCCCGGAGTTCCTCCCCGTCCCGGAAGGCATGGGCGGTGGTGAAGGTGGCGGCGGCGACGACGGATTCCCGGTCCGGCAGGGCCTGGAGCGCCGGCAGGATCCGGGCGCGTTCCTCCTCGATGAGGGTCCGGCGGGAAGGGGGGGTGTCGGCGGGGATGGGCTCCGTGCCCAGGACGTGCAGGAAGCCGTTGGCGGGCTCCAGGGGCGTGCCGTCGGCGGCCTTCAGGGCCCCGGTGACCGCGACCAGGTAGCGCTTCCCCGGAAGCGGACGGGCCGGCAGCAGGCGCACCACCCAGGCCTCGTCGTCGGGGTAGGGAAGCCAGGCGGACAGGAATGGCACCCGGGTCGCGGGGCGCCCGGCATCGTCCAGGGCATAGAGGCGCACCGAGGCGTCCGGGGCGACCGAGTCCTCGAGGGACCCCGGGAGGGAGGAGGGATCCAGGGGCACGCTGGCCTGGAAGGCGATGGGGGCGTAGGTCGCGAAGCCGTGGACGACCGCCAGCCGGGGCGGGTAGGGGCCCTCGGCCATCAGGGGGAGGTTCGCGTTGGACCGGTCGGCCTCGTCCACCCGGATCGCCCCGTCGGGGTCCAGGTGGAGATCCCACGGGAAGAAGCCCTCGATGGGGGTGGACCGGTGGTCGTAGAGGATCCGCGCCCGGGGTTCCTGGCGGGGCGGTGGCAGGTCGGGCCCGGCATCCTCGATCGGGGGGGCATCCTCGACGGTTTCCGGCGGGACGTCCGGCGGTTCCTGCACGTCGGGTTCCGCCGCGTCCGCGGGTCCGTCGTCGAGGTCCGACAGGCAGACGCACGGGCCGAAGCCGGTCCCGAGGTCGTTGCACCGCTGCCGGGCGGGGCACTGGTCGTCCCCCCGGCAGGGGGTCCATTCCCCCGGGGAGCAGATCTGCACGACGTCCCCGCCGCCGCACTGGCATTCGCCGTAGAAGCCCTGTCCGTCGTGCCGGCAGCGCTGCAGGCCCGCGCACCCGTCGGGGCCGGTGCAGGGGACGGAGGCGTCGGGCTCGCAGACGAGGTCCTTCGTCTGCGCGGCGCATCCCGCCGTGCAGGCCAGTCCCAGCCAGACGAGGGCCCATCCCAGGGCGTTGCGGTCCGGTCGCGTCATCGCCTTCCTCCTTCAGGCACCGCCGGACTCTAGCGCGGAAGGGGCGGTGGGAACAGGAGGGGCAATGGACAAGAGTCCCCATCTGACGCTATCATGCCGCTTGTCGCTGGCCATGCAGGAGGTCGTTCATGGACCCGGTCTCCTCCGCACCTCCGGTCAACCGGATCTACGGGGTCGTCATCGGCATCGTCGTGGACAACAAGGACCCGGAGGGACTCTACCGGGTCAAGGTGAAGTTCCCCTGGGTCCGGGAGAAGGGGTCCTACACCAACGCCCCGGACAAGGAGGATTTCCTGTCGTCCTGGTGCCGCATCGCGACGCCGATGGCCGGGCCGGACCGGGGCTTCTTCTGCCTTCCCGAGGTGGACGACGAGGTGCTGGTCGCCTTCGAGCACGGCGACCTGCGGCGCCCCTTCGTCCTGGGGTCCCTCTGGAGCCCCGTGGACAAGGCCATCCACGACAACAAGAGCCAGGGCGGCAAGAACAACTTCCGCACGTTCTTCAGCCGGTCCGGGCACGTGATCCAGTTCGTGGACGAGGAGGGCAAGGAACGCATCGTGCTGCAGACCAAGATCGGGAAGGGCAACGCGGCCAAGGGGCACAAGTCCCGGGACGGGCACTTCATCGTGCTGGACCATTCCAGCGGAGCCGAGAAGATCGAGATCTACGACCGGAAGCAGGAGAACTACGTCCTGATCGACTCGACGAACCAGCGGATCGAGGTGAAGAGCGCCAAGGGGAACGTGCTGATTTCCGCCCCCAACGGCGAGGTGAAGATCGACTGCAAGACGCTGGTCACCCAGTCCTCCAGCACCACCACCATCAAGTCCGGGAGCGCGATGAAGGTGGAGTCGTCGGCCACCGCGGACATCAAGTCGTCGTCGTCGATGACGATCAAGGGGTCGGTGGTGAACATCAACTGACGGTCGCGGGAGGTCGGGAACGGAGGAATCGGTGGACTGGACGACCTTCCGGTTCTGTGCGGTGGACCTGGATGGGGCTCCCCTCGGGGTGGTGATCGCGAAGGCCGCGTTCCGGGTCGGCGAGGACCGCATTCCCCGGCCCGATGCGGAACCGGCGGCGATCCGGGAGGCGGACGTCCCCTGGGAAGGCGAGGACCCTGCCGTGGTCCCCCTGCGGGCCGAGTCGGACCTGGTCTTCCGGAAGGACCGGGCGGACGTGGTGGTGCTGGCCACCGCCCATGCTCCCGAGGGGAAGGCCGTGCCGTCCTTCGACGTCGAGGTGGGCATCGGGCGCCACCGCAGGGTGCTGCGAATCTTCGGGCCCCGGCAGGCGGTGTACCGGGGTCCCGCCAACCCGTCGCTGAAGAAGCCGGTGGAGGACCTGCCGCGCTTCACGGACCCCGATCCCGTGCGCAAGGTCCCGGTGACCCCGACGATGGCCTACGGAGGCACCGCGCGGTTCCGCGTGCCGGGCACGGACACCGTGATGGACATCCCCTGCCCGACGAATCCCTTCGGGCGGGGCTACTGTGTCCAGAACTCCCCCGAGGGCCTGGACGGGCTGCCGCTGCCGCAGATCGAGGACCCGGAGCGGCTGCTGACGCCTGGGACGCTGGTCCAGGACATGGGGGCGCCTGACACGGTTCCCTGGGCGGCGATCCTGAGCCCCTATGGCCGGGCGTGGTATCCCCGGGCGGCCTATGCCGGGGTGCCGCCCTGGGACGCGCCGAGGGTGCGGGACCTGGTGCGGGCCCAGGCCGATGCCCTGGACCCCCAGGCGGATGCCCAGGCGATCGAGATGCTGCGGACCTACGAACCGCCGCTGCTGGCCCCGGAGTTCTTCCAGTGCGGCGCTCCCGGCCTGGTCTTCCCGCGCCTGGAGGGGGACGAGGTGTTCCTGCTCCGGAACCTGACCCCCGGCGGGTACCTGTCCTTCAATCTGCCCGGGGTCCGGCCTCGGGTCGTGATCGGCGAGGGAACCGAGGCCCGGGAGGTCCCGGTGGCGCTGGACACGCTGATCTTCGACGCGGAATCCTCGCGCCTGGAACTGACCTTCCGGGGAAGGCTGGTCCTGGAGTCCCCCGAGGCAGGGGAGGCGTTCCTGGCCCGGCCCTGGTCCGTGACCACCGAGGGCGGAAGGGGAACCGACGGGAACGGCGAGGCCCTCCGGGAGGAGGACGGCCGGACCCGCGCGTTGTGACCACGGACTGCAAGGAAATCAGAGGGTCGCGTCCAGGGCCGACAGGGCCGAGCGTCCGGCCTCCCTGGCCCTGGCCAGGGCTTCCGTCGCCTGGCCGCGGAGGGACTCGGCCTCGGGGTCGGTCCGGCCCACCAGGTTGATCCGGACGTTCAGGGCCGCCCCCTCGGCCGCCGCGACGGCCATCGCCGCCGCGGCTCCCGCGTCGGACCGGCACTGCTCGTAGCCCACGGCGACGGCCTGGGCGGCCAGTTCCGCCACCCGGGCCGCGGCCTGGAGGGTTTCCCAGGGGACCTCGACCGCCCGCTGCTCGGCCCGGCGGATCGCCTCGGCTCGGGCGGCCTTCTCGGCGTCGGTGCCCTGGGGGAGCCGCCGGGCCGCCAGGATGGCGTCGAAGGCCGCGCTGTCGTCGTGGACGCCCCGAAGCAGCCGTTCCTTCAGGTCCTGGGCCTCCCGGGCGAGCCCGCCCAGGGCAGCCCGATCCTCCTTGCGTTCGGGCCTGCGCCAGGTCAGGTTTCCGACCATCGCCACCAGGGCCGACCCGAGGGCGCCGGAGAGGGCCGCGACCGATCCTCCTCCCGGGGTGGGAGCATCCCCAGAGACCCGGTGCACGAACTCCGTCACCGGGAGGTCCGTGAGCCGCTGGTCCCCCTCCCGGACCCGGTACTCGATCACCTTGCGCTGGGGATCGAAGGGCCGGGCGTCGTGGAGTCCCAGGGACCGGACCGCGATGTGGACCAGTTCCGGTTCCGGCGCCTCCGGGCATGCGCCCTGCTGTTCCAGGAAGTGCCTCCCGGCCTCGAGCAGCGCCTCCAGCGGCAGCAGTCCCACCACCTCGCTGCCGGTCACCATCACTCCCAGGGCGGCGGCCTGGCGACGGACCTCCTCGTAGACCTCGTGGAGGGGGGTGACCCGGTGGTCCAGCAGGTTCACGCTGACCTGGGCGATGCCGTACTCGTCGATCACCCACCCGACGGCCCGGACCGCCCGGAGGGTCCCCGGCACCTTCACGGGACGCCCCTCGGGGTCCAGCAGGCGCTCCCCGTCCGTTCCCCGGGCGATGCCGCCGGCCTCCCGGATGCGGACGGCGATGCGGCTGGCGAGGGTCCGGTCCCGGGTGTTCAGGTTGACGTTGTACGCGATCAGGATCGGCCGGGCCCCGATCACCACGGCGCCGGTCCGGGGCAGGAAGCGGGCCGGGCCGAAGTCGGGCTGCCAGTCGGGGTCCTTCAGCCGGGCCTCCAGACCCTCGTACTCCCCCTGGCGGATGGCCGCCAGGCTGGCCCGTTCCGGGCGGCTGGCGGCGGCCTCGTAGAGGAAGACCGGGATGCCCAGTTCCCGGCCCACCCGCTCCCCGAGGGACCGGGCGAGGGCCGCGCACTCCTCCAGGGTGACCCCCCGCAGCGGCACCAGCGGACAGACGTCGGTGGCTCCCAGTCGGGGGTGCTCTCCGTGATGGCGGGACATGTCGATCCGCTCGGCGGCCGTCCGGATCCCCTCGAACGCCGCCTCGACGACCGTTTCCGGGGTCCCGGCGAGCGTCACCACGGTGCGGTTCGCCGCGGCCCCCATCTCGACGTCCAGCACCTTGGCCCCCGCGCGTTCCATCGCGGCGGTGATGGCGTCGATGATGCCCCGGTCCCGGCCCTCGCTGAAGTTCGGAACGCACTCGATCAGTCGGTCCATGATGTCCTCCCGGCGGCCTTCCGGCGGGGCCGCTTCCTCATGGCGCGGGTTCGCATTCCGCCTCCTGGCAGGACGCGAAGACCTTCAGCACCAGGCACTGGGTGCGGTTCGGGGACACCCGGGTGCCCGTGGACAGTTTTCCGAGGACACGGGCGGTCCTGGGCAGTGGATTTCCTTCGGGGTCCTGGAGTTCCTTCCGGAGGGCGTCCACCGGGTCGCCGGAAGGCTCCAGGAAGGCGCGATGCCACGACCCCTCCAGCCGAACCTCCCACTCGGGGCACTCGCAGGGCACGGGATTCCACCGGACCACGAAGACCGGGTCCCTCTGGTGGGACTCAGCCAGTGCTTCCAGCATTTCCCGGACCCGGTCGGCCTGGGTCTTCGGGGCCGAGGCGCAGGCGGTTCCGACGGTCGCCAGGACCAGCAGGATTTCCCGGGGAATCCGGAAGACTCGAGGCGTGCGACAACGGCGCATGGCCTTCCCACCCCTTTCAGGCGAGGTAGATCACGAGTGCGGCCGTCACGCCGTACCCGATTCCATTCACCAGGAACCAGGGATCCCGGATCATCACGTCGGTCGGGCTGCGCGACTCTCCCGACCGCTTCAGCAGCACCAGGAAGCGCAGGAGCCCGAAGGCGACGAAGGGGATCGTCCAGGCCAGGCGGGCATGGCCGAAGTACTCCCGGGTCTGGGGCGCCACGGTGTAGAGGCCATAGACCGCCAGGGTGACCCCTGCCAGCACCGAGAGGGCGAGATCCAGGTGGTGCAGGCGATACTGCCGGAGGGCGGGCCGGGAGGACTCGTCCACCCCGTTTCCCAGGGAGACGAGTTCGTGGCGACGCTTGCCCAGGGCCAGGTAGAGGGCCACCAGGAACGTGCACAGGAGCAGGAAGACCGAGACCTCGTGGAAGGCCAGTCCGATGGCGAAGGACCCGGCCAGCACCCGGAGCAGGAAGCCCAGGGCGATGGAGAGGACGTCGAGGTAGGCGACGTGCTTCAGGGACATGCTGTAGGCGACGTTCAGCACCAGGTAGGCCAGGGAGGTCAGCAGGAATCCCGGGCCCAGGGCGTAGCCGGCGGCCCAGGAGGCGGCCAGGCAGATCAGCCCGCCGGCGACGGCCTGGTCCACCGGGAGTCGTCCCGAGGCGATGGGCCGATGGCGCTTGACGGGATGGCGGCGGTCCTTTTCGACATCCAGCACGTCGTTCATCACGTAGACGGCGCCGGACAGCAGGATGAAGACGGCGGTGGCCAGCAGGGCCCGGGCGAAGACCTCCGGGTGCCCCAGGCTGTGGGACCTGGCGAAGACGGCCGGGGCCGCCACGAAGACGTTCTTGACCCACTGGGCCGGGCGCATCGTCTCCAGCAGTGCCCGGGGCCGCGTCATGGCTCCTGCTCCCTCGAAGCCTCCCGGCGGGCCGAGGCGATGGCGGCCGGGATCCGGTCCACCACGTCCGATGCCAGGACTCCCCACTCGGTCAGGTCCCCGGTGGCCAGGTCCCCGGCCCGGCCGTGGAGGAAGGATCCGGCGCAGGCCGCCTCGAAGGGGTCCATGCCCCGGGCCAGCAGGGCCCCGAGGATTCCCGATAGGACGTCGCCGGTCCCGGCGACCGCCAGTCCCGGTCCCCCCGTGGGGACGATGGCCCGGCGACCGTCGGGAGCGGCGACGACCGAGGATGCCCCCTTCAGGACCACGACGCAACCCAGGCGACGGGTGAGGGCGTCCGCGGCCTCCATGCGGTCCTCCTGGACCGTGGCGGTGGGGACGCCGAGCAGGCGGCCGGCCTCTCCGGGGTGGGGAGTCGCAACGCAGCGATCTGCCGGTCGGAGGTCCGGGTCGGCGGCCAGCACGTTCAGCGCGTCCGCGTCCAGCACCAGGGGCACCGGGGAAGACAGGCATTCCCGGAGGAGGGAGGCCGTCCCCGGTCGGGTGCCCAGGCCGGGTCCCGCCACGGCGGCGCCGAACGAGCGAAGGAGACCCTGGAAATCGGCCACCGCCGGCTCGATCCAGTCGCCCGACGTCTTCATCGCGACCTCGACCATCAGGTCCGGGACCCTGCCTTCCAGGACGTCCGCGGCCCGGGTCTCCACGGCCAGCGTGACCAGTCCCGCGCCGGCCCGGAGGGCGGCCCGGCCGGCCAGAAGCACCGCCCCCACCTTGCCCCGGAGGCCCCCCAGGACCAGCAGGTGGCCGAAGCGGTTCTTGAAGGCCCCGGGATCCCTGGGGGGGAAGGCCTGGGCAGCCTCCGAGGGGCCCACCAGCAGCACCCCCGGAGCCCGGGCCACCAGGTCGGCCGGGATCCCGATGGGAGCGACCCGCACGGTGCCGCACCGGGAGCGGCCGGGCCAGGCGAAGTGCCCCACCTTGCAGGTCTCGAAGGTGACCGTGACGTCCGCCTGGAAGGCCGGCCCGGGGACCCGTCCGTGGTCCGAGTCCACGCCCGACGGGATATCCACCGCGATCCGGGGGCAGGGGAGGGCCGAGGACCGCTCCACCGCGTCCTGGAAAGGGCCCTGCAGGGGGCGGCTCAGCCCGGTGCCGAAGAGGGCATCGACCACCGCTCCGGCCTCCCGGTCCCAGAAGGACTCGGGCACACCGTCGGGGCATTCCAGCACATTGACGGAAGTTCCTTCCAGGGACTCCATCTGGATCCGGGCATCCCCCTGGAGGTCCTTCCTCCGGGCGATCAGGGCCACCCGGACCGGGACGCCCCAGGCAGACAGCAGGCGCGCCGCCACCAGGCCGTCCCCGCCGTTGTTGCCCGGGCCGCAGAGGATCAGGACCGGACGTCCCGGCCGGGCGACCTCCCGGACCGCCTCGGCCACCGCCGTTCCCGCCCGTTCCATCAGTTCCGTTCCCGGGATGCCCCGGTCCTGGATGGCTTCCCGGTCCAGTTCCCGGGTGGTTCGGGCGTCGAGCAGTCGCATGGAGGCCCTCCCGAGCCCCGGAGTCTATTCCGGTCGCCGCACCCTGAAAAGGGGACAGTCATCTTTCATTCCGCGAAAACCGCTTTGCTTTCAATGGGTAAGGATGGGTAACAAGGTGACTGTCCCCCAATCAGCGGCGGTGCCGGGGCTTCGGGGAGGGATCGCGCCGGGGCGGCTCGGGGGGCTCCTGGCGGCGGGGCTCCTCCGAGGCCGGCGTCAGCCAGGCATCCACCAGGGACGCGACCAGTCGCGGGGCATCGGGATCCTCCAGGATCTCCCGGGCGATCGCCAGGAACTCCTCGGGGATGACCCGGCCGGCCTCGATCATCTCCTTCAATTCCCGGACACGGCGTTCCGCCAGCATCTTCAGCGTCTCCTCCCGGCTGGGGGTCTCCAGCATCTTCAGGCGAATCCCGTAGGTCCACTCCAGTCGCCGCAAGGACTGGGTGTCGGTGATGGTCAGCAGGGAGATCGCGCGCCCCATGCGGTCCACCCGCCCCGTCCGACCGGTCCGGTGGATGTACTGCTGCACGTCCTGGGGCAGGTCGAAGTGGATCACGCAGGGCAGGAACGAGATGTCGATGCCCCGGGCCGCGATGTCGGTCGCCACCAGCAGGCGCTGCTGTCCCGACTTCATCCGGGCCATCACCCGCTCCCGGTCGGTCTGGCTGAGGTCGCTGTTCAGCAGCGCGGCGTCGAATCCCCGGCGGCGCAGGTAGGCCGTCACGCGCTCCGTTTCCGCCCGGGTGTTGCAGAACACGATGGCCGCCCGGGGATCCTCGGCCTCCAGGACCGCCAGGAGGGTCCGGAGCTTGCTCCCCGTCGGGTCCACCGCGTAGCCGACGTTCTCGATGCGGTCCACGTCCACCCGGTCCTGGGAGAGGTCCAGCCGCACCGCACCGGGCATGAATCGGCCGATCAACTGCATCAGGTGCTCCGGCAGCGTGGCGCTGAACAGCAGCACCTGCCGGAGCCTTGGCAGGGCCGCCAGCACCTTCCGGATGTCCTCGTAGAAGCCAGCCGACAGCATCTCGTCGGCCTCGTCCAGCACCAGCGCCCCGATGTCGGAGGTGTGGAAGGTGCCTCGCCGCTGGTGGTCCAGCACCCGTCCGGGGGTGCCCACCACGACCTGGACCCCGGTCTTCAGGGCATCCAGTTGCTCCTGGTAGCGGGTCCCGCCGTAGATGCAGACCGACAGCAGCCCGCAGTGCCTTCCCAGGCGCTGGAACTCCTCGTGGACCTGGAGGGCCAGTTCCCGGGTCGGGGCCAGGACCAGCACCTGGGGCTTCCGGCAGGAGAAGTCGATCCGGTGCAGCAGCGGCAGCACGAAGGCCGCCGTCTTGCCGCTGCCGGTGCGGGACTGCACCACCACGTGTCGTCCCGCCCTGGCAGCGGGAAAGGACTCGGCCTGGACCGGCAGGGGATGGGTGTAGCCCGCGTCCCGGACCCCCTGGAGGACCGCGGGATCCAGGCCCAGCGGCTCGAAGGTGGGAACGGGGGAATCGGGTGTCGTCGGGTCCGTCATCGCCGCGGAACTTACCGGAAATCGGCGCCGCTGGCAAGGCGCCCCTGCATTTTCCCCTTGACACGGAGAGGTCGCCGGCTAGAATCCGCTCCGGTTCTGTTGAAAACCCGGCGGGAGTAACTCAGTGGTAGAGTGCAACCTTGCCAAGGTTGACGTCGCGGGTTCGAATCCCGTCTCCCGCTCCAGCAGAAAGCCCCGTTGATCACGTTCCCCCTGCCTCCAGGACAGGGGTCGTTCCGTCTCCGATGTTCCAGAAACGGATCCCCTCGACCCCCTCCGGTCACGCAGGCTTGCCCTGGACGCCGCGGTTCCGATCCCGCCGCAGGGCCTTGAACGCCTCCATCACCACCAGCATTCCCAAGGCCAGCGCCAGCATCGCAAACCACTGGTCCAGGCGGACCGCCGTGGTTCCCAGGACCCTCTGCATCGAGGGCAGGCTCATGGCCAGCAGGTGGATCCCCTGGGCGGCGATCACGCCAAAGAAGAGGAGATGGTTGCGGCGGATGGGAACCCGGAATGCCGAGGTGGTTTCGGAACGGCAGTTGAAGACGTGGACGTTCTGGCAGAACACGAACAGCAGGAGCAGCAGGTTTCGCGCCTCGGCCTCCGGCAGCCCGGTACCGAGGAGCCAGTACCAGGCCCCAAGACACAGAACCGCCATCGCGAGACCGGAGACCAGCGTCTGCAGGATCATCTGCCGGTCGAACATCCCTTCGCCCGGTTTCCGCGGCGGGCGCCGCATGGCTCCCGGCTCGCCCCCTTCGAAGGCCAGCGCCACGTCCTGGATGCCGTTGGTCACCAGGTTGAGCCAGAGCAGCTGCACCGCGGTCAGTGGGATCGGCAGCCCCCCGAGGATCGAAGCGAAGAACAGCAGCACCTCGGCCAGGCCGCACGAAATCAGCAGGTAGGTCACCTTGCGGACATTGTCGTAGGCGAACCGCCCCTCCTCGACGCCGGCCTCGATCGACGCGAAGTTGTCGTCCGTGATGACCAGGGACGCCGTGTCCTTGGCCACGTCGGTCCCCGATCCCATGGCAATGCCCACGTTGGCCTTCTTCAGGGCGGGGGCGTCGTTCACGCCGTCTCCGGTCACCGCGACGAAGTGCCCTTCGGCGATGAGGGCCTCGACGATCTCGAGTTTCTGGATCGGCGAGACCCTTGCAAAGACCCGTGTCCGAGCCACGGCCCGGACCAACGAGTCGCCCCCGCCCTTCATGCCCGCCAGTTCCGTCCCTGTCATGACCTCCGACGGGTCCTGGGCGATGTTCAGGTCCCTGGCGATGGCGAACGCAGTGGAGGGATGGTCCCCCGTGACCATGACCACCCGGATCCCCGCTCCCTGGCACCGGGCGACCGCCGTCCTGGCCTCCGGGCGGATCGGATCCAGGAATCCCGCGAGTCCCAGCAGGGCCATCCGGGGCAGATCGCCTTCCCGGGCCGGCGAGGAGGGCACGTCCGGGGCCTCTCCCGACGCCACCGCGAGCACGCGGTATCCCTCGGCGGCCAGGGCCAGGGCTTCCTGCTCCACGGCGTCCCTGTCCAGCGGGATGTCCCCCTCGGGGGTGCGCACCCGGTCGCAGAAGCCCAGGACGGTTTCCAGGGCACCCTTGACGAAGACCCGGATCCGGCCGGAGTCGCGGTGGAAACTCGCGGCGTATTTCCGCTCGGACTCGTACGGGATCTCGCCCACCTTCTCGATTCCGGCCCGCAGTTCCGCGGGATCGACGCCTGCCTTGGCCGCGAGGACCAGCAGGGCGACATCCATCGCATCGCCCCGGGACTGCCATCGACCGTCCTCGCCGAGGGACCAGTGTCCCTCGTTGCACAGCGCCCCGGCGGTCGCGAACTCCCGGAGGAGTCCCCGGTGTGCATCGGGCAGAGGGACCCCTTCCGTGCCGATCGCGCCGGCGGGGTCCAGTCCCTCGCCCTGGACCGGAAGACGGCCGATGCCGAACAGCGAGACGGCCTTCACGGTCTGCCGGTTCACGGTCAGGGTGCCGGTCTTGTCGCTGGCGATGCACGTGCAGCTCCCGAGACCCTCGACCGCCGGCATCTTCCGGACGATGACGTTGCGGTGGGCCATTCGTCGCACGGCGATGGACAGGGCCACCGTGATGGCCACCGGGAGGCCCTCGGGGATGGCCGAAACCGCCAGGGCCACCGCCAGGAAGAAGACCTCGATCGGGGCCATCCCCCGCAGCAGGCCGACCATCGAGAGCAGCAGGACGGCCCCGCCGACGAACAGGCTGATCTGGTGGGCGAATTTCTCCATGCGTTGCAGAAGGGGCGGCTTGGCCGGGGTCGCGAAGGCCACCGTCGATGCGATCTGCCCCACCTGGGTGGCCGTGCCCGTGGCGACCACGACCCCCACGCCGCGCCCGCTCATCACCATCGATCCCGCGAAGGCCATGTTCCCCCGGTCACCGACCGGACTCTCTTCGGGGAGCACATCGATGTGCTTGGTCGGCGCGATGTTCTCTCCCGTCAGGAAGGACTCGTCGATGGTCAGGTTGTTGACCTCCAGGAGTCTCAGGTCCGCCGGAACGCGGTCGCCGGACTCGAGCACCACCAGGTCGCCCTGGACGAGCTGCCGGGCCGGCACGACGCTGTCCTGCCCCCCCCGCCGCACCCGGGCCACGACCTGGATCATGGCCTGGAGGGCCGCCGCGCTGCGTTCGGCGTTCCATTCCTGGATGGTGCCCAGGACGGCGTTGATCAGCAGCACGACGAAGATGAACGCCGCGTCGGTGAATTCCGAAAGGGCCAGGGAGACAGCGGCCGCCGCCAGCAGGATGTAGATCAGCGGGCTCTTGAACTGGTGCAGGAAGATGCCCCAGAGCGTCGGCGGCTTCCGGGTCGGCAGCGCGTTCTCGCCGTGCAGGGCCAGTCTTGCCTGCACCTCCCGGGGGTCGAGGCCGTTCGTCGTGGCCTCGAGTCGGGCCAGGACCTCCTCCCGCTCGAGGGCGTGCCATGCCACGCGAGGCTCCGGGCCCGAAGAGATCATCTCCTTGTGTACCGCACCCGGTTCCCTGGACACAAGTTTGTACCTGACGACGCCCGCCGGTCAAGGGGGGAGTCGACGCCGACGTTCATGCGGCCTCCTGGGGGCAGTCCCTGCGGGCCTGAGCTGGGCTCCG
>JAGOKF010000121.1 GCA_017994695.1 Myxococcota bacterium | reverse complement strand
GGTCCAGGGGGATCCGGGGCCCCCGGCGCCGGTTCGTGGCCCTCTCCGGGATGGCCCGGAGGCGCGGCGACTCGACGGCCGAGCGGCGAGGCTCGAAGGCGATCTCGCAGGCCAGCAGGGGATCCGAGGGATCCGGGAAGGGGAACACCTCCGCCTCGAAGCCCATGCCCGCCGCCGCCTCGACGACGTTCTCGGCCGCGGCCCCCAGGGCCAGGTGGGCCGCGCCGTGGCCGAAGTCCATGATGCCTCCCGACCGGGACTCGTCCCGCAGGCACTGCAGGCGTCCGTTCCGGAACCGGAAGCGCCAGGCCTGCCCGTTGTGGGGCGAGGGGGCCAGGATGGCCCGGGACACCAGGGACCGAACCACCTCGTCCGAGAGGGTCCTGGCCCGCACCAGGGGGCCCACCGAGGGAGCCTCCAGGGCCTCGGCGCAGGCCACCGGTCCCAGGGGGGCGGCCTCCCGGGGCACCTCCACGCCGGTCCCGTCCCGCACCAGCTCGTCCAGGTCCACGTACCAGCGCCCCGACCCCCGCAGGTCGCCCAGCAGCACCTTCCGGGCCACGTGGGCGGCCTCGGCGCCCCCCAGCATGACCTCCGAGGCCAGTTGCGGGAAGGAGCACAGGGTCTCGTCGATCTCCACCAGGGACGCCAGCAGCCGGGGCGAGAGGTTGCCCTCCCCCAGGATGCGCAGCACGTAGGGGACCTTGTCGGATCCCTGGAGGCCCTTCATGGACCTCGCGTCCAGGTCCCCCGCCAGGCCGTGGAACAGGGGCCTGGACGGCTCCAGGTCGAAGCGCTCCACGTCCACGAGTCCCCGGTCGTCGGTGGACATCAGCACCGGGATCCCCAGTTCCCGGGCCCGCTCGCGGCACCGGACCTTCGTGTGCAGGTCGTCGCACTCGTCGAAGAGCAGGTCCAGGGGCCCGCCCTCGAGCAGGAAGGCCTCCAGCGTGTCCTCGTCGATGCGCATCGGGAAGACACGCACGGCCAGGAAGGGGTTCACCTCGGCCACCTGCCGGGCGGCCAGCACCGCCTTGTTGATCCCCAGGTCCACCACGCCGGCCCGGAGGCGGTTGAGGTTCGAGACTCCCAGGCTGTCCGGGTCGGCCAGTCGCAACTGGCCTCCGATGCCCTCCAGGGCCAGGGTCAGGGCCACGGCGTTCCCCACCGACTGCCCGATGATGCCGATGCGGGCACGGCCCAGGCGGGCCTGCTCGCGGGCATCGATCTTGTAGCGGTTCCGGTTCGTCCGGAGTTCCGCGAAGTCGTCCCGGGGCAGCAGGTGCACCAGGACGCCGGACCAGGGGTAGAAGACGAAGGTGCCGCAGGCCTCCGGCGCTCGGCCGTCCAGCCACCGCGCCACCGCCTCCTCGCGGTCCGCCGCGGTGAACTTCCGCCGGGGGTCCCGGGACTCGGCCAGGTCGGCAATCTGGTCCCGGAGCGTGTCCCGGACGCTGGCAACCCGGCCGGATCGCAGCAGGTCGCCCAGGACCGCGGCGGCCTCCGGTTCCGACATATCCAGGACCACCGGGGCGTACCCGGCATCCACCCCGCCGTCCCGCGTCGACAGGTCCCGCAGGATCCCCAGGACGTCCGGCGTCATCGGCCACCTCCCGGCCCGGCCTCGGAAGCCTCCGAGTCCCCTGCCTCGGGCGGGTAATACGGCAGGGTGGCCACGAACTCGGTACCCCGACCTGCCGCCGGGGAAAGGTCCAGCGTCCCCCGGTGGAGGGCCATGATCTCCCGGGAGATCGAGAGGCCCAGGCCCGTCCCGGATCCCGGGGGCTTCGTGGTGAAGAACGGGGTGAAGATGCGCTCGCGGACCTCGGGAGGGATCCCCGGCCCGTCGTCCCGGACCCTGATGCGCACCTGGTCCCCGGACCGCTCGGTGGAGATCCAGAGGTTGCCCCCGGAGGAACCGAGGGCGTCCAGGGCGTTCCCCGCCAGGTTCATCACCACCTGGCCCAGCAGTTCGGGGTAGCACAGCATGGGCTCGTCCCAGCCGTAGCGCCGGTGCACCCGGATCCGGCTGTCGGCGTCCAGGCGGTAGCGCAGCATCTGGAGCACGGCATCCACCACCTCCCCGGGCCGCGCCACCTGCAGCGCCGGCTGCTCCCCCCCGGGGCGGGTCACGCTGCGGAAGGCCTCCACGATGCGATGGATCCGCTCGCCGGACTGCTCCACGGCGCCCAGCAGGGCCTCGCAGACCACCACGTCGTCCGCGGTCCTGCTCCCTCCCTTCGCCAGGCGTGCGATGGCCTTGCGCAGCGGCGGCACCGAGTTGACGATGGCGTTGACGGGGTTCAGGACCTCGTGGGCGATGCCCGCCGAGACCACCCCCAGGCTGGCCTGCTGCTCGCTGCGCAGCAGGCTCAGGGTCAGGGACCGGATGCGGAGCTGGGCGTCCACGCGGGCCAGCAGTTCCGGGGTGGAGAAGGGCTTCACGACGAAGTCGTCGGCCCCGGCCTGCAGGCCCTCCACCACCGCGTCGGTGCCGTGGCGGGCGGTGAGCAGGATCACCGGGATGCCCCGGGTGGGCGGGTCCCCCTTCAGGCGGCGGCACATCTCGAAGCCGTCCATGCGGGGCATCATCACGTCCGACACCACGACGTCCGGCAGTTCCCGGCGGGCCAGGGCCAGTCCCTCGACCCCGTCCGTGGCGGCCCACACCTGGTGCCGGCGGGACAGGATCCGGCACAGAAACTCCCGCATCTCGGGATTGTCCTCGACCAGCAGCACGCGGCCGGCGGCGGACCGGTCCTCCGGCAGGGCGGGACACGTCGTCGCGCCGCCGGCCGGCGCGTGCACCTCGGCCTGGAACTCGGCGTCCAGCAGCACCTCCGACAGGGAGGCCGGGGCCTTCCCGCCCGCCTCCTGGGACCGGGCCGGCATCGCCTCGGACCGGCGGGACAGGCGGAGCCGGAAGATCGATCCGCGTCCCACCTGGCTGTCCAGTTCCACCGATCCGCCGTGGAGAGCCATGATGTCCCGCACCATGGCCAGTCCGATGCCGCTGCCCTCCACCACGCGCCCCCGGGCGTCGCTGGCCCGCTGGAACCGCTCGAAGATGCGCCGCTGCTCGGGTTCGGGGATCCCCGGGCCGGTATCCTCGACTTCCAGCAGCACCTGGTCCCCGCGGGTGGCCAGCCGCACGGTGACCTGGTCGTGGGGGTCCACGTACTTGATGGCGTTCACCACCAGGTTCACGAGGGCCCTCCGGAGCAGTTTCGGGTCCACCCGGGCCTGGACCCGCCGCGGCGGGCGGCGGCACTCCAGGCGCACGTTCCGGCGGTCCGCCAGGGGCCGCAGGTGCCCGACGACCTCCTCGACGAATGCCGAGAGATCCAGGTCCTCGGGGCTCACGGGGACGCGCCCCTCGTCCAGGCGGGCGAAGTCCAGGATCTCGTTCACCATGCGCAGCAGGGACTGGGCGTTGTCCCGCATCGTCCGCAGCGTGTCCAGACCCTCCTCCACGCCCTTTGCCCGCAGGCGAGCCTCCAGTTCGTCCAGGGGGGCCAGGATCAGGGTCAGGGGGGTCTTCAGTTCATGGCTGACGTTGGTGAAGAACTCCCGGCGGGCACGGTCCGATCGCTCCAGGCGGGCCACCGTGTCCTCCAGCTGGCCCCGGGCCTGCTCCAGTTCGGCGGTGCGCTCCTTCACCCGCAGTTCCAGGTTGTCGCGGAGGTCCCGGATGACCTGCACGGACAGCGCGTTGTCCACCGCCACGGCCAGGGCGTCCGCGATGGCCTCGAGCAGCGTCGAGTCGTAGTCCGCCTCCGGCCCCGTCGAGAGGGCGAGGGCGCCCAGCAGGAGGTCCTTGCTCCGCAAGGGCAGCACGGCCCAGCGGTCCAGGGTCGTCAGCCGCAAGGGAGCGCCGCCGGTGGCCCTGCCCTCCTCGCCTGCCCAGGCCCGCACCTGGGCCAGCAGCCCGGGCAGTTCCCCGGGGAGGATCCGGCTGGAGGCGGCGGTGCGCCAGTTTCCCGTCTCGGAGTCGCGCAGGAGGACCGACACGGGGATCTGGCCCAACTGGTCCGACAGGACCGCCGTGACGCCGGCCACCAGGCGTTCCAGGTCCAGTTCGCTGGCCGAGGCCCGGGCCAGGGAGTTCAGGACGGAGAGGTCCCGCACCTTGCGGTTCAACTCGTCCTGGGCCTCGGTGAGGGCGTCCACCTTCTCCATCAGCAGGCGGTTCGTCTCCTCCAGTTCGCTGGCCGCATCGGGGAGGTTCAGCAGGTGCATGCGGGAGATGCCGAGCACGTTCCGGACGACGCCGCGCACCCGCTCCAGGGGGCCCACCCACTCCTGCAGCCGGATGTCGTAGATCACGTCCTGGGGGGAACTCCGGCTGACGGTCACGGAGGCCTCCGGGGCCCCCATCAGGGTGGGAACGCTCATCAGGATGCCCTGCACCGTGTCGATGAAGGGCTGGGTGGGGCCGAAGCCGGGGTCGAAGTGGTAGTGGCCGCGGATGTGGTTCGGTCCCAGGCGCTCGAAGGTGGGATGGCAGAAGGGGAACAGGAAGCGGGGGACCATGTGGGTCAGTTGCCCGTAGACTTGGAACGGCGAGGTGACGGACCGGATCAGCACGCGGATGAACCCGAAACCGCCCGTCCTGCCCAGCGTGCGGCCGATCTGCAGGTGGATGTCCGGCTCGCCCGGGAAGATCTCCTCCAGGCGCTTCTCGATGGTGCACATCGTGTGGAAGTCGATCCAGTTCAGGCGGTTGTCCAGGTACTCCGGGGGGTACGGCAGCCCCTCCTGGAGGCGGCGGCGGGGAACCCCCCGGGACTTCATGAAGTCGTAGATGAACGTGAGGCCCAGACAGGAGACTTCATGCGGCCTGGATTGCTTCGGCATGCCTCGTTCCCTCCGGGGTCAGGGTGTTGGACGCGGTCACCTCCCGCACGCACTCCAGGAACTCCGGCAGGATCCGCCTGGACATCAGCAGCAGGATGGCCCCTCCCAGGAAATTCAGCCCCGCTGCCCGTGCGTGATCCGGATCCTGATCCTCTCGCAGATACACGAAGGAGGGAAGGCCCCTGGACCGGTACCAGCCCCGGGCATCGGCCAGCAGGTCCCCGTAATGCCTGGCTCCTCCCGGGGCCAGTTCGAAGAGGCGCACCGTGTCGTACATCCCGAAGAGGTGGGCGCCCGGTTCCCCGCACTCCAGCAGAGAGGCCGCCAGGGGCACCCCGTCGAGGCAGGCGACCCGGACCTCCCGTTCCCGGAGCAGACCGGCCCGGGCCCACCGCCGGATCAGGTCCTCCTGGCCCAGTCGCCTCTCGTCCAGTTCCAGGACGTCCACGTAGGCCGCGCATCGGCTGGCCTCCGCGGCCCGGGCCAGCAGGGGGCGCTCGGAAGGCGCCAGGGGACGGACGACGAGGCCGCCGGTGCCCGGGGGGACCGGCGGCCCCTCCGCGGTCGATCCCGTCCAGGCGTCGAAGGGGTGCTGCCAGGCGTCTCCCCGGGCGATGTAGCGCTTCGGGAAGTCCCGGTACGCCATCTGGGTCCAGCGGGTGGACTCGTGCAGGAAGACCAGGAACCAGCGCAGGTCCGGATCGTGCTGGACATGCTCGTACATCGCCAGGTGCACCGCCCGGAGCACCTCCCGGCTGGACAGTCCGTCGACGGCCCCCTTCCGCTTGGCCAGCTGGCCTGGGAAGTAGGTCCCCCCGTAGAGCCGGTGGATCGTGAAGGTGCACTCGGCGCCCCGGCTCGAGGGCAGGACGGCCTGGCAGCCCAGGTCCGGGGCCTGGTCCATCCGGGCGACGGCCGACGCGAAGTCCCTCCGTTTCCGGGCGAAGTCCTCGGGGCTGCACCCCGACAGCGAGAAATAGCCGGAGTCCTGAAAGAGGTTCCAGGTGTGGTCCGGGGGGGTGCCACGGGTGCGCACGGCAGGGTTCATCACCTCCTGGGCCACCTCCTGCCAGGCCCGGGCCTCGGCCTCGGTCTCCGGCTCCATCCGGATCCCCGCCACCATCCCGGTGCCCCCGTCGATGGCGGACATCCGGCGCACGCGGGCAGGCAGCGCGGCCCGCGGCTCCCCGTCCCGGGTCACCAGCACCTCGACCAGCGCCAGGCCGGGAATCAGGAGGTCCGCCGCCGGGTGGGTCCGGAAGGAGAGACCGTGGACTGACACGTCCCGGAGGGGGCGCCGAACGGCGATCTGCGGGTAGTGGGGATGCCGGAAGAAGACCTCCCAGCCTTCCGGGGCCGCCACGCGCCGGGATTCCCGGTGCCGCAGGCGCCGCAGCCGGTCCGGGACCGCCATGGCCAGGCAATCCCCGTCCATCCGGGGGTCGGACACGGGCACCTCGTAGACCGATGCGTGTCCCTGGAGCCGGAGGACCCGGGGCCGGGTCGGGAGGGAGCCCAGCAGGCGCAGCCGGACGGGTCTCCGGTCGCCGGGCCGGACGGCGTCCAGCACCACCGGGACGGGAGGTCCCCGGAAAGGCAGCAACGTCCCGGTCCCTCCCTCGGCCAGCAGGGCCCCCAGGACCCCGCGCACCCGGTCGGGGTCGGTGACCGACTCGACGACGGGAGGTGTGGCCAGGGCCGGGGCCAGACAGCCGCGGCGCCTCAGTTCCTCCAGCAGGACGTGCAGGTCCCGGGAAAAGGAGAGGGAAGGTCGGTCCTGGAAGCGCGCCGCCAGGCGGGCCCCCCCCGAACGGAAGCGAGGCAGGGGGGCCAGCGGCGAGGCGGGGCGAACCTCCACGGACACCGGGTCCAGCAAGCGGCGGTCCCACGCCAGCCGCATCTCGCGGTAGGTCCTGCCGGGCCGCGGGCCCTCCTCCGGGGCGGCCAGGTCCACGCCGCGAGGGTCCACGCGCAGCACGCCCAGAGGACGTTCCTCCCCGTCCAGCGTGGCCGTCAGGCCGGCCCGCCGGGGGTCCAGGCGCCAGCCCGATCCGGTCTCGTCCTCGTCGGAGGCCGGGTAGGCGGGCAACGCCCTGTAGGAAGGCAGACCGACGACGGCCCGTTCCGTCGTCCTTCCTGGGGCCGGACCCTGCCTGGATTCGGCCTCCGGTCGTCCCTGGTGCATCGACCGGTGCAGCACCATCGTCATACCTCCGATGTGAAAGCGATGGGGTGCCGGGGTGGGGCGGAGTCAGGTTCCGCGCTGGGGACGCGAGGGAAGGCGCACCTGGAACGTCGCTCCCGTGTTCTCCTTGGTCTTGTTCCCGGGCTCCACCAGATCCACCGTGCCGTCGTTGGCCAGGGCCAGTTCCCGGCAGATGGCCAGCCCCAGGCCGCTCCCTCCCCGGTCGGACCGGGTCGTGAAGGCAGGCTCGAAAATGCGCTTCGACAGCCGGTGGGGAACGCCGGGCCCGTTGTCCGAGACCTCCAGCAGCACCGAGGATCCCTCGGCCACGGCCCGGACCCGGATTTCCCCGTCCCGGACCCCGGTAGACTCGATGGCATGGGCCGCGTTGGTCAGCAGGTTCATCAGGATCCGGCACACGTCGGTCCGGTCCGCCCAGACCACCAGGTCCTGAGGGCATTGGATGACGAGCCTGGCCGAGAGGGAGACCTCGGCGCGGGTCAACTCCCGCACGGATTCGAGGATTTCCATGACGGACCAGTAGTTCTTGGAGGCGGGGGAGAGGCGTGCGGCCTGCTCGCGCTTCTGGTGTAGCATGGTCATGTGGTCCACGGCCATGCGCAGGTTCGAGACGGCGTCCTGCACCTGCAGGAAGAGGTCCGTGTCCAGGTTGGACCGCAGGACGGGAACCAGGCCCTCGAGGCGCTGGGCGGACCCCTGGATGGCCATGTTCACGTTGGCCAGGTCGTGGAGCAGGCGCGCCCGCATGGCGGCCAGCGTGGCCAAGCGCTCCCGGTCCAGGATCTCGGCGCTGAGGGAACGCACGGTGCTTTCCAGGTGGGCCCGCTCCACGGCCTCGTGGAGGACCTGGCGCACCTCCTCCAGGCGCCAGGGCTTGGCCAGGTAGCGCGACACGCCGCCCCGGTTGATGGCATCGATGGCCGTCTTCTGGTCCGAGTAGGCGGTGACCAGGATGCGCTGCACGGTGGGATGGCGCTCCCGGACCGCCTCGCACAGCTCGATGCCCGTCATGTCCCGCATGCGGTGGTCGGCCAGCAGCACCGCGATGCGGCGCTGGGACAGGATGCGCAGGGCCGCTTCGCCCGAGGACGCGGTCACCAGGTCGAACTCCTCCCCGAAGGATCCCCGGAAGACCACGAGGTTCGGCTCCTCGTCGTCCACGTAGAGGATCGGGTAGTCCCTCTGGTACTCGATGCTGCCGACCTTCTGGCGGGGGTCGTTGTGGCCCATCACTCCTCCGTCCGGATCGAGCCGAATTCAGCGTTCGCGGGATGATACGCCGGTCGCCCCCTCCTGACAACCCCAATAGAACACAAGGAATCCCGTCACTTGCGCCCCGTCGGGCCGCGGCCGTCCGAAGCCCGCGGATACCCTTCCCGGGTTCGGAGAGCGCGTCGGATCCGTCCTGGGGGCCGGAAGAGGGGAAGACGGGGAAAAGGGGGCGTCAGGGCTCGGGGAGCTTGCCGCAGCGCACGACGTCATCCATCGTCCGGGCCTTCCAGGCGCAGACCGAGAAATCCATGTCGCTGGCGTTGCATCGCCGGAGGCAGATGTTCCGGATCGGCTCCCGGGCACCCTCCGAATCGACGGCCTGCACGAAGCGGTCGCAGACCTTCCGGCAGTCGGGTTTCTTCGCCTCGCCGCCCTGGGGAGCCGGCGCGGGGGCCTTCTCGGCCGGGGCCTGGGCGACCGGGGCGGGCTGGGGTGCAGGGGCGGGCTCGGTCCGCGGGGCGGCCACCGGCTGGGGTGCGGG